>CAIXHE010000102.1 GCA_903919205.1 uncultured Opitutaceae bacterium | reverse complement strand
GCACATCCACTCGATCTGGTCCGCGTGGACGTTCGGAGTGGCGTACTCGACGGTCGCCGGGAGGTTCAGGATGACCTTGTCGGAGGGGGTGGGGCCCCACACGTCGCTCACGGCCTCGCAGATCTCCAGCGCGAACTCGAGCTCGGTGCTCGTGAAGCTCTCGGGCGAGTACTCGAGGCGCAGGCGGGTGCCGCCCTCGACGAGCGGCCGGCTCTCGCGCTTCAGAAACGCGACCGCGCGCACGGCCACCTGGACGATCTCCGACTTGGGCAGGTTGAAGACGTACTCTCGCTGCTTGGGCGACGTCGAGTTGTAGAGGTGGAAGATGACGTTCTTCGCCCCGCGCACCGCCTCGAGCGAGCGCGTGATCAGGTCCTCGCGGCACTGGCAGAGGACCTGGATCGACACGTCGGCGGGGATGCGCCCCTCCTCGATCAGCCTGCGCGTGAATTCGAACTCGATCTGGGAGGCCGACGGGAAGCCGACCTCGATCTCCTTGAAGCCGATCTTCACCAGCATCTCGAAGTACTCGAGCTTCTCCTCGACGCTCATCGGCTGGGCGAGGGCCTGGTTGCCGTCCCGAAGGTCCACGCTGCACCAGATCGGCGCGCGGGTGAGCCTGCGGCCGGGCCACTGGCGGTTGGGGAGGTCGACGGGGGGGAACGCTGCGTACTTGCTGGCGGGGTCTGGCTGCATGAGGGAAGGGATTGAGATTGGCGGGTTTCAGGACGGAGTACAACGCCGGCTAGGTCCCACGCGGGAGCGCGGCGGAAACGGGGATCCTTGGGACAACGCACGACCGGCCGCTACGCGGCGCCTCTAGAGGCCGTGCGTGCGGGTAAGTCGAAGGTCCTGGTAGGCGGGTGCCATCTCTCGCCCAATTGATCGGCGCGCCGGCCCAAAAGTCAAGGGGCGCGGGAGCCGGCGGTAACCGCGGGCGCCACAGCGGCGTCTTGCACCATGTGTTCGATGATGTCTCCATCCCTTTATGCCTGACGACCAGTCGTTTGATCTGGCTGGCTGCCTTGATCGCGTTCGCAACCGCGACCAGATGGCTGCGCGAGAGCTTGTCGAGCACCTGCACCCGCTGGTCATCCGCATCGTCCGGGCGCACCTGCCCCGTCGAATGCAGGAGGAAGACCTTGCGCAGGAGATCTTTCTGAAGATGTTCAGCCGCCTCTCACAGTACCAGGGCAGCGTCCCGTTCCCCCACTGGGTGTCCCGCATCGCCGTCACGACCTGCATCGACCAGCTGCGGGCCCAGAAGCGCCGGCCGGAGATGCGCTGGGCGGACCTCTCCGAGCGGGAGACCGACGTGCTCGACTCGGTCATCACCAACGAGAACGACGTGGCGCCGGACGACGCCCTGGCCGCCCGCGAGCTTGTCCAGATGCTCCTCGAGCAGCTGAAGCCCGAGGACCGGATGGTGATCCAGTACCTCGACCTGGAGCAGAAGAGCGTCGCTGAGATCAGCGCCCTCACCGGATGGAACGCCACGCTCGTCAAGGTGCGGGCCTTCCGGGCCAGACGGAAGTTGCAACAAATTTTCCAGGAACTTAATCAAAAGGAACGCGTATGAAGAACTTTGAACAGGATTGGGCCAAGCTCGCGGCCGCCGCCCGGCGGGCGCCCCGGGCACCGGACGAGGCCGCCCCGTACGGCTTCGCGACGCGCGTCGCCGCGCTGGCCTTCGAGCAGCGTCCGCCGGCCTCCATGTTCGGTCGCATGGCGCTGCGCGCCGCGGGCGTGTCCCTGCTGCTCGCGGCGGTCGCGGTGGGCGTCAACTTTTCGGCGATCAAGGGGGCCTTCGGCGGCGATCCGTCGCCCTCCGCCTCCCCCAGCGCGGCCTCCGACGACCCCGTCGCCGAGGTGGTCGACCTCGCCACCTGAGCCATGGTAAAAACCTGGCAAGTCGTGCTCGCCACGATCGGGATCTTTGTCGCGGGCCTGGTCACCGGGGGAGCGACCGCGATCGGCATCGCCAACTGGGCGGGCTGGCGCGGCCATGCCGGGCAGCCGAGGGAGGGCGCCCAGGCTCCTAGGCTTGCGGGACCCCAGAACTTCAACCCCCAGCTGATGCGGGCCTTCGCGAACCAGCTCGACCTGACGCCCGAGCAGCGCGCCAGGATCCAGCCGATCGTGCGCCGCACGGCGAGCGAGCTCGGGCGCGAGCGCCGCGAGGTGCAGCTTGCCAGCGCGCTCATGATCGAGCGGATGCAGGACGAGATCGCCGCGGTGCTTCGGCCCGACCAGCGGGCCAAGTTTGAGGACCTGATCCGCAAGCAGCATGAGCGGCTCCAGGAATTCAAGCGACTGCAGGCCGCGGCGCAGCAGGCCCAGGCGGACGGCGCCGCCGGGGCGCAGCCCGCCCCCGCGAAATAGGTGTTGCTTGGCCGGCGGGTCGGCCCATGTTGCGCCTCGGCCAGGCGCCATGCATGGGCAGGCGCGCGAACCCCGCCAGGGCCGGAAGGCAGCAACGGTACCGACGTCCTACCAGTGCCGTGGAGTGCCTGGCCACTTCATCTTTCCTCCCTTCCGTTCCCCTTGTCCGCACCCGGATACCAGGTCATCGCGCGCAAATGGCGGCCGCAGACGTTTGGCGACGTCGTCGGCCAGGACCATGTGGTGCGCACGCTGCGTAACGCCATCGCGCGCAACCGCATAGCCCACGCCTATCTCTTCGTGGGCCCCCGCGGCACCGGCAAGACCTCGCTGGCGCGGATCTTCGCCAAGGCCCTGAACTGCAGCGGCGGCCCGAACGCCGACTTCGACCCGAAGGACCCCGCGGTGGAGGCGATCGCCGAGGGGAGCTACCTGGACGTGATCGAGATCGACGGCGCCTCCAACAACAGCGTCGACCAGGTGAGGGACCTGCGCGAGAGCTCCCGGTACGCCCCTGCCCAGGGAAAGTTCAAGGTCTACATCATCGACGAGGTGCACATGCTCACCTCGGCCGCGTTCAACGCGCTCCTTAAGACCCTCGAGGAGCCGCCGCCCCACGTGAAGTTCGTGTTCGCGACGACGGAGGTGCAGAAGGTGCTGCCGACCATCCTCTCGCGCTGCCAGCGCTTCGACCTGAAGCCGATCTCCGCCGACCTCATCTCACAGCGACTCAAGTCGATCGCGAAGGCCGAGGGCGTGAAGATCGACGACGCGGCCCTGGCCTGCATCTCCCGACTGGCCGACGGGGGCATGCGAGACGCCCAGTCGATCCTGGACCAGATGATCGCGTTCTGCGGGGGCGAGATCGCCGAGGCGGACGTGCTGGACGTGTACGGCCTCGTGTCCGAGGCGAAGGTCGCGGAACTCGGCTTGGCACTGGCGACCGGCGACCACCGCCAGATCGTAGCCATCGTCGACACCTGCGACTCGGCGGGGCGCGACCTCGTGAGGCTGCTCGCGGACCTGAAGGCGCTCGTGCGCACGGTCCTCTTGGACTCGATCGCCGCCGGGGGCTCGAGCGCCCGCCTGGGGGGCGCCCCGATGACCACCGAGCAGCTCACCCGCCTCCTGGACGGCCTCGCCGAGGGGGAGGACCGCGTGAAGCTGGGGCTCGCCGAGCGGGTCAACTTTGAGGTCACGCTCCTTAAGGCCGTCGAGGCGAGCCGCGCGCGCGCGATCGACAGCCTGATCAAGGAACTGGCCGCGCTTGCGGGAGAGGGCGGGGGCCCTTCCGAGGACGGCCAAAAAAAAAAGGACTGATTGACAGGCTGGAGGAGCGGCTGGCCGCGCTCCAGTCGGGTGCCCCGCCCGGCGCGGGCCCGGGCGAGGGCGACTGGCCGGACGACTCCGCCGAGGCCGCGTTCCTCTCCGAGGCCGCCTCACGGGGCGAGGCTCCCCAGGCCCGGGCGGAGCCTGCCCCGGCCCCCGTGGGCGGCGCGCTTCCCGACCTCGACACGCTGGTCGCGCGGATCCCGCCCGAGCTGCGCGAGGCCCTGGACGACCTCTTCCGAGCGAAGTTCACAACCGTGAGACGCGTGCCTGAACCCAAGCCCGCGGCTTAACCAACGTTAGCCAAGCACCTTGACCGCTAACGTCGAGTGGGGCAGTTTCACCTTATCGGATGCCAAGGATTTTCGAAAAGAATGGATATTGATCCTTCTTCTATGGCAATGGGCACCTTCCGATTCACGTTCATGTGCGTTACGGCGGCGGTGAGGCCGTTTTCGTCGTGGAGGAGCAAGTTGAGCTTCGGGAATCTCAAGGTCTTAACGTTAAAGAGTTAGGGAAGGCGCAAAGCTTGGCTGAAGAGAATTAGGCTCTGATAATCAAAGAGTGGAATGTACACCTTGGTTGACACAGCTCGGTCGGCATCCTTTCGCGATGGGAATATTGTGGTCGTTTTTGAAAGTGGTATCGAAATTCGATTTCCGGTCGGGAAGAACCCGCGCTTGGCGAAGGGTAGTGCGAGCCAACTGAACAATATCGAGATTTCGCCATTTGGACTTCATTGGCCGGAGTTGGACGAAGACTTGTCTTTTCGCGGCATGGTCGCAGGCAGCTTTGGCCAGCGGAAGAAATCCGGAACGTAATTTTGGAAGCGTTGCTGTTTCGAAGCTTTCCGTGGCTAACCAACTACCGGATCCGACGTCTCGGTCTGTCACGCCTGCTGCTGGTGCAGCCGGCGCGCCATCCGTCGCCGCGGATCATTAGGACGTT
>CAIXHE010000101.1 GCA_903919205.1 uncultured Opitutaceae bacterium | reverse complement strand
TCTTCTGGCAGAGTTCGGCGAAGCCCGCCGACTCCTCGGTGCTCCTTAACCACGAGTCGGAGGAATTCATCCGATTCGTGAATCCTGCAGACCTGAGGGTTGCGGACAAGGCCTGCGGCGTCTGCCACGCAGACATCGTGCACCATGTGGGAACGAGCATGATGAACCACGGCGCCATGCTCTGGGGCGCCGCCCTCTACAACAACGGGGCGGTGCCGTTCAAGAACCCGCGCTACGGACAGGCCTACGCGGCCTCCGGGGAGGCCATGCGGATCGAGAGCCCCGTGGCCGTGACGGCGGAGATGACCCGCCTGCACGGGATCCTGCCGTTCCTCGAGCCGCTCCCGCGCTTCGAGCTGGGCCAGCCGTCCAACATCCTGCGCATTTTCGAGCGGGGCGGGGAGAAGCAGGAGGCCCTGGGGATTCCCGACGCGTTCGAGTCGCCGGGCCACCCCGCGCGCCGTCTCTCGGAGAGGGGACTCGGGACGCTTAACCGGATCGATCCGGTCTTTCTCAATCTGCAGAAGACCCGCCTGAACGACCCGCTGCTTGGCTTCATGGGCACGAACGACCACCCCGGGGACTATCGGTCGTCGGGCTGCGCGGCCTGCCACGTGATCTACGCCAACGACCGTTCCCCGACCAACTCGGGGTGGTGGTCGAAATACGGCAACCAGGGCCTGAGCTTCACAGGGGACCCGATGATCTCCAAGCGCGAAAAGGCCCACCCGATCCTCCACCAGTTCACGCGGAGCATCCCCTCGAGCCAATGCATCACCTGCCACATGCACCAGGGGAACCTCTTCGTGAACTCCTACCTCGGTTACACGTGGTGGGATCAGGAGAGCGACGGCGAATTCATGTATCCCAAGGTCCAGCGCAACCCGACCGAGGCGCAGATGGCGGACTCCCTTGTCCTCAATCCGGAGGCCGCCGCCGCCCGCGGGCTCTGGGGCGACCCGGACTTCCTGGAGAGGGTCGCCGAGCTCAATCCCAAGCTCAAGCAGACGCAGTTCGCCGACTACCACGGCCATGGCTGGGTGTTCAGGGCCGTGTTCAAGAAGGACCGCGAGGGGACCCTCCTCACGCTCGACGACAGGCCCATCGACCACGCCGACCCGGACAAGTTCGCGAAGGCCGTCCACCTAAAGGACGTCCACCTTGCGAGGGGCATGCAATGCGTGGATTGCCACTTCGGGACAGACGTGCACGGCAACGGGCTGATTTACGGGGAGCCGAGGGCCGCGACCGCGATCGAGTGCGTTGACTGCCACGGCACGATCGACCGGCGGCCGACCCTCATCACCTCCGGCAACGCCGGGACGTTCCGCCAGGGCCAGGTGGATCCCAACGACCTGTCGAAGGGGTCGACGCCCTGGGGACCCCGCTTCTACTGGATCGGACGCCGCCTCTTCCAGCGCTCGATGATGGCCCCGGATGTCACGTGGGAGGTCCCGCAGACCCGCGACACGGTCGACCCCACCTCGCCCCGCTACAACGCGAAGTCGGCCTACGCGAAGACCCTCCGGCGCGACGGCATCACCTGGGGTGACGTTCCCACGGGATCGCCCGAGATCATCACCGCGCGGCTTGCCCACGCGAATTCCAACATCTCCTGCCAGATCTGCCACACCTCGTGGGCGACCAGCTGCTTTGGGTGCCACCTTCCGATGCAGGCCAACAAGAAGGTCGCGTCCAACAAGTTTGAGGGTACGACGACGCGCAACTACACGAGCTACAACCCCCAGGTCGTGCGCGATGACGTGTTCATGCTCGGCAAGGACGCCACCTACAAGGGCCAGAGGCTGGCGGTGCTGCGCTCCTCGAGCGCGGTGGTGGTCGGATCTCAGAACGCCAACCGCGAGTGGGTCTACTCGCAGCAGCAGACCGTCTCCGCCGAGGGCTATTCCGGACAGGCCTTCAACCCCCATTTCCCCCACACGACGGGCTCGGTGGGAACCACCAAGGGCTGCAGCGACTGCCACCTGTCCGCCGCGAGGGACAACAACGCGTGGATGGCGCAGCTCCTCGGGTTCGGGACGGGCACCGTGAACTTTTTCGGACGCTACGCCTATGTCGGCTCGGGGAGTGCCGGCTTCGACGCCGTCGCCTGGACCGAGCATGAGGAGCCGCAGGCTCCCTACGGCAGCCACCTCCAGCACCTGGCCTATCCCGGCGACTACGCGGACCACGTGGGGAACCGCCGGGGCGTCCTCGGGGAGGCCTACCACCACGACGGCGAGGATATCCGGGACCTAGTGCTGAGGGGGGAGTACCTCTACACCGCGAACGGCCCGGGCGGCTTCGAGGTGTTCGACGTCGCCAACGTCGACAACAAGGGCTTCTCCGAGCGGATCGTGTCCGCGCCCGTTTCGCCCCTGGGGCAGCGCCTACGGGTGCGCACGCGCGATGCGACCAGCGTGGTGCTGCCGTCGACCGTGGCCGTCGATCCCCTGCGCTCGCACCGTCCGGAGAACGAGGAGCGTCCCGTCGAGGCCGGCTACGGCTATGCCTACGTGACCGACCGGTACGAGGGCCTCGTCATCGTAGTGGTCGGGACGCTCCTTGACGGCGATCCGACGAACAACTTCTTCCGCGAGTCCGATGTGACGCGCTTCAACCCGGGCGGACTGCTCGACGGGGCGACGCACGCCTATTTCGCCGGGAAGCGGCTCTACGTCTGCTGCCGCGCGGGCCTGGTCGCCGTTGACATCTCGGACCCGACGAGGCCGCGCATCGCGGGCCGCTCGCCGGAGGGATTCCTGAGGAACCCGCGGCGGGTCGCGGTGCAGCTCCTGTATGCCTTCGTGACCGATGACGACGGCCTGAAGGTCCTGGATCTCCAGGATCCGGACCGACCCCGGCCGCTCGAATCGGCGACGCTCCCCCTGCGCGACGCCCAGGGACTCTATGCAGCGCGCACCTACCTTTACGTCGCAGACGGGGCCGACGGCGTCGCAATCGTCGACATCAAGAACGCGGGGGCACCGAGACTGCAGGGTCTCTTCACCGCCGGGGGCGCCCTCAACGACACGCGCGCGATCCAGGTCGGCTCCGTGAACGCCTCGATGTACGGTCTCGTTGCGGACGGGAAAAACGGGCTGCGGGTGCTCCAGCTCATCTCTCCCGAGAACGTTCCAGGCTACATGGGCTTCAGCCCGGCCCCCAATCCCAAGCTCATAGCGACCTACCCGACGCGAGGGCCCGCGCTGGCCGTCAGCCGCGGGTTGGACCGCGACCGGGTGGTCGACGAGACGGGGGGCCAGACCGTCGTCTTCGGCCGGCGAGGAAGCCGGCCTTTCACGGGCTCCGAGTTCGACATGTTCCTCAGGCGCGACGGGCAGCTCTACACGGTCGAGGACGTGTCGTCCAGGGACGGAGCGCTTCAGACCGTCTCGGGGCGCCCGCTCGCCCCTCCCCTTCCGTTCGCCGCTGAGGCCGCCGAGCGGCCGCCCGAGTCCCGTGCGGGCAGAATCGTGCGCAGACCCACCGACTAGGTCCGGGCTAACCCGCCAAATGATCCATTCGTTCAGTCCCCGCTTGAACCCAACCCACTGCCGCGGGTGGATCCTGCTGGCTGCTGGGTTGTCGCTTGCACCGGCCTGTGCCGCCGTCCCGAGAGACGCGACCGTAGAGGGTCTAACGGTCGCCGACCAGGCAACGATCTTCGCGCAGGCAGCCGGTCCCGCGCGCCAGGCCGCCCCCGGCCTGGTGATAGCGATTGTGGATCGGGATGGCCGCGAACTGCTCGTGCGAAATGCCGATGGCTCGCAGAATTTCACCGAGGCGCAGGAGGCCATCGCCGTGTCCAAGGCCGCGACCGCGGTCTTCCTGAGCAGCAACGGCGAGGCACTGACGACAAGGACCGCGGGTTTCATCGTCCAGCAGCACTATCCGCCAGGATTCAATTACACCGCCCCGGGCCCGCTGGTGGGCGTCGAGTACTCGTCCATGGCCTTTTCCGACATCAACAGCGTCCGACGGCTCGACGGGAGCCGCATCCCTGGCACGCGCCTCTACGGGTCTCCAGGGGGCGTCCCGCTCTACAAGAATGGGGTGCTGATGGCGGCCATCGGGGTCACGGGGGCGGGCCCGGAAGTCGAGGACGGGAGCATCGACGGGCCGGACACCAACGAGGCCGTGGCTCTCACCGGCCAGCTCGGCTTTGAGCCGCCCGCCATCATTCTTGCGACGAACATCTTCGTGGGGGGCATCCGCTTTCCCTACGTGGCCAGCTCGCCCGGAGCGATCGACACCTCGGTGCTGCCCGACACGACGGGTCTGCAGGCGCCGGCCCCGGTCGCCTGGCCCTCATTGCAGCTGGGCGGGGTGACCGGTGAGGTTCGTGCCGCGATCATCGGTGACCCGCTTTCCGGGACCATTTCGGGCCAGCCGCGCCTCTCCTCGGCAGAGGTCACCGCTATCATCTCGCTAGCGGCGGCCCGGACGCTCATTACCCGCGCAGGCATCCGGCAGCCGGCCGGGAGCACGGCCGAGGTGTTCATCTCCGTCGTCAACAATCCGAACAACCCCGGGGTGGCGCCCGTCGTCCTAGGAACGTTCCGAACGCCGGATGCGACAATCTTCTCCTGGGACGTCTCCGTGCAGAAGGCGAGGACCGCCCTCTTTTTCTCGAGCGCGACGCGGGCGTTCTCCTCGCGAACCGTCGGGTTCCTCGCTCAGGCCATGTTTCCTCCGGGCATCGACAACGAGCCGCCGGGCCCCTTCAACGGCCTTCAGGAGCGTTTCTCGGCGCCGATCATCTCGGGCAGCGGCACCGTCGACGGGAACCTACCCAACGGAATCACCATCTTCCCGGGCGGCTTCCCCCTCTACCGCAACGGCGTGTTGGTCGGGGCGATCGGGGTCTCGGGCGACGGGGTGGACCAGGACGACCTCATCTCCTCATCCGGGACCGGTGGCTTCCTGCCCAACCCGTCGATCCGGGCCGACAACCTGCGCTACCTTGGAGCCCGGCTGCCCTACGCAGTGTTCCCACGCGAGCCCCAGCTGGATGCGCCGCCTGCCGTGCCGCGGGGGTTCACCCAGTAGCCTTCGGCGCGCCCGACCTACGAGCCCTGCTCGTAGTGCCGAATCCACGCGAGGTGCCACGCACCGAAGTCGCCCGCCTCAATGTGCTCCCGTGCCTGGCGCACCAGGTCTAGAAAGAAGTGGAGGTTGTGAATCGTCAGCAGGGTGCCCCCGAGCATCTCACCGGCCGTGATCAGGTGCCGAAGGTAGGCCCTCGAGAAATTCTTGCAGGTGTAGTTGTCCAGGCCCTCTACAACGGGTCGAGGGTCCGTCCGGAAGCGCTCGTTCCTCAGGTTCACGGGGCCCTCGTTCGTGAAGGCGAGGCCGTTGCGGGCGACGCGGCTCGGCAGCACGCAGTCGAACATGTCCACCCCGAGCGCAATCATCTTTAGGATCTGCGGGGGGGTGCCGAGGCCCATGGTGTAGCGCGGCTTGTCCTTGGGCAGGTAGGGGGTCGTGGCGGCGACCTGCTTGAGCATCTCGGGCTCGGGCTCGCCGACACTCACCCCGCCCACAGCGTAGCCGGGGAAGTCCAGGGCCGAGAGGCCCTCGGCGGCCTCGCGCCGGAGGTCGTCATACGTGGATCCCTGCGCGATCGCGAACACGTGGCGGCCGGAGCCGAGGAAGCCGCTCTCGACCGCGATCTCCCGGCACTGGCGCGCCCAGCGCAGGCTGCGTGCGCAGGCGACGGCGCAGGCGTCCCGGTCCACAGGCCAGGGCGGGCACTCGTCGAGCACCATGGCGACATCCGAGCCCAGGTTCGCCTGGACGCCCATCACCTCCTTGGGCCCCAGGAAGAGCCGGGCCCCGTCCAGGTGTGACTGGAACGACACGCCGGCGTCCCCGATCTCGCGCAGCTTGGAGAGGCTGAAGACCTGGAAGCCGCCGCTGTCCGTGAGGATCGGGCCGCTCCATCCCATGAAGCGGTGCAGGCCGCCCAGGTCCCTCACGAGGTCGCTGCCGGGCCGCAGGTTCAGGTGATAGGTGTTGCCCAGGATGATCTGGGCCCCGATCTCGCGCAGGTGCACCGGCGTCAGCGCCTTCACGGTGCCCTGGGTGCCCACCGGCATAAAGATGGGCGTTTCCACCACCCCGTGGAGGGTGCTCAGGCGACCGCGTCGCGCGCCGGTCGAGGGATCGCTAGCCAGTAATTGAAAATGACTTGCCATAGTTGCGTCGCACCACCCTACCCTCGCCCTTGACCCCCCTGTCAATCCATGGGTCAATACGGTGAAGGTGCTTCTGGTTATCGATAACTTCGATTCGTTTACCTACAACCTCGTCCAGTATTTCGGTCAATTGGGCGTGGAGCAACGGGTATTCCGCAACAACGAGATCACCCCGGAGGCCGCCGTGGCGCTGAAGCCCGAGCGCGTCATGCTCTCGCCCGGCCCGTGCTCGCCCCGCGAGGCGGGCGTCACCCTGGATATCATCCGGGCCTTCGAGGGCCGCACGCCGATCCTCGGCGTATGCCTCGGCCACCAGGCCATCGGCCATTACTACGGCGGCCACGTGGTCCGCGCGGGGCGGCTGATGCACGGCAAGACCTCCCCGATCCAGCACCGCGACACGGACCTCTTCAAGGGCATGCCCCAGGGCTTCGCGGCGACACGCTACCATTCCCTCCTGGTCGACCGGGCCACCTTCCCCAAGGACCTCGAGGTCACCGCGGAGACCGCCGAGGGCGAGGTCATGGGTCTTCGCCACCGCACGCTCCCCGTCTGGGGCGTGCAGTTCCACCCCGAGTCGATCGCGACCGAGGGCGGGATGGGCATCCTCAAGAACTTCCTCGAACTCAACTGACCCCACCATGCGCTGCCCCAAGTGTACCTCCATCGAGGACAAGGTGATCGACTCCCGCATCAGCAAGGAGGGCAACACCATCCGTCGCCGCCGCGAGTGCCTCGAGTGCGGCCATCGCTTCACGACCACCGAGACCCTCGTGCTGGACGGCATGGTGGTGATCAAGCGCGACGGGCGCCGCGAGGAGTTCGACCGGGAGAAGCTGGTCCACGCGGTGCGCGCGGCCTGCCACAAGCGCCCCGTCGACATCGAGCAGATCACGATGCTGGTCGAGGACGTGATCGACGCCATCGAGGCGCGCTTCGAGAACGAGATCCCTTCCCAGGCCATCGGCGAGGGCGTGATGCAGCGGCTGCGCACGGTCGACCAGGTCGCCTACGTGCGCTACGCCAGCGTCTACAAGGAGTTTCGCGACGTCTCGGAGTTCATGAGCGAGATCAGTGCGCTGGGTAAGGTCAAGAAATGACCCAGGATCGCGACGAGCTGCGTCGCCTGCACTTCATCAACGCCCTCTTCGCCCACGTCACGGGCAAGGACCTCTACCTCGCGAAACAGATCCAGTCGGCGATCGCCTTCTCGCTCTCGGAGCTCGAGGCGCAGGTCGAGGCTGACCCCGGCCTAGCCGAGCGGTACTCGGAGGAGTTCAACGCCTCGGCGGCGCGCCTACTCGACCGACTCTATTCCGCGCTGCCGCGCCACGGGTTCTTCCACTGGGACGCCTCGAAGAGCCTGTACTCGGGCACGCCTCTCTTCGCGCGAGCGGAGGTGATGGCCGGCCTGCGGCACCTCGCGCCTTTCCAGGAGTCGACGCTGCTGATCACCAATCTCAGGCCGGCCGTACTGCCCCCGGAGCGCCGCGAGACATCCCGGCGAAAGCAGGAGTACACCGATTTGCTCACGTTCTTACGGGAGTTGACCGCAGCACGGTCCCCGGCCGGAGGCGATACGACCCTGTTGTTCCTCTAACGCACGCCTGACCCAGAACGTCTTGCAGTTGTCTGCCGATATCTTAGACCCAGCGGACTTGCGAAAGGTGATCGATGGCTACCCTTGCAACAAGACTCGGCGAAGCCGAAACAAACTCGGACCTCCTGCCGAAAGCAAAACAATGGGGGCTCAAGGATACCCATGCTGTAGCCCGCGGTTGCCACCTTTACTCCCCGGGATTCCCGGCCTCCGAAGACGATCCAGGCATAGAAGTCATTTCGAATGAAGAACGGGTCGCCCTCCTCTTACTCGGAGAAAATGAATATGAGCCGTTTGAGATCAGGTGCGCTGCGCAATTGGCCTGCGGAGGTGATGCCGAGGAACTAGCCCGTTTGGCAGTGCGGGAGGAGGAAACTGGAGTGCTCTCCTACATTTCCGATGCGGCCTTGAATCACGACGAGAAGCACGCTTCCTTTTGGAAGCGTCTGAAATCGTTGCTTGGAACTCAGGCTCCGGTATCGCCGGGCGCTCTACCCCGCTGGAGCAGCTTGGTTTTGCAAACCGGGGTAACGCGGGAGGGGGCTGGAAGCGTCCATTGGCTACATCCCGAGTGAACCATCCTCAAAATATCTTACGCACCTTAGATTCCTATCCGGAGAAGCGGACACGCATTGCCTTGTTCGGACGCGCAGCCTTGGCCCCCGGCTATGAGAACACGCCGATCGCAATTGGAAACGTCAAGAACTCCGTACCCGAGAAACACAACTAGATGCATAAAACCCTATTCCAGCGCATCATTGATCGCGAAATCCCAGGCAAGATCGAGTTTGAGGACCTCCGCTGCATCGTGATCCACGATATCCAGCCCCAGGCGCCCGTGCACGTGCTCATCATTCCGAAGAAGGTGATCGCGCGGTTGGACACTGCGACGGTCGAGGACGAGGCCCTACTCGGCCACCTGCTGCTGGTAGCCAGCGGCGTGGCCCACAAGCTTGGCCTCGCACACGGTTACAGGATCGTCATCAACAACGGCCCGGACGCCTGCGAGAGCGTTCCCCACCTGCACGTCCACCTGCTCGGCAAGCGCCAGATGACTTGGCCCCCGGGCTGAGCCCGCGGGCCGGCTACTTCAGCCAGCGCGCCAGCCAGGCGTGCACCTCGCCGTACCAGGCCCGGCTGTCCTCCCCCTTCGAGATCCAGTGGTTCTCGTCGGGAAAGACGAGGAGCCGGCTCGGCACCTGCAGGCGCTGCAGGTAGGTCCAGTTCTCGATCGAGTTGTTCATCGGCACGCGGGCGTCCTTCTCCCCGACGCTTACCAGGATAGGGGTCACCCATCCGGTGCCTTTGAAGTGATTGGCAACCAGGCGAACGGGATTCTGCGACCGCCAGGCCCCGCCCTGCTCCCATATCGGGCCGCCGTTCATGACTTCGCGGTTGTACACGAAGTCGCTGGTCGCCCACTGGGACTCCAGGTTCACGAGACCGGCATGCGCGATCAGGCAGCGGTAGCGGGTCGTCGTCGCCTCGAGCCAGTTGGCAAGGTGGCCGCCGTAGCTGGCGCCCGCGGCCGCCTGGCGCGAGCTGTCGATGAAGGAGTACTTCTTGATCGCGACGTCAGCGGCCTCGTTGATCTCGTCGCCCGGGGTCTTCAGCGGGTCGAGGCGGATCGCCTGCCCGAACTTCTCGGTCGAGCCCGTCGAGCCGGTGTAGTTCGTCGTGATGAGCACGTAGCCCGGGGCGGTCAACAGGTGGTAATTCCAGCGCAGGCCCCAGGAGTCGCGCGACTGCGATGCGGGCCCGCCGTGCATCATGACCAGAAGCGGGTAGCTGCCCGTCGGCTTGAAGCCGGCCGGACGCACGATGAAGTTCTGGATCGTGCGGCCCTTGGCACTCGTGAAGGTGAAGCTCTCAATCTTGGGCAGGTCCAGCTGGGCGAGCTTCG
>CAIXHE010000100.1 GCA_903919205.1 uncultured Opitutaceae bacterium | reverse complement strand
GCGGAAGTTCTTGGACTATGACACGACTTCATTCGCCGGTTTAGTGGAAACTTCTGACGAGATTGATTCCACTGAGTACCTTCGGTTGAGGGAAAAGCGGAGAGCCAAGAATTCGTCCGGCAGTTCGAACAGCTAAGGCGTTTGCACTAAGCCTCTGCAGGTTGGAGACGCATTATGGAAAGAGCGTGCTTAGAATGATTCAAACCGCCTAGGGGGCCAATTCGTTGTAAGCGTCTGGCCGGCGTCCACCCATAGTCACCTTGAGTGACCATTAGTCCGATCGCATCGTGACCATTGGGATGTCCCCATGGTCACCATTAGTCTCAGAGTGCCGGCTGCCAGTTCTCGGGCGTGAGGGCGCCGAGGTCGTCCTGGTTCGTCATCCGAGGCAGTCGGGTCAGGATGTCTTTCAGGTACGCCAGGGGGTCCTTCCCGTGGCGTTCGCAGGAGACGATGAGCGAGTACAGGATCGCCGAGCGCTGCCCGGCGTCGGGGTGGCCTATAAACAGCCAGTTCTTCTTGCCGATGCAGGACGGGCGGATCGCATTCTCGACCAGGTTATTGTCGAGGCGGGTCTCGCCGTAGTGCATGTGGCTGGCGAGCGGATCCCACTGCGACAGGAGGTAGTCGCAGGCCTTCCCCAGGGTGGACTTGGGCAGCACCCGCTTCCGGGCCCATTCAGCGAGCCGGCGCAGGCTTCTCATCGTGCGGGCAAGCCCCTCGGGCTTTTCCCGTTCGCGGCAGCGCTCCCAGGGCTCGAGCTTCTCCTCGTCCCACTTTCGCTCCCGCAGGTACATGCGCCCGATGAGCCGCAGCGCCGCCTTGGCCACCCGGGGGCTCTCCGCCTGAGCTTCAAAAAAACGGCGCCTCGCGTGCGCCCAGCATCCGACCCAGGCAACCGAGGCATGCGTCCGCGCATACGCCGCGTAGGCCTCGTAGCCATCGGACTGCAGGATCCCCACGTAATCGTCGCCCAGGAGGCTCGTCAGTTCCCCGTGGCGGCGCGACAGCCGCCAGTCGAAGACCACGTCGCCTCCAGGCCTGCTCACCACCCAGAGGTAGCCCTGCACCGCCCCTCGTCCCTTTTCATCGGGATCTATAAATTTGACCGGGGTCTCGTCGCATTGGAGGTACTGTCCCCGCAGCAGCCGCTCGAGCATCCGCTTGTAGATCGGCTCCGCCCAGTCCGAGGCGATCCGCACCCAGTCGGCCATCGTCTTGCGGCTAAGCGTCGCTCCCCACCGCTCCGACATCGCCTCGATCCGGTAGAGCGGCAGGTGATGCTGGTATTTGGAGATGACGACGTAGGAGATGAGCCCCGCCGAGGCGTAGCCCCCGGCCGCGACCCGCGGCAGGGCCGGCGCGACGACCGGGGGCTCATCCCGCACGTCCTTCTTCCTAAACTTCGGCCTCACGATCTCCCGCTTCACGAGCTGCGGCCCGATGAGATCCACCTCAAACGTGCGCTCCACACCGATCTGCTCGTAGGATCCAGGGTCGGCCTTCACCTCGTCCGGCACGATCTCGACGGTTTCCAGGACAGGCAGGTCCTTAAACACCTCCGCCGGTATCGGCCGCTTCTCGGCCGGCACCACCCGCCGCTCGTACTTCACGGTCTGCCGCGCCGGCTCCGTCACCGGCGTCTCCTCAAGCCCCAGTTTGCCCTGTCCCGGGACCTCGGCCGGCATCCTCTCACTCGTCCGACCAAACATCTGCTTCCTGTACCACGCATTCTCCGCCCGCAGAGCCTCGTTCTCGGCCTCGAGTGCCAGGTATTTCCGGTAGAGCTCTTCGGTGGTGGGCATCGCTTATCCTGTTGCCCATCAATGACAAGCGTATCGCTAAAGTCAATACATTTTACCGCTCATACCACGCCTTTTTTCGGCCCTCCTTCAGGTCGATCCCGCAGAGGAGCATCGTCAACGCCGCCGGCTCCAT
>CAIXHE010000099.1 GCA_903919205.1 uncultured Opitutaceae bacterium | reverse complement strand
GTCTTCGGCCTGCTGGCGCTCACCTCCGCCCTCTTCCTGCTGCGGCACTTCTCGCTCAAGTCCAAACGCCTGGACGGCTGGTTCTCGTTCCTGCCGCCGATCATGGACCTCGACCAGATCGAGCTGCGCCTGCTCGGGGCGGGCGTCACGCTCCTCACCCTCGCGCTCGCGTTCGGGTCGGTCTACTGGACCCGGGACACGGCCACCGTGGATCACGCCAAGCTCGCCGCCACCATCGCGGTGTGGGGCGTGGCCGCGGCCGCCTTCGCCCTGCGGGTCGCCGGCCGCCTGCTGGCGAGGCGGTTCGCCTGGGCGTGCCTGTTCTTGTTCACGGCGGCGCTGCTGTCGCTCGGGGCCGTGGACCGCAGCCGCCACCCCTCGGTTACCGCACCGGTCGCCCGGAGCGCGCCATGAGCCAGCCCCGACTGTTCCTGATCGGAGCGACCCACCAGAACGCGCCCGTCGAGGTGCGCGAGCGCCTCGCCCTCGCCTCGGAGGAGGCGCTGCGCGCGGACCTCTCGAGGGTGCCCGGCCTGCACGAGCTGGCCGTCCTCAACACCTGCAACCGCGTCGAGTTCTACGGCGTCGCCGACGATGCCGCCGTCGAGGCCGTGCAGGCCGCGTACTGCGAGCGCCAGCGCTTCGAGCGGGCGGAATTCGAGCGGATCCGGCTGCGACTCACCGGTCGCGACGTGGCCCAGCACCTCTTCGAGGTGGCGAGCGGTCTCGACTCCCAGCTCCTCGGCGAGACCGAGATCTTCGGCCAGGTGAAGGACGCCTACGCGGCGGCGCAGGGGTTCGGATCGACTGGTGCCGTGCTCAACCGGGTCTTCCAGAAGGCCTTCCAGGCCGCCAAGCACGTGCGCTCGACGACGGCCATCAGCTCGGGGCGCGTGAGCGTCGCCAACGTGGCCGTGGACCTGGCAATCAACATCTTCGGGACCCTGTCGTCGGCGAGGGTGCTGGTGCTGGGTACGGGGGAGATCGGCGAGGGGACGGCCAAGGCCTTCAGGAGCCGCGGCGCCGCCGACCTGGCAGTCGCCGGGCGCACGCCGGCCCACGCGGTCGACGTCGCCACCCGGCTCGGAGCGTCCACGGTGCACTTCGACGAGAAGGACTCGCACATCGGCCACTACGACATCGTGGTGTGCTCGACCGCAGCACCGAGCACCGTTCTCGGCCGCCACGCCGTGGCGGCGGCGATGCGGGGGCGACCCGCGCGTCCGCTCCTCCTGATCGACCTCGCCCTCCCCCGCGACGTGGAGCCCACCGTGGCCGACCTCCAGAACGTGTTCCTCTACAACCTGGACGACCTCGCCCGCCTTGCCGAGCGCAGCCGCGTTGCGCGCGAGGCGGAGATCGCCCGCTGCAGGGAGATCCTCGCCGAGCGGGCGGAGAGTCTCTGGAACCGTGTGCGGGACCAGCTGGAGGCGCTGGGAAAGCCCGTCTCCGCCCCGGGCCGCGAGCCGGGCGAGGCAGGCCAGGCCACGGCACCCTAGGCCAGGTTGCGCGCGAGCCAGTCGGACTCGCCCGAGCCCGAGCGGCGCGCCAGCATGGATCTCAGGCGGGCCGCCTGCTCGGCCGTCCGGGCAAGGCGAAGCGGGTCGGACGTGCAGGCCGCGAGCTCGGCGCCTAGCGGCTCCGGCTGGGCGGCCCCCTGGATGTACTCGGGGTACATCGCCTCCCCTAGGAGGATGTTGGCGATCCCGAGGTACGGGACCTTCACGATCCAGCGGGCGACCATGTACGTGAAGGGATCCGTGCGGTAGGCGATCGCCCCGGGGATGCCCGCGAGCGCGCAGTGCATGGACATGGTGCCGCTGCTGGTGAGGACCGCGCTCGCGGCCACCGGCGCGCCGGTCTGGCGGAGCTCGACCCCCGGCGGCGGGGTCGCGGCCTCGAGCACCTGGCGGATCGCGGGGCTCGGATAAAGCACCGTGGCCCCCCGGCCCGCGCCGGATCCCGAGAAGGCCCGGTATCCGCCGAGGAGCGCGGGGAATATCTTGGAGACGGCCTTGGGCCGGCTTCCCGGCAGGAGGAGGACCGCGCCGGCCGGGTCGTAACGCACGGGCGGAGCGTAGTCGGGGGCGAGGAATGGGTGCCCCACAAACTCGACCGGCAGCCCGGTGTCGGCGTAGCGCTCGGGCTCGAACGGGAAGATGACAGCGAGCGCATCCAGGTTGCGGGCCATCTCGAAGCGGCGGTCGGCGCGCGAGGCCCAGATCTGGGGGCTGATGTAGTAGACGGTGCGAACGGTGCCGCCCCCCTTGGCGCTCACGCCCCCCTGGCGCAGCGCCTCGGCGATCCGCAGGTTGACGCCCGAGTTGTCGACGAAGCAGACGGTGGCGGGGCGGTGGCGGGCGATCCAGCGCACGGTCTCGGTGATCACGGCCCGGAAATACGCCCGGTGACGGAACACCTCGCCCAGGCCCACGACCGAGAGGGCCGTGCGGTCCAGGAGCAGCTGGGCCCCGGCGGCCTCGAGGCGGGGGCCGCCGAGGGCCGCGACGCGCAGGCCCGGGCGCAACGGCAGGAGGCCCCGCAGCATCCGCGCGGCGTGCTCGTCTCCGGAGTGCTCGCCCGCGACGATCAGAAGGTCCACCCCGCCGCCCGCCGGCGGGGGAAGCCGGAAAGGGGAGGCTGCACTCATCGCTTGCTTCGGATCTGCTCGGTGATCCGGATCGCGACCTCGAGGGCGCTCTTGCCGAGGGCGCCCCCGACCTTCGGCTGCTTGGCCAGGGTTACGCTCTCGACAAAGTGGGCGATCTCCAGGGCGAGCGGCTCGCCCTTCTCGATCGGGATGTCGTGGACGGGGATGGAGCTCGTGTCGCCGGCCTTCACGAGGCCGATCTTCATCTTCAGGCCGAAGGCGATGATGTCGCTCTTCCGCACCAGGTGTCCCGACTGGTTCATGAAGTCGAGCGAGAGGTAGGCGTTGTCCTGGAAGATGCGGATCTCGCGGGCCTTCTTGAGGCTCATGCGGCTGGCGCTCAGGTTGGCGACGCAGCCGTTCTCGAACTCGATCCGGGCATTGGCGATGTCCTCGGTCTTCGAGAGGACGCTGATGCCCACGCTGTCGATGCGCGCGATCGGCGACTTGACGAGGGCGAGCACGATGCCGATGTCGTGGATCATCAGGTCCAGAACGACGCCGACCTCGGTGCCGCGCATCTGGTAGGTGCCGAGCCGCTCGGCCGTGATGTACTGCGGGCGGGAGGCCTCCTTCTCGAGGAAGGCCATCACCGGGTTGAAGTGCTCGACGTGGCCCACCTGGACGAGGCATCCCTTCGCCTGGGCGGCGGCGAGCACCTGCTCGGCCTCCTCAAGCGAGGCGCAGAGGGGCTTCTCGATCAGCAGGTGGCAGCCCTGCGCGAGAAGCGGGAGCGCGACCTCGGCGTGGCGATCGGTGGGCACGACGACCGAGACCGCCTCGCAGGCGGCGCCGAGCTCCTCGATCGTTGCGAACCGGCGGCAGCCGAGCTTTTCGCAGATCTCGCGCGCCCGCGCGTCGGAGGTCTCGTAGATCCCGGCGAGCTCCGCGCCGGGCAGGCTGCCGTAGATGCGGGCGTGGTGCTGGCCGAGCGATCCTACGCCGGCTACGCCGCAGCGAATCTTGGGGGCGGGCATGGTGTTGAAAAGGGTGGCGTGCGGCCCGACGAGGGGCGAGCCGCAAACCGGTGCTAGGCGGGCGGTCCGAGCACGCCGGCGGTCATCAGCAGGCTGCGGCGCGCCTTCGCGGCGTGGGCGGCGTTGTGGGTCACGAGGACGAGCGCCGTTCCGGCCGAGGCGCAGAGGCCGAGGAGAAGCTCGACGACGGCGTTGCCCGTCCTCTCGTCCAGGTTGCCGGTGGGCTCGTCCGCCAGCACGAGCCCGGGCCGGTTCATGAGGGCGCGCGCGATGGCGATCCTCTGGCGCTCGCCCCCGGAGAGCTGGGCCGGCAGGTGGTGGGCGCGGCCGGAGAGCCCGACGGCCGAGACGAGCTCGCGGGCGCGCAGGCGGGCGTCCGCGTCGACCCGGCCCAGGATCCTCCGGGCGAGCAGCACGTTCTCGTAGGCGTCGAGCTCCGGCACCAGGTAGAACGACTGGAAGATCATGCCGAGATAGGCCGCGCGGCGGCGCGCCCCGGTGTCGGGAGAGCCCCCCCAGGCGATCGTTCCCGAGTCCGGCGCGTCAAGGCCGGCCAGCAGGTTCATGAGGGTCGACTTGCCCGAGCCCGACTCGCCGCGGATGCTGACGCTCTCCCCCGCCTGGACCTCCAGGTCGACGCCGCGCAGGACCTCGAGCGTGGCGTCGCCGCTCG
Source organism: uncultured Opitutaceae bacterium (assembly GCA_903919205.1). Lineage (GTDB taxonomy): Bacteria > Verrucomicrobiota > Verrucomicrobiia > Opitutales > Opitutaceae > Palsa-1447. Next base: position 2,093 of record CAIXHE010000099.1, on the reverse strand, counting down.
CGTAGCTCTTGCGCACGGCCTGGGCGGAGAGGACGGCGTCACTCATTGCGGAGGGCGTCGACCGGGCGAAGGCGCGCGGCCCGCCAGGCTGGGAGCAGGCCGGCGAGGGTCGAGATGACGATCGTGAGGACGACGATCAGCGCGATTGTGGCGCCCGAGGTGTGGGCGGGCAGCTCGCTGAACTGGTAGAAGCGCCGCAGGACCTCCTCGCGCTGGGTGACGCGCGCCACCCAGAGCACCACGTGGTTGCGCACCGCGAGGGCACTGAAGCCGAGGGCGAGGCCGACCGCGGTGCCAAGGACGCCGATGAAGAGACCCTGGGCGCAGAAGCAGGCGGCGACCTGGATCGGACGGCCGCCCAGGGCGCCCAGGAGGCCGATCTCGCGCGTCTTGCGCACGACGGAGATCAGCAGCGAGCTCGTGACCGAGAACGCCGCGACGATCACGATGAAGAGCAAGAGGAAGAAGATCATGCTGCGCTCCAAGTTGAGCACCCAGAGGAAGTCCGAGAAGCTGTCCTCCCACGAGAACGCGCGGATGCCCTCGGGAAGCACGGCGTTCAGGCGCGCGACGACGTCGTCCTCGTTGGAGCCCGGCGTGACGCGCACGTCGATCCCGTGGACGGTCGAGCCGAGCCCGTAGAGGTCCTGCGTCAGCCGCAGGGTCCCGTAGACCGTGCTGCTGTCCAGCTGATTGTGGCCGATGTGCAGGATGCCGACCACCCTCACCTGGCGCGGAAGGAACACCGCGTCGGCGGCCAGCTTGTTGATGATGAGCGGAGAGTAGACCTCGATCGTGTCGCCCACGTTGGCGCCGACGCTCGCGGCCAGCTGGTCGCTCAGGATGACGGAGTCGTCGTCCAGGTCGTCGAGCGAGCCGACGAGCAGGTACTGGCTGAGGCGGGTGACGCTCTCGACGCTCGCCAGGTCGAGTCCGCGCAGGGCGGGGAAGGCGCTCTTGTCGCCGAACTTGATCATCACGGCGTCGCGGGCGTAGGGGGTGGCCGCGGCGACCCCGGGCACCGCGAGCACGCGCTTCATGACCGCCGGGGCGTCGCCGATCAGGCCGTGGGCCACGATCTGGATCTCGCCCTCGGTGTCGACGATCATGTGCCGGATCTCGTAGGCGAAGCCGCCCATGACGCCCATCACGATCACGAGGAGGGCCACCCCGAGCGCGACGCCGAGCGTCGAGATGAGGGTGAAGAACGGGAACCTGCGCCCCGTGGGGAACAGCTGGCGGACCGCGAGGTGCAGGTACCAGGGCACGGGGCTCTAGGCGCCCTCCGCCGGCTTGGCCTCGGAGGGCCGCAGCTGCGGGAAGAGGATCACGTCGCGGATGCTGTCCGTGCCGGTGAGCAGCATGCAGAGCCGGTCAATCCCGACACCCATGCCGCCGGCCGGCGGCATGCCGTGCTCGAGGGCGAAGAGGAAGTCCTGGTCGACGCTCTGGGGCTCGCCGCCGGCCTGCTTCTCGAACATCTCGCGCTGGACGTCGGGGTCGTTCTGCTCGGAGTAGGCCGGGGCCACCTCCATGCCGCCGATGCACAGCTCGAAGACGTCGAGGGTCGTGGGGTCCTCGCGGTTGATCTTGGCGAGCGGGCAGAGCTCGCGCGGAAGGTTGAGGACGAAGGTCGGTTGGATCAGGCCGGGTTCGATGCGCTTCGAGAAGATCTCGTTCGTCACCTCGAAGTCCTCCCACGCCGCCTCGACCTTGAGGCCGAGCTTCTCGACGGCGGCCACGTGCTCCTCCTTCGAGCGGCTGAACCAGTCGGGGTCCCCGGTCTCGGCGCGGATCAGGTCCTTGTAGGTGACCTCGCGCCAGGGGCCGCCGAAGTCGATCGTCTGTCCCGAGGCGGGGTGGACAATCTGCTCGGTGCCGAGCACCTCGCGGCACACGGTGGTCAGCATCTCGCGGATCAGCACCATCATGCCGCGGTGGTCGCTGTAGGCCTCGTAGAGCTCGAGCATCGTGAACTCCGGGTTGTGCTTGCGCGAGATGCCCTCGTTGCGGAAGTTTCGGCCGATCTCGAAGACCCGGTCGAAGCCGCCGACCAGCATGCGCTTAAGGTACAGCTCGAGCGAGATGCGCAG
>CAIXHE010000098.1 GCA_903919205.1 uncultured Opitutaceae bacterium | reverse complement strand
GGGAGTGGTCCGGGCCTATAGCTCAATCGGTTAGAGCAGAGGACTCATAATCCTTTGGTTCTCGGTTCAAGTCCGAGTGGGCCCACCACCAACAAGGCCGACCCGCCGGGTCACGGCACTTCGTACACCTCTGCAAGGGCGACCCCATCATCACCGCTGGCACCGGAAACTTCGACCGTATACGCCCCCGGGGGAAGGGTGACGAGGAGCGACGAGTCCGGCGTCGCGGACGCTCCCCACGAGAACGCCCCGACCGAGGCGGCGGCCGCTCCGAGCACGGGGTCCGCCTTCCATCCCGCGTCCGACGAAAGCAGCGTGGAGGTCCCATCCGCCTCGGACCTGAAGAGCTGGAGCTCGGGGTCGGCAAGCGCGCCCGAGACGCCGAATGCCGCCAGCGCCGGACCGGAGGCGCGGATCAGCACCGTCTCTGCGGCGGTGCCCTCAATCACGAAGCCGGCGATCAGAACGCTCCCGGCCGCGCCCACCTCCGCCCTTCCCGAGAGGTTGATGAGCCGCGGCGCCGCGGGGGCGCCGCTCGGGGCCGGCGGCGCGGCGTACACCTCGCCCAGGGCGATGCCCGAATCCCCGCTCGCCCCGGAGATGACCGCGGTGAAGGCGCCCGGCGCCAGGCTGTCCACGATGTTCGCGTCCGCGAGCGAGGCCGATGCCGGAAGCAGCGGGCCGGCCGTCAGGTTGTCCGCCACCCCGACTCCCGCCGCGGCCAGTTCCGCGCCGCCTCCCGGACCGAAGAGGTCGAGTTCGGGGTCGGCGAGCGTGCCGGTCAATCCGAACTGGGCGAGGGACGGTCCCGAGGCGCGCACCGAGACGGTCTCGGTGCCCGAGGCGCCCTGGCCCCCGACAACGAAGCCCATGACGAGAGCCTGCTGGCCCGATCCCACCGCGGACCGGCACGAGAGGTTGGCGAGCCACGCCGTGCCCCCGGACTCGAGAACGGCGAGGGTCGCCGGCGCGCTGGTGGCCGAATTCCCGAGACAGGAGGCCACGCACGTGTAGGTGCCGGCGCTCGCAGCGGAGCAGCCGCTGATCAGCAGCGTAGAGTCGGTGGCGCCGGCGATCGTGGTGCCCCCGGACGTGCCGTTCGAAAGGGGCGTTCCGTCGAGGAACCACTGGTAGGTCGGCGCGGCCGGGAACGAGGCGACGGCGTTGAAGGCGACAGACCTGCCCGCGGCCACCGTCTGGGATGAGGGCTGGACCGGGAACACGGGGCCGAACGGACCCGACAGGCTCTCGCTCGTGCCGAGCACCGAGCCGGCCGAGTCCAGGGCGACCACCTGGACGATGTTCACCGGGGTGGACACGGGGATCGCCGTGTCGAGGCCGTTCCAGGGGACGGTGGCGACCACGCTCAGGGCCCCCGCGGAGGATCCGCCGAGCACCTGCCACTGCGCAACCTGGGTGGCCCCGTTCCACACCGCGTGCACCGAGAGGCTCCCGTCGCCGTTCACGTAGGCCTGCGCCACGGGGCTTGTGGCCGGGGAACCCGTCCATGCGTATCGAAAGCCTCGGTACGAGCTGTAGCCCGGAGCCATCAGGGTGTCGAGCAGCAGCTGGCCGGACGCGCTGAATTCAGAGTACCTGCCGAGGATGCCCCAGTCGACGAACACGTTCCCGTTGGGGAGGGTCTGCGCGCTGCCCTCGGCGTACACCGACAGCGAAAGCGGGTGCACGATCGACTGCACGACGCTCGCGGTCATCGCGGTGTCGTCGTGGCTTACCCAAATGACCCGCGAGTACGGAAGCACGGGCGCCCCATCCGACTCGTTGTCGAAAATCCTGAGCGTCTGGGAATCCACGGCCTCGACGTCATGTTGCCACGCAAAGGGGAGGCCGGAACCAAGAGCGTAGTTGCTCTTCTTTCCCCCCAGGCGCCAGATCACCGCACCCGTGGTGCGGTTGACCTTGTAGACGGTCCACGTGTGGCGGGAGGAGATGAGGAGGTTGCCGTCCGTGTCGAGCTTCACCGAGTTGATGTGAAAGTAGTCGTAGGCCGACGTCTGTCCGGGGGTGAAGGGATAATGGCTCTCCGAGACGGGGACGTGATCGAGGCTGTTCCACTGGAAGAGCACCGTGCCGGTCGCGACGTCGACCTCCTGCACGATGGCCTCGATCACAGGGCCGCTCGTGGTCCCGCCAACTGAAGACAGGTCGGCTTGCACGACGCTGTTGACGGGTATGAGCGCCGTATTCTGCGGGGTGAGCTGGAACTCGTGCTGGTCGGCCGCGAGTCCGTTGCCCGCCTTTACCGTGGCCACCACCGAGTAGGTCGAGTCGAGGATGTAGTCGACCGTGGTGAAGGTTCCCGTGGCGTCATAGGCGGGGGACTGCGTATACGTGAGCACCGGTTGACCCTGGTACGACTGCACCCGAAAATCCGTGGCGTCCAGCTGGCTCGGCGTGGGCGAGAACCACACGGGCCGGCCCTGGCTGTCCAGAATTTCCGGACCCTGCACCGGATTCTGGAGCCCGACGCCCGTTGGGCCTATGAAAATGTAGCCGTCGCCCAGGGAACCCGCATCTTGAACCGTGGTGACCGGGGGCGGCCCGCTGGTTTGCGCTTCGACATGGATGGCGCAGGGCCAACCCAGAAGAGCACATGCCAAGGGCAAAGCCATCGATCGCGAGGGCGGCGGCGGAACGACGACTCCATAGCGGACTTGAGCCATGCAACCGCTAAAGACGATCTAGAGGCCCAAGCGTTGCAGGCATTCGAAGAGTCGGTCGCAGAAAAATCTTAAGTCATTGGGGCCTAATCACTCATGTGTTACATTTGGACGTCATGCGAGGCGCGTGGCTCGAGCGACTCGCCGCACGTGGAAGGTCGCGGGACGAAATTCGCGGCTCGGTCCCGAGGAGGAGGCCCCTTTTGCTTCAAGGTTCGAAAGCCTACTTCTTGCGAAAATAGGTCAGGGCAAAGGTGCTCTGGCAGGGCTCCGGATAGAAAAACAGCGGATTCCTGGGAAGGTGCGACACCACCTCGCCCGGCGTGGGATCCGCGTGCACCAGCCATTGGCAGTACAGGGCGTCGTCGAAGGGGTACACCTTGTGGTCGCTCAGGATCGTCAAGATCGGATTCCAGGGGAAGTACGCGCGGTTCTGGTTGGCCATCGCGACCTGCAGCTGCTCGTCCGCCCCCTGGTAGGGCTTCCAGAGGACCTGGTTCCACTCCCTGAGGCTCCACGCACTGGCGAGGGAGCAGGCGGTCATGACGAGAAGGACCCCCCCGTGCGGTGCTTGCGTCAGAAGCAGGGTGAGCAGCGCCGCGATTCCCATGGCGAAGAGCGGCAGCGAATGCAGGGAGTTCGTGCCGACACCCGAGCGGGTCATGCTGTAAACCGCGATGGGCAAAAGGCCCACGATGGTGAGCCCCAAGAGGCAGCCCCGGGAGCGAAGGGGCCGCCAGTCTATCTTCCTCCTGAAAATCACGATGCAGCCGACCGCCAGGAGCCACACCCAGGCGCCCGCGAGCGCGTTCAGAAGCGCATGGCCCGCATGCGCCCATCCATGGTCCCTGGCGGGCAGCTGGGAGCGTACCCGCCACATATTGAAGAGGAGCCGATCCGCCCCGAACTCCGCGCAAAAAAGGGCTCCGAGCCCGATGCCATAGACGAGGGTCCAGACGCAGAACGCGTAGGCCGACCGGCGGCATGCGGGCTGAAGCCAGAGCCAGAGGACGACGGGAGGGGCCACAAACGCTCCCGTCTGCTTCGTCCACGCCGCCAGGGCGGTGGCCACTGCGGCCAGGTGCACCCAACCCGCGCTCGGCGACTCGGACGCCCGGACGGCCGCGACGAGCGCGACCACCATGAAGCCGATGCAGAGAAAATCCACGTGCACGTACTGGAGCATCTCGAGGGTCGCTCGGTCGGACAGCAGCAGCAGGCAGAGGAGGACCCCTCCGAACACACGCCGGGGCCTCGCTATCCCCACCGCCCCGAGAAGCATCCAGAAGGGGACGAGCAACGCCGCGAGGTTGAGGCCCCACCAGATCCAGAACGCGGACGTGAGCGTGGGGGCGAAGGTCGCCGGCAGGCTCCAGAAGATGAAGACGGGGCCATACTGCCAGCCCAGCTGGTCGGCGGCGCCCTGCGCCCCGTAGGGATTCAATCCGTGGACAAGCGCGAACGCCGGAGCGAACCGGGGCGGGTTCCACTGCAGGCCCGGCACGGAGCAACACAGGCTCCAGAAGAGCGACCCGATGCCCAGGGCCGCGACGATCCAAAGAAAGTTGGACGCCGCCCTGCCGCGTGCCCATCCCGGGCCAGAGGCGGTGTTCAACGAGGAACGGGGCCGCCTGACTTCACGAGACTACGGCGCACGGTTGAGGACAGGGTCACGGTCTTGTCAGTAGGACGAAGCCACGGGCCGCTTTGGAGGATGGGTGCACACGAGGAGGGCATCTCGGGCCGCCGGTCCGACCCTCGTCGGGGCGACCCTCAACTACCGTCTGAGTCCCCGACCCCATCCCGCAACCAAAATGGGTGCGCCCCTCGACGGTGCAGGTCGTCCCGGCGACCGAATAGGGGGACCATCGCCCTCAAGACGACACCCGAGACAGGGGATTCCGCCGCCTTCCAGGCCGTGTCTTTTTCGGGCAGCCCGTTAGGAAAGTGTGAACTCGGGCTTCAGGCTCAGGGCACCCGGAATGGCCTCTTGACCCCCTAGCGGCACTCACTGTCAATAGGACCCAGGGCCCAGCACGCTGCCGAATCGGGCGCGGCGAAGCCCCCAGACATCCCGAGCGCCTTCAAGGCATCCTACCGTCCCCCTGGATCCATGAACACACACCGAATCGGAGCCCCGCTCATTCTCGCCCTCGCCGCGGCCCTCCTCGCCTCCTGTGCGAAAAAGGCCGAGACCCCGGTGGCAGCCCCGGCGCCCACGGGAGCCAAGCTCGTGGCGGACGCCGAGCGCAGCCCGAGCTACGACACCGTGAACAGCCACCTTGAGCTGGGCGGCACGCTGTACGGCTACGTGGACCTGGACGGCGACGCGCTCGAGTTCGCGTCGGGCGCACAGTCCACTCTTTCCCAGTTGTCCGCGATCAACCCGCAGCTCGGCATGCTCTCCAAGGTCGACCTGAAGTCGCTCGTGACCGACCTGGGCCTCACCGACATCCGGGCGATCGGACTGAGCTCGGTGAAGCAGGCCGACGGCCTCTATCGGAACAGGACCTTCGTCTACACCCCCGGGGGGCGCCGGGGCCTGCTCGCGGTCCTCGGGGGCGCCCCCGGGAAATTCCCGGGCACCCACCTGGCGCCGGCCGACGCCGACCTGTTCATCGAGCAGGAGTTCGACGTGGTTGCCCTCTACGACACGGTCAAGACGCTCGTCGGCAAGTCCGGGGGACCCGAGGCGCAGGCCAAGCTCGACCAGGCTCTCAAGGGCGGAGGCGCCCAGCTCCACCTGTCGCTCCTCGACCTCCTCCACAGCCTCAACGGAAAGGCCACGCTCATCCTGCGGGTGGACCCCGAGAAGAACCTGACGACCCCTGGGCCGAAGCCGGTCACGTACCCGGCGTTCTCGGCCCTGGTTCGCATCGACGGGATCGGGGCCGCGCTCAACGGGACCCTAGCGGCCAACAAGAACCTCGAGGCCTCGACCGAGCCCACCGGGAGCGCAGGGACCCTGACGCTGTACACGTCCAAGGAGCCCGCCGCCTTCGCTGAGACGAAGTACGTCTTCGCGGTCGACGGCACCGCCCTCTACTTCGCCACCTCGCACGAGTTCCTGAGGGAGTCCCTCGACCGCAAGGACGGCCTGGACGCCAACCCGGCCTTCACGGCGGCCCTCGAGGCCGCCGGCTCCGAGGGCAACGGGGTCACCTGGGTCGCCCCCAGGCTCGCCGCTCGCCTGCACGACCTCGGCACCCTCAACGCCGGCGGGCCGCCCGAGGTCGCGAAGTTGACCGCCCTCTGGTCGTCGCAGGCGTCGCCGATCAGCCATCCCCTGCTGACCCTCCGCACGAACCTTCCGGACGGGATCCTCGTGCGCTCCACGTGGAACCGGTCCCTCAAGAAGGACGTCGCGATGTTCGCGATCTACAATCCGCTCACGCTCGGCCTGATCGCGGCCGTCGCGATCCCCGCCTTCCAGCAGTCGCACGCCCACCCCCAGGTGGCCGGGCCCCAAACCCCGACGCCCCAGATGGTGGAGGTGAGGATCAATTCCAACCTGAGGCGGCTGTGGACGGCGGCGAACCGCTACTACCAGGCGACGGGCAAGACCACCGCGACCTACAACGACCTCGTGGGCCCGGGCAAGGCGATCGTGCAACTAGCCCCGGTTGCCGGGGAGGACTACCACTCGATCACCTTCGTCAAGGGGCAGCCGCACCTGCGCGTGGTCCTACCGGACGGGCGAGCCTTCGTCTATCCGAGCGGCGAGCCTCCCATCCGCCGCACGCCGAGGCCCGCGGCGCCCTCCCCCGCCCCCGAGCCGCCCGGGTCGCCCGGCCCCGCTCCGGCACCGGAATCCCCGCCGCCCCAGGGCGGCGGGCAGTGAGCTGTTCCGGGGCATGGCCCCGCGGCTCGGTAGCTGTCCTAGGACCGAGACCCGGATGTTCGCGGGACCGAGCTAGTAGGTATAGGCCTCGAAGAGCGCGATTCCCGAGTTTCCACCGGCGGAGGTGATCTGGGCGGTGTAAGCGCCCGGCGCCAGCGTCAGCAGGAGGGCTGAGTCCGCACCGGTGCTCGGGAGCGCGAAGGCCCCCACCGCCTGCGCCGCGGCCGCGATCACCTGCGCCGTCGTGGTGCCCTTCGTCCAGCCGGTGTTGGTGGCGACGACGTTGCCCTTGTTGTCGTAGACCGTGAGTACGGGGTCGGGAAGCGGACCCGCCACATTGAAGCTGCCGAGCACGGGGCCGTCGGCGCGCACCAGGACGGTCCTCGAGGCCTTCCCCTCCACCACGAATCCCCCGATGAACGTCTGCGAGCTGCTCACGTAGCCGCGCGTGGAAACGTTGGCGAAGACCGAGGGGGTCGGGTTGGAGACCAGGATGGTCCCCCCGGTCCCGGTCACGACGAATCGCTGGAGCGTAGGGGAGAAGGTCGCGCTCAGGAAGGTCGAGGTGCTCAGGCTCGAGGGACTGTTGCCGGCGAAGCGCTGCGTCCAGTTGACGCCGTCCTGGGAGGAGAGAATCGTACCGTTCTCTCCCGCGACGACCCAGTAGCCTTCGCCGTAGGCAAGGCCGCGGTACGTGACGGCGGGCACCCCGGTGGCGACCGCTAGGCCCGTGTCGGAGCCCCCGTATATGGAGCCCGAGAGAATCGTGCCGTCCCAGCCCACCGCAACGGTGCCCGGAGTCATGTTCGGCTCGGAGAGGATCGCCTCGAGGTTGCCAACCGTTCCAGCGCCCCCCGGGTTCAGGAGACCGGATCCGATGCCCGCGCCCGTTCCGACACCATTCGAGTCGGTCTTCACCACGTTGACCGGGTAGAGCTGCGTGCCCTGGTTCGGGGTACCCGCCATCTGGAGCACCGCGCCCACGTCGGTGGCACCGGTGCCGTTGCCCGCCTCGGCCCCGCTGATGAAGAACACCCCGTAGGCGGCGCTCCAGGTGATGCCGTGGAGGAAGCCCGTCACACCCGACGCCGCGGGAACGGTCTGCACGGTCCAGTTGAGCCCGTCGGGCGAGGTGACGACCGTCGCGCTGTCGCCGACCGCGACAAAGATGCCGTTCGCGTACACGATGCCGTTCAACTTGTTGGTCGTGACGGTCGTGGCGTTCACCCAGCTCTTGAGGTCCGGCGAGGTCAGGATCGCGCCACCGGCGCCCACAGCCACCCACTGGCCTCCGCCGTAGGCGATGGACACCAGCCAGGTCCCCTCGACCACGGTCTCGCTGCTCCAGGTGAGGCCGTCGGGCGAGGTGAGGACGCGGCCCTGGCTCGTCGTCGCCGCGAAGGTTCCGTTGGCGTACGTGACGCACCAGACGTCGTCGGTGAGGCCCGAGGGGCTTTGGTTGTTCCAGAATACCTGGGAGAAGGCGGGCTGCAGGGAGCCCGCGAGGGCGACCGAGGCGATCGCGAGGAATTTGCTCAGTTTCATGGAGGGGCTGTGTTGAAGCCGGAACCAGCCTTCGGCCCGGTGTTAACCCTCGAGACCCGCGGGGGGCGAAAACCCGCCATCCGATCCGCAACCAATCAGGCGTCCCCGGGTACGGGTCCCTGCAGTTCGCAGCCCAATCGCCGATGCACCTCGCCGACCGGCGGGCCGAGGCGCTCCGCAGACTACGGTAGGATGCTGACCTTGCGTATCACCGGCGGCACGACAGGCTTGCTGTGCTCGCCCGTCGGCCCCTCCTCGGTCGGAGTGTTCGCCAGGGCGTCGACGACGTTGAGCCCCCGGGTCACCACTCCGAAGATCACGTACCTCGGAGGCAGGTCGTAATCCTGGTGCATGATGAAGAACTGGCTGCCGTTCGTGTCGGGCCCGTGGTTCGCCATCGCGAGCACGCCCCGGACGTAGCCCCGCTTGTAGACGTCCGAGCGAGCGTGGATGTTGTCCTCGAAATAGCCGCCCCACGCGCTCTGCCCGCCTCGTCCCGTGCCGGTCGGGTCCCCCGTCTGGATCATGAAGCCCTTCAGGATGCGGTGGAACACCACGCCGTCGTAGTAGCCGTGCTCGGCGAGCAGCCGGAAGTTCTCGACCGCCGCGGGGCTGTCCTTCGCGAGCAGCTCGACCTCGATCGGACCCTTGTCGGTGTCCAGAACGGCGTGGAGGCCGCCCGAACTGTGGGAACCCGCCGGCACCTTGGGGTTCGGAGGCACCACCACCGGGGGGCTGCTGCAAGCCCATACCAGCAGGGCGCCCAGGATCCCGGTCGCCAAGGCGCCGGTCTTGAGGGAGGATCGGTCGGACATGGATCCATGCTCGCGGTCCCCCCGCCGCTGGCAAATCCGGAATTCGCGCGCCTCGCCGCGACCCGGGCAGCCTCGTTTGGGAAGTCGCTCGTCGGCGGTGGTTTGGGGGACCTTCGGCGGCTTCGTAAAGCGAGCAATCGCCCAGCAGAGACATCGATCTCCCGAATGGCATATCCGATGCTTGGACAAGGGGTAATGCACAAATCCTCCGCCTCGGGTCCTGACTCCAGGAAGCCGGCCGCGGGATCCACACCTCCCTTTTTCAATCCCGGCCTTCCGTTCTGGGGTTCACGCGCGGAGTTCAACCGCGATCCCCTCGGATTCTACCTGAAGGGCTACCTCCTGAACGGGGGTCTCTTCAGGACGATCCAGCTGGGCCAGACCTATCACGTGCTCGCGGGACCCGAGGCCAACGAGTTCGTGCGCAGGCATTCCGACCTCTGGGACTACGCGCTTGCCCGCGCGCATTTCCGGGAGAACTTCAGCGACCGCTACCTGCCCCAGCTGAACGGCACCCCGCACCAGGGCAAGCGGCGACGCCTCTCGCCCGCCTTCGAGCCGGCGACCCTGATGCGGCATTTGCCCGCGATGAGCGGCGCATTGGAGCGGCGCATCGACGGCCTCGGGGGCGCGCCGACGGACCTGAGGGCGTTCGCCCGCAACGTGGTCACCTCAATGACGAGCGTGGCCTTCATGCGCAGCGACCTGCCGCCGGGCGTGGACGACGCGATCGCACTCTTCGAGCATGACCTTCTCCGGGGTGCCTCGCTCGGCTCCCTGCGGAGGCTGTGGTACGCGAGGCCCTCCTACCGGCGGAACCGAGACCACGTCTTTGCCGCGATCGGCAAGGCCCTCGCCGAGCGCCCGCGCCCGGCGGAGGGCGGGCCTCCAGACCTGATCGCGCTCATGCTCCCGGACGACGGGTCGGACACGCCACCGCCCGGACCCGAGGAGATGGTCCACGACGTGGCGATGTTTTACCTGGCGGGCTCTGACGCGACCTCGGCGATCATCCTCTGGGCGATGCTCTTCCTGGCCCGAGACCCTGAGTGGCTGGCGGAGCTCAGGGGCGAGCTCGGCGCATGGGACCCCGCCCGCTTCACGGGACTCGCCGAGTTCCCGAAGCTGAGGGCCACGATCATGGAGGTCGAGCGGCTGCGGCCCCCGTTTCCCACCTTCGGGAGGGCCCCCTCGCGCGACTTCGAGTTCGGGGGCTACACGGTCGCGAAGGGCACCCCGATCATCCACGTCATCTCGCTATGCCACTTCATGGAGGACGTCTTCTCGGATCCCTTCCGCTTCAGGCCCGCGCGCTTCATAGAGAGGCCCGAGTCGGCGCGCCAGCTGGGGCTCTTCGGCAGCGGGCCCCACACCTGCCTCGGGCAGCCCCTCGCGCGGATCCAGGAAACGCTGGCGATCGCGCACATCGCCGCGAACTACGACGTCGCGTTTACCGAGCGCCCGTCCCTGGAGGCCAAGTTCGAGGGCGTGACGACGCCGCTGCAGGCGAGCGTGCAGGCACGCCTAGTCCGCCGGCGCGCCTAGACGCGCGTGCCTTCGCGACGCAGGCCCGCGGGGCCCGGCTTGCGCCGGGCCCCGCGGGCCTAGATCTTGCGCCGGTCAGTTGCTCGACGTGGGGGACTTGTGGTCCACGTTGGCGACCACAGCGGCCGAGCCGCGATGCAGCTCGGGCATCGTGAACGCGAAGTCCTGCTGGACCGTGACACTCACGGGGCGGCCGTCCTTGACCGCCGGCGCGAACTTCCACTGGCGCACCGCGTCGAGGGCGGCCTTCTCGAAGGCCCGGTCGCTCGATTCGACGATCCTGGCGTTGGCGACGTCGCCCTTGGGCGTGACGGTGAAGGAGACGCGGACGTCGCCCTCGGCGAGCGCGTGCCTCAGCTGCGCCGAGTACTCGGGGGCAACCTGGTAGATCGGCGTGGCGGCCGGGGACTGGGCAAACATAGGGGCGGAAGCGGACACGCTGAGCGCCGCGGTGAGCAGGGAGACGGTGACGTTTCGGATATTCATGGGGAGGAGACTGTTCAGGTTGATGTGGGCGAGGCTCTGGCACCCCGGCGCCTGCCCCGTGGGCTTTGGGTCGGTGAGCATTGCCTCTGCCGATGAAAACACGCGGGCCTTTGAAAAGTTACAGGGGCTGCACGCTATTCGTGTGACGAACGGGTTTCGGGGCCGCCCCCAATCGGGACTCGACAAAGCGCGGGGCCCCTCCTCGTCTGGGGCCGATGCCCCACGGCACACGTGTTCGATATCGGGTGGCCTGCATGGTCCTCGCTGTCGCCGTGGCCGGATTCGTGCCGAGGATCCTGGACCGGGCCCCGCGGGGGCTCCCGGGCGTCGCGGCGAGGGCGAGCGGTGCGTTCTCCGAGTCAGGCGACATCCCGGCCGCGCGCGGCATCGCGCCCGACGGGGCGCGCGCCGACGGCGGCCCGAGGGACGGCAGGCCGCCGGGCGGGGGTGCCTACTGGAGCTCGTGGGGGGGATCTAACTCGCGCGAAGGCTCGCTCGAGCTCGGCCCCTTCCAGGCGCCCGCGCTCCTTGAGATCCCCGTGTGCGGATTCCCCCGCGTCGAGGGCAACCGTCTCTATCTTGAGGATACGGTCACGTCTGAGGAGCTCGAGGTGGGCGAGGGAAACATCGGGGCCGACTGGGTGCAGGTGCGCGTGCCGGTCCCGGGTGCCTGGGTCGGCCATTCCGTGGTGCTGCGTGCGATCGACCGCTCGTCGGGCTACTACGGCTGGCTTGCCGTCGGGGCTCCGCGCTCGGTGCCCGCCTACGCCGCCCCTTGGGGATCCTTTGCGCGCAAGCTGCTTGTGTTCGGCGCCGTGGCTGGGGCCGTCCTGCTGCTGCAGTCGGCGCTGCTTCGGGCGCTGCGCGCCCTGGGCGGGATTCCCGAGCCGCTCCTTGCTCTGGTATCCCTCTCAGCGGTCACCCTGCTTGGCTACGCCGACTTCTGGGTCTTTTCAGCGAGCCCTCTGGCGGGAAGCGTGCTGAGCTGGTCGCTCCTCGCGGCGGCGGCGGGCGCGGCCGCGTGGGGACCGGATTCCGAAACCGGCGATGTCCGCACGCCCCTGATCCTGACGGCGGCCGTGGGGCTGCTCTATTTCGGCCTTCTCTGCCTCTACGGATCCGACCGCACCCTCTCGGACCTCGGGGCGCACCGCTTCATCGAGCGCCTGATCTACGACAACGAGCTTCCCCACATGTTCGCCGACAGGCTGCTCCACGGCGAGGACTCGCGGCACCTGCTCTTCGGGTGGTGGCTGAGCACGGACCGGCCGCCCTTGCAGACGGGGTGCGACCTGCTCCTCGCCTACCCCGTCTCGTGCGTCGCGGGCACCTTCGAGGCCGCTTCGCAGGCGGTGGGGATCTGGATGCAGCTGCTCTGGGTCAGCGCGGCATGGGGCTGGCTGCGGACCCTCGGGACCTCGCCGCGCGCCTCGGCGGTCGTGATCGCGGCGCTCTCCCCCGCAAGCTTCCTGCTCGTCAACACCGTGTTCGCGTGGCCCAAGCTGCTCTCGGCCGCCCTTCTCCTGGGCGCCTTCAGCCTGTGGATCTCGTACCCGCGCGACGCCCGGGGGGCCGCGCGCCGCGCCGCGGTCTGGGGGTCGCTCGCGGGCCTCGCCTTCCTCGCGCACGCCAGCTGCGCGTTCTCGCTCCTCGGATGGCTGCCGTTTGCGCGCAGGCATGTCCGGGTCCGGCGTCCCTCGTCGTGGATTCCGGCGGCGGCGGCGTTCGCGCTGCTCGTGCTGCCGTGGTCCGCCTACCAGAGGTACTACAACCCGCCCGGCAACACGATGATCAAGCGGCACCTGGCCGGCGTCGCCGGCTACGACGAGCGCAGCACGTCCGCCGCCCTGGTGGACGCCTACCGCTCGAGCGACTGGGCGACCCTCGCCGGCAACCGCCTGGCCAACCTC
>CAIXHE010000097.1 GCA_903919205.1 uncultured Opitutaceae bacterium | reverse complement strand
GCCGGAGCCGTTGCCTCAGGCACGGGCTGGCGACCCTCGCGGGGGTTAGTCACGGCTTCACTGGTCGCGACCCTGGCGCTCGTCGCGGCGTGCGCCCTGAGCCCCAGCCTGAGGCCCCTTGTCGAGAACATGAAACACGGCGCCACGGTCGAGGACCAGCAGGCGAAGGGGGCGTTCCAGTTCGCACTCGCGCTCCTGGCCACCCCGTTCGCGCTGCAGACCGTGCGAAACGCTTCGGGACCCACGGATCGGCTGCTGAGCGAGGTCACCTACATCGTCTATCTGATCCATTTGCCGGTGATCAGAATCCATTCGCGCTTCTTCGAACACCTACCGCCCCTTCAAAGGCTTCCGTCCATGCTGGCCGCGTGGGCCGCGATCGCCCTTTTGACGGTGGTCGTCTTCAGGTACTACGACCAGCCCCTTGAGAGGATGCGCAGGCGCTGGATGGCTTCCCGATTCGGGGTCTAGGGGCCGCGCGCGCTCGACTGCTGAAACACCGGGAGCGTCGCGCCGAGCACCTCCTGTATCCTGGCGAGCGCCGCTTGTTCCCCATCCGAGGCGCGCGTCTGGACCAGCACGTAGGCCCAGCGATCCGCGCGGCCCTTGGAGATTCGGTTCCAGGCGTCGTAGAGCATGCGCTCGGGCTGCGACGCCACCACGCGGTCCGCGCCCACGAACCAATAGGCCACGAGTTCGGGAACGGGGCGCTGGCCCCGGTCCACCGGGGACTCCCGGTGAACGTGCAAGAGGGTCGCCGGGAATCCTGCGCCGCGGGGGCCCGGGTAGGAGAATCGGTGCTCCCCGGCGCTGTCGATGGTCCAGCCCTGCCCGACCAGGCACAGCTCGGGCCGGTGAATCGAGGTGCGGTCGCGCCCGGAGAGCACGATGGACAGGAGCACCTGCGTAGCGGGGTTGTCCAGGTCGATGTACAGCTTTCTTGAATACCCGGTGTCGGGTGGCAGGATCGCGCGCTCGACGGCCGTAGGCTCGATGCGCCGCCCGATCCATTGCGTGCCGAGTGCCGTGGGCAGCTCGACCGGGTTCGAACCGTCGCCGGCCAGCGCCACGCCCGCCCGCTCGGGGGCGGGCGCCGAGGCCCGGTGGTGGAGGAAGGCGGCTTCACCCGCGCACAGGGCGACGACCAGTGCTGCGGTGGCGCGAGGCGCGGGGCCCGCCGGGGCCCCGGACACCGGCGCCGCTCCGGGATCGCCGCCGGGGGCCCGGGCGGCCCATGCGGGGTTCCGGCGGACCGCGACCTCGGCGGCGAGGATAACGCCGCCAAGCACCACGGCGAACACGGCATAGCCCATGATCTCGTGCACGGTGTCGCCGAGGCCCTGCCCCCCGAAGCGCGCGGCCACGATGATCGACACGATGCGCAGCACGTTGCCCGCGTACATGAGCGGTACGCTCAGCAGCAGCACGGCGGCCCTGAGCCAAGCAGGCCGAAGCCAGAGGTATCCTATGAAGAGCGACAGCGCAGCGAGCGCCATCAGCGAGCGGATGCCCGAGCACGCGGCCGCGACGTCATACTGGTAGCGCCCCTGGGGGTCGAGAAGCTGGGTGCCGCTTCGGATGACGGCGATCCCAAGGGCGTGGGAGACGCAGGCGCCCGACTTCACGACCCACAGGCGCATCCAGAAGGCGACGCCGTCCAGCGCGTTCACGGGGATCGCGAACACCATGAAGCCGAGCGGAAAGGCCGAGGCATCCCCCAGCCTTCGGCCGCCGCCTAGGAGGAGGCATCCCCAGGCGTACAACAGCAGCGCCAGGATCGACAGGCGCGGCTGCTGCGCCACGTAGCCGAGCGCGTGAAGCGCCAGGGCGCCCGCCAGAACGGCGCCGGCGAGGCCGGGCTCGGGTCGGGCCTCCGCGCGGGCCGCCGAAGCCAGGTTCCTCCAAAAGGCGAAGACCGCCAGAGCCAGGACGAGCCACGCGTGCTGGGTCTCGGACTCGGGGTTCACCCACTGGAAACCCCACCAGTAGAATAGGGAGTCCGTGCCGATGTAGCCGTGGGTGGCGTTGCCGAGGAACTGGAACAACGCCGCCCCCGCCCCCGCGCAGAGGAGCGCCGGGACCAAGCCTGCGCGCCGTGGGAGGCCGTTCATGCGTTTCCGGCCCCGAGGCCCTCGAGGATAGCGCCCACCCGCTCGCGCGCGAGGCGCTCGAAACTGAACAGCCGCGACCGCGACACGCCGGCGGCGGATAGGCGCTCCCGCTGGGCGGGGTCGACGCACAGGCTTTCCAGGGCGGCCGAGGCGCCGGCCGTGTCCGCGTAGTCCGCGTATACCGCGCAGTCCGCGGCCACCTCTCGCAGGACGGGGAGGTCCTGCACCACGCTCGGGGTCCCGCAGGCCATCGCCTCGAGAACGCTCCGGCCGAAGGTTTCCCGCTCCGTCGAGAGGATGTGGGCGTGCGCCCCGCGGTACAGCGCGGGCAGCAGGGAGTCATCGACCCAGCCGAGAAACCGCGCCTGGTCCCCGAGGCCGAGCCGGCGGGCCGCGAGTTCCGCGCGCGCGCGGCCGCCCGACCAGTCGCCGCCCGCGAGCACGAGGGGAAAGCGCCCGCGAAGCGACTCCGGCAGCCGAGCGTAGGCCGCCAGCGCGCGCTCCGCATGCTTGTAGGCGTAGAAGTTCGAGGCCCAGAGGAGGTACGGACCGTCGATCCCCGGGAGGCCCCGGGCTCCGTCGGGCCCGAACAGGGCGTGGCTCACTCCCTCGGGGCTCGCGATCAGCGGCGCGCGGGAGGGCCCCAGCTGGGAGCGGGTCCATTCCGAGTTGGCGATGACCAGCGAGGACCGCCTCAGGCCCCGGGCGAGCGCCCAGCGGCGGTAGGCGGACCTCGCGCCGCCCTCCCCCGGGCCCCCGGGCAGCGCGAGAACGTGCATGGCCACCGGCAGCCCGGCGGAGCGCAGCGGATGGAAGCCGACCGTGACGAGGGCTCGCGCGCCCCTGCGGCGCGCTTCCGGCGCCACACCCAGATGGTCCGCGAGGAGCCTGCCCACCGGCCGCTCGTTCGACGGAAAGCTCCGGCACCACTCCACGCCGGGATCCGTGTCGGGCCAGCGGGCGCCCTCCCCGCAAAAGACGATCCAGCCCACCTCGGGGAACGCCTTGCGGGCGGCCGCCAGGAACTCAGGGAAGAACGTGCTCAGGCCCGTGCGCCGAGCGGGGTTTTCGCACAGCGTCGAAAGTGCGAGCTTAACGCGCATGGCGCCATTCCAAGCGCTCCCGGGCGTTCGCCAAGCGAAATTGCCGATCCCGGAGCGAAGTATTGTCACCCGCGCCGCGGGACGCCACGGTGCTCCGGAGTGCCCGTCCTGCCGCCACCCACCGTCGCTCGCCGTGAACGGGCGATCAGGATCACCGTCGCCGCCTCGGTCGCCGCGAAGGCCTTCTCGGTGGCGTGCACGCTCGCCCAGGTCCCGCTGGCGCTGCACTACCTGGGGACCGAGACCTATGGGTTCTGGGTCACGCTGGTCGGCGTCGTCGTGATGCTCAACTTCGTCGACTTCGGCCTGGGCGTCGGCATGCAGCACGCGATGGCGCGGGGCTTCGGCGTCGACGACATGGACTCGGTGCGCCGGGTCTTCTGGTCGGGAGTCGCCCTCCTCGGCGTCCTGGGCCTCGGCTTCGCCGCCGTGGGCGTTCCGCTGGCCCTGCTGTACCCGTGGAACGACGCCCTCCACCTCGCGGATCCCGAGCTGCGCGCCTCGTGCGGCCGGGCGCTCGCCCTCGCCGTCGCCCTCGTGGCCGTGGCCCTGCCCTTCAACGCGTCCACCCGGCTCGTCGGCGCGCTGCAGAGGGGATGGATCCACGCGGGCTGGATCGCGGCGGGGAGCGCCCTCTCGCTCGGCCTCGTGGCCGCCGCGGCCCGCGGGCGGTGGGGCTTCCTGTGGTTTCTGGGTGCCAGCCTGCTCGTGCCGGCGGCCCAGGGTCTCGGGCTCACGCTGCATCTGCTCTTCGTCCTGCGCTGGCGCCCCTGGCCCTGCGGCTTCTCCGCCTCTGCCGAGCTCGGGGCGATGCTGCGCTCGAGCGCGAGCTTCGCGTTCCCTCAATTCGGGCAGGCGCTGGTGCAGGCCACGCCCTCGATCGCCATCAGCCTCGCCTCGGGCTCGGCCTCGGTGACCGCCTTCAACCTGCTCACGCGGCTCTTCTCACCCTTCCTGCAGTCGCAGCTGATCCTTCTGACCCCGGTATGGCCCGCCTACACGGAGGCCCACGCGCGGGGCGACCACGCCTGGGTGCGGCGAGCGCTCGGCCGCACACTGGCGGCCACGGCCGCGCTGGCCGCCTGCGTCGGCGTGGCGGGATGGCAGAGCGCGGCGCTGCTGCGCCTCTGGGTGGGGAGCGCGACGCCCGCGCCCTCCCGGGCCCTCGTGGGCGCGACCGCCGCCTGGAGTGTGCTGCAGATGGCCGTGCAGCCGCTCGTCTATTACCTCGCGGGCATCGGCCGGCTGCGGCGGCTCGCGTGGGCCGCCACCCCGGGCATGCTCGTGACCACGGCCGCGCTGCTTGTCGGCGCGCGCTCGGCCGGCGCCGTGGGCGTGATCGCCGCCGGGTCGGCCGCGCTGGCGCTCTCGCTGCTGCTGCCGCTCGCCCTTGAGACGCTGCGCAGCGTCAAGTCCGGAGGCGCTTCGTGAGGCTCGTGCTTTTCAAGCTCAACGCGCTCGGCGACAACGTGGTCTTTCT
Organism: uncultured Opitutaceae bacterium; assembly: GCA_903919205.1. Classification (GTDB taxonomy): domain Bacteria; phylum Verrucomicrobiota; class Verrucomicrobiia; order Opitutales; family Opitutaceae; genus Palsa-1447. The sequence goes on along the minus strand of CAIXHE010000097.1, from coordinate 6,114 downwards.
GCCCGGCGTCCAGCAGCTGCGTCGGCTCCACCCCGACTGGCATCTCACCGTGGTCACGACGCCGGGCCAGGCGGAGCTCTACGGCGGGGCCCGGGGGCCCCAGGAGGTCCTGACCAGCCCCAAGCTCGCCTTCGACAAGGCCTACCGCAGGCCCTGGGTGCTCGCGGAGTGGGCCTGGCGGATCCGATCGAGGCACCCCGACGCATGCCTGCTGGCCTTCGACCAGGCCTCGGTGCCCCACCTGGTGGCGCTGCTGAGCGGCGCCCGGGTGCGCGTGGGCGCCAACCTCGACTTCGTGCGCGTGCCCGGCTCCGTCACCCAGGAGGTCGCCATGCCGGCCGACGCCAGGCCGTCGACCTGGAACTGGTCCATGGCCGCGGCGCTCGACCGCGCGCTGGGAGGCGGCGCGGATTGGCCGTCGAGGCCGCCGCGGCCCGATCTTCGGCACCTGCTCTCCAAGGGCTCCCGGCCCAAGGCAGAGCGTCGCCGGGTCCTCGTGCACGCGGGCGCCAGCAAGCGTCTCAACCAGTGGCCCCGGGACCGGTTCGCCGCGGTCGCCCTCGCGCTATCCCGCGACTTCGAGGTCGTGTGGATTGAGCACGGCCCCCGCGCGGGCCCGGCCCCCGGGGGAACCGTGGCCGCGCCCGTCTCCAGCCTCTCCGAGCTCGCCTCCTGGATCGCGGGCTCGGACCTTGTCCTTTGCAACAACTCGGGGCCGATGCACCTCGCCAATGCCCTGGGCTGCCGAGGGGTCTCGGTCACAGGGCCGTCGGCGCCCGGATGGGACCCCTGCTGGGAGCCGGAGCGATGGCGCGTGCTGCGCCACCCCGCCCTGGCATGCTCCCCGTGCGAGCGCCCCGACCGCGAGCTTCTGGGCTGCGCCAACCTCGCCCATCCGATGGCGTGCCTTGACTACTGGAGCCCCGAGCGCGTCGAGGTCGCCTGCCGCGAGAGCCTGTCCCTCGCCCCATGAACCCGAGGCTCAGGACATGGATCTTCGGCCTCGTGGGCGCGGCCCTGGCGGTGGTGGTCGCGGTCAACCTTTCCGAGGAGAGCTACGCCTACGGGATCCTCGTGGCCCTCGTCGTCGGGTGGCTCGTCCTCGAGCGGGCGAGCGAGGCCGCCCCGGATGCGTGGCTGCTGGCCGGCGCCCTCGTCGGCTACGTGGTCGGCAACCGCGGCTTCGCGCAGATGCAGCCCTCCGCGGGCATCCCGCTCCTGCCGGCCGAGGCCGTGCTCATGGTGGCGCTGCCGGCGCTGGTGGTCCGCATGGCGCTCAAGAGGGCGGCGGGCCTGCGGCGGGACTTCCTCAACTACGCCCTGCTCGCCTGGGTCGTCCTCGGCGCCGCGCGCCTGCCGCTCGATTTGCGGCGCTTCGGGCTGATCGCCCTGCGGGACTTCGCGATGGTCTACTACGCCGCCTTCTTCTTCGTGGCGCAGGCCTACGGGTCGCAGCCGCCCTCGGCGCGCCTGCTCAGGGGCTCCCTCACCTTTGCCTTCGTGCTGCTCCTGCCCGTCATCGTGAGCATCCAGATCTGGCCGGCGTTCCTCGTGGAGCACTTCACCTGGCGCGGCATCCCCGTGATCTTCCAGAAGAGCGACCTGGTCGGCACGTCGCTCGCGGCCGGCTCGATCTGGCTGTGGACCCGCTGGGAGGCGACGGGCCACCGCAGGTGGATCCTCGCGTCATGCGTGAGCCTGCTGATGATCGGCGGCATGGCCTCGCCGAGGGCGGCCATGGCGGCGCTCGCGGTGGCCGATGTCGCGTGGCTGCTGGCGGGCCGCTGGCGGATCGTCGCGGCCCAGGGGGCCGCGGTCGTCCTCGGCTCGCTACTCGCCCTCGGCGGCGCGGCGGCGCAGGGCAAGGACCTGCGCGCCTCGGCCCCGTACTCCGCCCTCGAGCACGCGGTGTCCATCTTCGACCCGAGCGGGAGCGGGACGTACCTGAACGGCGAGAGCGGCGATCCCGGCGGCAACAACCGGTTCCGGCTCATCTGGTGGGGGGACGTGGCGGCCGAGACGATGTCGGAGGGCCCCGCCTTCGGGCTCGGGTTCGGAAGCGACCTGGCGGCCAAGTTCCTGGCAGACTACAACCTGATCGAGGACGAGAACTTCTCGGCGCGAAGCCCGCACAGCATGCTCTTCTCGGTGCTGGGGCGCATGGGCCTCGTAGGCCTCGCCGCATGGCTGGCGGCCTCGGCGGCCATGGCGCGCGTGGTGTGGAGGCTCACCCGACGAGGCTCGCCGGACGACCGCGGGCTTGCGGGCGTTGCGTGCGTGACCTGGGTGAGCGCGTGCTTCGGGATCGTGCTCGAGGGCCCGATGGGCGCCCTCGTATTCTGGACCGTGCTCGGGCTGGCGAGTGCGCGGGCGCAGGCTGTCCTCAGCGACCCGGCTTGACCTTGTACGCGTTGTACTTCGACTGCGTCGGGCGAATGGCCAGTTGCAAACGAGGCTTCGTTTTGCTCTGAATCGGCAACCCGGTGAATTTACGCGTACCCGTCGACTCCTTCAGTGTTTTCAATACGTCCACCCGGGAACGATGGGACCCGTGGAACCCAATTGCAATGACGGGTTTGGGGGCGTTCGGGGTCGCCTTCATCTTCTCCGCGCAGCTGCCCGTCCAAGGCCACAGCTGGATCGACCAGATCCTCTGGCTCGTCCTCGGGGCCGGGGTCTACATCGCCGTCTCCCTGATAGACTACCAGTTCTGGCTGGGCGTCGCCCATTGGATCTACGCCATCAGCCTCGTTCCCCTGGTGATGGTGCTGGTGCCGGGCATCGGCTCCGAGGTCTACGGGTCCCAGCGCTGGATCCGGCTCGGGCCCGCCAGCTTCCAGCCCTCGGAGACCGCGATGATCGCGGTGCTGCTGATCACCGCGAGCCTCCTGGTGCGCAGCGAGATAGGCTCGGTGAGGCAGTCGCTCGGGGTGCTCGGGAAATTGGCCCTTGCCGTGGGTACCCCCATGCTCTTGATTCTGCTACAACCGGACTTGAAGTCCGCGATCGTTCTTCCCCCGATGGTGTTTTCCATGCTTTACGTGTCCCGCCTCTCCGGGCGTTTCTTCGCCGGAGCGCTGGCTGCGTTTCTCGTTGTGACCGGCATGGTTGCGTTCGACACCTACCGCTACATGGACTTCATGGAGTCGCGCGGACTGTCCTTCCAGAACAACCGGGGAGCGTATGAGAAGCACGGCCTGGTGCCGCTGCACGACTACCAGCGCAACCGCATCCTTTCGTTCGTGGACCCCGACAAGATCGATCCCATGGGTATCGGCTGGAACCAGAGGCAGTCGATGATCTCGGTCGGCAGCGGGGGCCTGACGGGAAAGGGATGGACCGAGGGCACGCAGGCGCGCCTCGGGTACCTGCCCAGGTCCGTCGCCCACAACGACTTCATCTTCTCGGTCATCGCCGAGGAAAAGGGATTTTTGGGAAGCATCACGGTTCTCAGCCTGTTTGGTCTGATGTTGTTCAACGGCATTCGCATCGCCGGTCTCTCAAGGGACCGGTTCGGCACGCTGCTCGCCCTAGGCGTCACCGTGCTGTTCATGGTGCACGTCTTCGTGAACATCGCGATGACCATCGGGCTCGTGCCCATCACGGGCATACCGCTTCCCTTTATCAGCTACGGTGGCTCCTTCGTGCTGAGTTGCTGCTTGTTGCAAGGACTGGTCCAGAGCGTCTATCGCTTCCGGAAGGATTTCGCATAACCATGCGTCCGACCCGCGATACAGGCCGCCCTGCCGGAATTTCCTGCGCCGCAACCCGCGCCGAAGGGGACGCCGTCTCCAACCAAGACAGAGCCCCCCATGAGCGAAACCACACAGCCCAGCCCCGACGCCCCGCAGGACGTCGCCCACAAGTATGACGCAGAGCTCTCCAGCCCGCCCGTGCAGCGGGAGGTCGCCTCGGTCAGCCCCTCCGAACTGAAGGCTGGCGCCACCGAGCGCGCCGCCAACCGCCCCATCCTCCAGAAGATCATCGCGGCCTTCAAGAAGGACAAGGGGTCCTACCGCGAGCTGATCATCAACTCCGAGCCCCTGGAAAAGCGCGTCGCGCTCCTCGTCGACGGTCGCCTGGAGAAGTACGAGATCGAGCGCGACTCCGACAACCGGATGGTCGGCGGCATCTACAAGGGCCGCATCAAGAACCTGGACCCGGGCCTGAAGGCCGCGTTCGTCGACATCGGCTACGCCAAGAACGCCTTCCTGCACTACTGGGACATGCTGCCCGCGGCCACGGATTCCTCGATCGAGGTCGTGCGCGTGAACAAGAAGCGCGACGCCGCCCCGAAGGGGGAGGTCACGGTGAAGGACATACCCGGCCTCTATCCCCCGGGCTCCGACATCGTGATCCAGGTCACCAAGGGGCCGATCGGCACCAAGGGGCCCCGCACGACGACCAACCTCTCGATCCCCGGCCGCTACCTGATCCTCACCCCCTACAGCGACGGCTGCGGCATCTCGCGCAAGATTGAGGACATGCACGAGCGCAAGCGCCTGAAGCAGCTGATCAACGAGCTCACGATCCCCGAGGGCATGGGCGTCATCGTTCGCACCGCCGGCGAGGGGAAGAAGGCGCGTTACTTCGTGCGCGACCTGCACCTGCTGCTGAAGAAGTGGGAGGAGATCGCGCGCAAGATGCAGTCCGAGCGCTCGCCCGCGTGCCTCTACATGGAGCCCGACCTCGTCGAGCGCACCGTGCGCGACTTCCTGACCGAGGACGTGGACCGCGTGCTGATCGACAACAAGGCGGACTACGACCGGACGCAGGACCTGGTCGGCCTGATCTCCAAGCGCTCGCGCTCGAAGATCGCCCACTACACCGACACGATCCCGATCTTCGAGCGCTTCAACATCGAGCGCCAGATCGAGCAGACCGGCCAGCGCAAGGTCCCGCTCCCGAGCGGAGGCGAGATCGTGATCGACGAGACCGAGGCCCTGATCGCGATCGACGTCAACACCGGCTCCCACAAGAACCGCTCCGGCGAGGAGAAGAACACGCTCTACGCGGTCAACCTCGAGGCAGCCCAGGAGGCGGCCCGCCAGATCCGCCTGCGGAATCTGGGCGGCCTCATCATCCTCGACTTCATCGACATGAAGGAGCGCCGGCACCGCAACGCCGTCTACGAGCGCATGGTGGAGCTGATGGCGGGCGACAAGGCGAAGAACCACATCCTGCCGATCTCGCAGCTGGGGATCATGCAGATGACCCGGCAGCGCCAGCAGGAGTCGCTCTCGTCCAACCTCTACACCGACTGCCCATACTGCCGCGGCCGCGGCATCGTGAAGTCGGACACGACCATGTCGGTGGAGCTCCAGAGGCGGCTCTCGTCGGTGCTGCGCCGCCTGCAGGCCCGCAAGGACGGCAAGGACTACTCGATCCGCGTCCTCGTGCACCCCTCGGTGCTCGAGCGGCTGCGCAGCGAGGACGCGAACCTGCTCGTGCGCATGGAGAAGACCTTCGGGGTGCACCTGGCCTTCCGGGCCGACCCGAACTACCACATCGAGAACTTCAAGATCATCAACGCCGCCACCGGCGAGGACTACCGCTGATCGCTGCATGGGAGTGACGAGGAGCTAGGCCCGGGATGGAACCACCCGCCCCGAGCGTCGCGGTGGTGGTGCTCAACTGGAACAACTACGTTGAGACGGCGCACTGTTTGAACAGCATTCGTCGCGGCGCGCCGTCCTCCTCGCTTCGCATCTGGGTCGTCGACAACGGGTCCGAGGACGGTTCCGGGGAGCGACTGCAGCGCGACTTCCCGGAGGTCACCGTGCTGTTCACGGGGAGCAACCTCGGCTTCGCATGCGGAATGAATGCGGGCCTGAGGGAGGCCTGGCGCGCACGCTGCGACGCCTTTCTCCTGGCGAACAACGACATCGAGGTATCGAGCGGCTTTCTTGAGCAGCCACTCGAGATCCTGCGCACCGAGTCGGACGTGGGGATCGTCACCGGCAAGTGCCTTTCCAGGGCGACGCCGGGGCTGATACTCCATGCCGGAGGAAGAATCGATGAGCGAAACCTTCGCGGGGTGAGCAGGGGATGGAACGTGCCGGACAGGGGTCAATTCGAAGAGGTGTGCGACACCCAATGGGCCTCGGGCACGTG
>CAIXHE010000096.1 GCA_903919205.1 uncultured Opitutaceae bacterium | reverse complement strand
GCTAATCTCCGGATCCTGCATTGCACTGCCGTTCACCACCACGGGTTCCATTCTCGCAAGCTCCTCTAGCGAGATCTCCGCGTCCCTGAGGGCTAGAATCGTGCCCGCCAGCGCGAACTGGGTCTGCCTCGGAATCCGCTTGGGGTTGTGGTTACCCGGTACCCATGCGCCCAGATCGAAATCGCTTATCTCAGCAGCGACATAGGGTCCGCCCTTCCCGTTGTAGCGTGTGATCGCCACCGCGCGGCTCCTCGATTCATTGATTCCCTCAAAGAACTCCTCCCGCCCGATACCGGCGGGTGTGACAGGACCCAGGCCCGTTATCTTGACTCGTCGACGCATCATGATTCGTACCTTCCTGGAGCCACGATGCCAAGCGGATCAAATGCAGACTTGATCCGCCTCACTATGGCCTCGGCGCCTGCTGCATGGGTAGAATCGACATCGAGCCGATATTGAGGGAATCCGGCCTCTCTTAGGTCTGAGATGATCGACCGGTTGGCGTCGCGCACAGCCTCTGCTTCATGGTTAGGGAAATGGAGCGTGTAGACTGTGATCATACAACGGCAGTCTACAATGATCCACGTGAACGCCGAGTCCTTCCATCGGGACTTTACGATCGCGCAGGCCCTCCGAGCGTTCTCGGGACTTACGGAGGAAACAGCGTTGCCGTATATCGCGCCATGCGTCGCATGGTCGGGATTTCCGCCCTCGTAGCCGTCTAGGGAAGAGAGGCCGGCGTCGCTCGGCTCGCCGAGCGTGAGGCCCAAGATCGGCCTTAGAGCGCGCAGGCGCGTTGCCTGGTTCCTCAGCCCAATCCGGCCGAGCCACGTTGCGGCCATCGCAAGCCTACTCGCGTTGCCTCGCGAAAGGCTAACAGCTCCGACGCGATTTCGCCTGATTTCCCCCCAGGCGGCGTTCATCACGCGCCGGGTCCCGTAAATGGCTACAATCCCGGAGTACGAGTCCCGTTCCGGGAAGCACGCGCTCACCTCCGCGTCGGTCGGGCTCCTCTGCCAGAGCGTGCGCAGGAGGCCGTACCCAAGGCGGTATGCCCTGCCTGGTTCCGCCACATGGGTCGGGTTCGAAATCAGCTGCCTCTCATAGGCGCGCTTGAGGGTTGTGATCACGGAATCGAGCGGCCCTTGAATCACGATGGCGTCCTCAGCCTCCTGCTTGATGCGAAGCCTTAGTCGTGCCCCGACCACCACGCCGAAATTGCTCTGGAAGAAGAGCGAATCCGTCGCCAATCCCGCAGCCAAGTTGCGGGCCTTGTGGTGGAGCCCGGCCACTGGACCAACAAACGTGCCGTCCGGGAGGATGACCTCCAGACCAAAGAGGTCCCGGTCCTTCTCGCCATTGTAGCCAATGCCCCGCTCAAGCGCGTTGCCGAGCACGCTCGTATCGAGCCCTGCTCCGGTCACATTGAAGGCAAGATCGGGAGCGTTCGCCTGGAGGAATGCGTAAAGGCCCCCCTGCGTGACTCCTGGCTCAATCCGTACGCTTAGCGAATCCCGGTCCAGGTCGCCAATGGCGCGTAGCTGGCACAGGTCCAAGATCACTGAGCCGCTGCGGACAGGAAGATGCGAACCATATCCCCAGTTGGAACCCCGGCTTACCGGCCAAAGAGGCGTCCGGTGGATCGCGGCCGCGCGCACAACCTCGCCCACCGCGGCCACATCCGGCGGGCGCAGGCGCCAAGGCACCTGGCGACGGGAGCGGCTGAGGGTCTGGGTGTCAGGCGCTCGTTCCGCCCAGGCCCCAAAGCGCGCAGGCCAGCTCGACTCCTCACCATCTTTCAACGTGGGGGCTCCGCTGCCCGGATGCGTCGATGGGTCGGTCACTTAGAGATCGCAGGAGGGAAGGAAAGGTGGACGGTCGTCCCCACTCCTGGCTTGGACTCGATCCTGAAGTCACCGCCGTGCGAGCCGGTCAGGTGCCGGCAGATGCTCAGCCCGAGGCCGGTGCCGTTCTCCTTGCTCGTGAAGCCGCCGTGCATCGCGCGGTGCACGTGGTCCTCGTCCATGCCGGGACCGTTGTCGGCGACCGCCACCGACACCCTACCCTCGCCCGACGAGAACTGGACGGCGACCCGCGAGGCGCCCGCCTCGATCGAGTTCTTCACGAGGTTCTGGAAGACCCTCATGATCTCGTAGCGTGCCCCCTTGATCCAAGCGTCCGGCGTGCCGGAGATCTCCACGGCGGGGTTCCCGAAGAAGATCACCTGCTTAACCTCGGTGGCCACGGCCACCAGGTCCACCAGCACGAACTCCCCCATCTTGCGCGAGGACATGCGCCAGTTCTCCGAGAGGTGGTGGCAGTACTCGGCGGCCTTCTCGACGATGGTCGCGTATTCGGCCATCCGGCGACCGAGCTCCGGGTTCTGCTCGGTGAGCTTTCGCGCCTCGTCGATCATCAGGGCCGAGTAGCCTATCACCACCGTCAGCGGGTTGTTCAGGTCGTGCACCAGCTCGACCGACGCCCGCGCCTGCCAGATCTGGGGCTGGTTCTGCTCGATCTCACGCTTCAGGGCGCCGCTCAGGGCGATCGCGTCGGCCGACATCTTGGCCTGGTGGCGGCGCAGCTGGGCCGCCTCCGCCTGGAGGCGCACGGCGTCGATCAGCTCCGCGACGTCCGGCGGCTTGCGCATGTACTGGTTGGCCCCGCCGACCATGGCCTGCTGGGCCGTGGAGAGCATTCCGTAGCCCGTCAGGATGATCACCGAGACGTGGGGGTCGATCTTGCGCAGCTCCTCGAGGGCCTTGATGCCGTCCATCTCGGGCATGCGGATGTCCAGCACCACCACGTGGTAGTCCTGGCCCTTGATCTTCTTCAGGGCCTCCGCGGCCCTGTCCGCGGTCTCGACCGAGAACGACGTGGCGAGGGTGTACGCGATGGACTCGCGGGGGCCGTACTCGTCGTCGACGACAAGCACCCTGCGAGGTTCTGCGACCCCCTCGGGACCGGTGGCGGGACCGTCAACCATCAGGCCGGAAGAATCCTCTTCAGACGCGGCTGGAACATGATGTGTGTTTGCAGACGGACCGTACGACTGTCAAACCTCCTCGCGTGAACGCCCTCATCGCACTCGTCTCGATCGTGGCCGGCGCCGGCCTGGCTTGGATTTTCCTGGCCGGGCAGAGGGCGGCGCTGACCGAGCGCCTGCGGGCCTCCGAGGCCGACCGCGGCCGCCTCGACTCCGAGCTCGCGGCCGAGCGCGCCGCGCGGGCCGCGCTCGCCTCCGAGCATGCGCGAGTCGGGGCTGAGCTCGCCGCCGAGCGGGCCGGCGCCGAGGCTCGCATCGGCGAGCTCAGGGCGGCACACGACCGCCTGCGGGCGGAGTTCTCGGAGCTCTCCGCCGCTGCGCTGAGAGCCAACCGCGAGGACTTCATGAAGCTAGCCGAGCAGTCCTTCTCGCAGCTCCACGACAAGTCGGCGGGCGACCTCGCGTCGCGCCAGCAGGCGATCGACACCCTCGTTAAGCCGCTCAAGGAGTCCCTCGAGAAGGTCGACGAGAAGATAAACGAGCTCGAGAAGCGCCGCGAGCGCGCCTACGGCGAGCTCGGCCAGCAGCTGGAGATGCTGAACACCGCGCAGAGGAACATGCGCGAGGAGACGACCAAGCTCTCCTCCGCCCTCAGCACGACGCGCACCGCCGGCACCTGGGGCGAGGTGCAGCTGCGGCGCGTGGTCGAGCTCGCGGGCATGATCGAGCACTGCGACTTCATGGAGCAGCAGGTCTTCGATGGCGGCCACCTCAGGCCGGACCTCGTGGTCTCGCTGCCCGGGGGCCAGCGCATAGCCGTGGACGCGAAGGCCCCGACGGACGCCTTCCGGGAGGCGGCCTCCGAGACCGACCCCGAGCGCCGCCTCGAGAAGCTCCGCCAGCACGCCGAGGTCGTACGGGGCCACATCGACGCCCTGGCCAAGCGCGAGTACTGGGAGAGCATCCGCCCGTCGCCCGACTACGTGGTGCTGTTCCTGCCAGGCGACTCGTTCCTGAGCGCGGCCATCGAGTCCGACCCGGCGATCATGGACCGGGCCATCGGGCGGAAGGTGCTGCTCGCGACCCCGATGACGCTGATCGCCCTTCTGAAGGCGGCGGCCTACGGCTGGCGGCAGGAGGCCGTGTCCCGGAGCGCCGAGGAGGTGAGCGAGCTGGGGCGCCAGCTCTACGACCGCATCGCCCGCTTCGCCTCGTACCTGGAGGCCTCGGGCAAGGGGCTGTCCTCCGCCGTCAAGAACTTCAACAGCGCCATCGGCTCGTTTGAGCAGACCCTGCTGCCCGGGGCGCGCAAGTTCGCCGAGCTGGGCGCCAAGGGCGACCGCGAGCTCGACGCGCCCGAGCGCGTGGAACTCGAGGTGCGGGAGGTCGCCAAGAAGAGCTGACCGGGTGCCGGCATGGAGGTCTCCGCTCTCTACATCCACCCGGTAAAGTCGCTGAGGGGCCTCCGCGTGCGCCGGGCCGAGATCGACGCACTCGGATTCGTGGGCGACCGGCGCTTCCTGGTCGTCGACCCCGAAGGCGGCTTCCTCACTCAGCGGGGCCTGCCGCGCATGGCGCTTATCGACGCGTGCCTTGACGAGGCGAGCCTCGCCCTCGAGAGCGAGGGCCACGGGCAGATCCGCGTGCAACGGGCGCCCGATCCGGGCGCCGGCGGCGTTTCGGTTCGGGTCTGGAAGAGCGAGGGGCTGCAGGCCGAGGACTGCGGGCAGGAGGCCGCCGACTGGCTCGGGGCGGTCCTGCGCGTGCCATGCCGCCTCGTGCGCATAGGCCCCGCGTTCATGCGCCCGGTGCGCCCGGACCGCGCCGAGCCCGGCGACCGGGTGAGCTTCGCCGACGCCTACCCCTTCCTCGTCGCGTCCGAGGCCTCCCTGGAGGACCTCAACGCGAGGATCGAGGCTGACGGCGGGTCCCCCCTGCCGATGGACCGCTTCCGCCCCAACCTGGTCATCCGGGGATGCGGCGCGTTCGCGGAGGACGGCTGGAGGCGCCTGCGCATCGGCGAAGCCGTTTTCCGCGCGAGCGGACCCTGCGCCCGGTGCGCCGTCACCGCGACCGACCAGCGCACCGGCGAGCGCGGCGTGGAGCCCCTGCGCACGCTCGCACGCTACCGGCGCGACCCCCTGGAGCCTTCCCAAGTGAATTTCGGCCAGAACCTTGTGCACGTGACCAAGTCGGGCGCGATCTCGGTCGGCGACGCCGTCGAGATCCTTGATTAACGGGAACCATTCACCTTTATAGACGGTCTCGACCCTTCTCGCTCCAGCCACATACTCCAGCCTCCTAGCCACTCTCGAACCATGCCCTCCGGCCCCGTCTGGTCCAAGAAACTCCGCGATGAAATCGGCAAGGCTGTCATCGGACAGGACGCCACGATCGAGCGCCTGCTGGTGGCCCTGCTGACCGGCGGCCACGTGCTGCTTGAAGGCATGCCAGGCCTTGCCAAGACCCTCCTGGTCAAGTCCTTGGGTACGGCGCTCGGCGTCCAGTTCGAGCGCATCCAGTTCACGCCCGACCTGCTGCCAAGCGACGTGGTGGGCACCATGGTCTTCCAGCCGAAGACCGGCGAATTCACCGCCCACCGGGGACCGGTGTTCGCCAACCTGGTGCTGGCCGACGAGATCAACCGCGCCCCGGCCAAGGTGCAGAGCGCCCTCCTCGAGGCCATGCAGGAGCGCCAGGTCACCCTGGGCGGCCACACCCACGCGCTGCCGAGCCCCTTCTTTGTCATGGCCACCCAGAACCCGATCGAGCAGGAGGGCACCTACCCCCTGCCCGAGGCCCAGACCGACCGCTTCCTCTTCAAGCTTCTGGTCGGCTACCCGAGCGCGTCCGAGGAGTCGTCCATGATGCAGCGCTGGGGGCAGATCACCCAGCAGCCCGCCCTCGCCGCGGTCTCGAGCGGCGAGGAGCTGCTCTCGCTGCGGCCCGAGGTCGACCGCATCCACGTCTCCCCCGTGGTCCAGAGCTACATCCTCACCCTGGTGCGGGCGACCCGCTCGCTCGCGGAGGGTCCGGGGGGCTCCGAGCGCAGGCTCAACTTCGGCGCCTCGCCCCGCGCCTCGCTGGCGCTGTTCCAGGCCGGGCGCTCCCTCGCCTGGCTGCGGGGCCAGGACTACCTCTCTCCCTCGCTCGTCCAGGAGCTCGCGCCCGACGTGCTCCGGCACAGGATCGGCCTCACCTACGAGGCCGAGGCCCAGGAGGTCACCGCCGACGCCGTGATTGCGCAGGTCCTCTCGACGACCCCTGTTCCGCCCGCCTGATGGCCCCGACGAGCCCAGCCAAGAACCCGCTCGCGCTCCTGCGCCAGCTCGAGTGGCGGGTGCGCCATGCGGTCGAGAACGTGCTGAGCGGCGAGTACCGCTCGGCCTTCCGCGGGCGGGGAATGGAGTTCGACCAGGTGGTGCGCTACGAGTACGGCGACGATGTCCGAGACATCGACTGGAACGTCACCGCGCGGCTCGGGGACCCCTACCGCAAGAAGTTCATCGAGGAGCGCGAGGTGACGCTGCTGATTGTGCTCGAGGACTCGGCCTCGCTCAACTTCGGCTCGGGCGCCCAATCCAAGCGGGAGGCCCTTCTCGAGCTGGCGGGCCTCGTGATGCTGCTCGGCGCCGTGAACGGCGACCGCGTGGGCTTCGTCCACGCCCTCCCCGGGGGCCCGGTTTTCCGCGAGCCGGTGCGCGGCCGCGGCGCCATCCTCCAGGCTGCGGCCGAGCTGATGGGGCGGGCGGCGCCCGCCCCGGGCCCGGACAGCCCGGAGATCCCCTGGAAGTTCGTGGCCCGCGCGGCGCCCAAGCACAGCGTGCTCCTGTGGCTGGGCGACTTCCCCCCGAGGCCGCAGCCCGACGGCTGGGTCGTGATCCGCCGGCGCTACCAGACCATGGGCTTCCGCGTCGACGACCCGTGGGAGCGCGAGCTGCCGCGCGGCTCCCAGATCGCGGCGTACGACCCCTCGGCCGGCCGGCTCGTGACCCTGGACGGCGGGAGCGCCGACCGGGCCGCCCACGCCGCCTGGCGAGAGAAGCGCGAGGCCGACTGGCTCGCGCTCTTCCCAGATCCCCTCAGCCGGCTCGTCGTCAGCACCGAGGACGACCGCTTTGACGCGCTGGTCCGCTTCTTCCACATGCGGATGCGGGCCGGCGGCAGCCGGGGCCAGTGGTAGCAGCCAAGCGATGAGCCCCCCCCTGAGCCTGCCCCCCCTGCTCGCCCTCTCGAACCTCCGGCTCGAGAGCCCGCTCTGGCTCCTCGCAGCCGCGGCGCTTCCGCTGGCCGTCTGGCTGCGCGGCCGCTCGCAGGTGCGCGTCATGCTGGTGCCGTTCGCGGCGGCATGGCACCGCGAGTCCGTGGCCACGGTCGCCCGCTGGAGCCCGGGCCTGGCCGTGGCCGGGCTGATCCTCATCATAGGGGCCATGGCCCGCCCCCAGAAGGTGGAGGACAAGCGCGAGGTGCGCTCGAAGGGCTACGACATCATGCTCGCGATCGACCTGTCGGGCTCGATGCTGAGCGAGGACTACGAGCGCGACGGCGAGCGGATCAACCGGCTGCAGGCCATCAAGCCGGTGATCCAGGCGTTCATCGACCGGCGCCCCTCCGACCGCATCGGGGTCGTGCTGTTCTCGGGCAAGGCCTACACGCTCTCCCCCCTGACGAGCGACCACGCCTGGCTCGCGAAGCAGCTCGAGCGGGTGAAGATCGGACTGATCGAGGACGGGACCGCGATCGGCGACGCCCTCGGCGTCGCGCTCACGCGGCTTGACCAGGCGAGCCGCGAGGCCGACGGACGGCGAAAGGGCGCCTTCATCGTGCTGCTGACGGACGGCGCCAACAACACCGGCGTGATCGCCCCGATGCAGTCCGCCGCGCTCGCCAGGGCGAGGGGCGTCCCCATCTACACGATCGGGGCCGGGCGCGACGGGATGGTGCCCTTCCCCGTGTTCGACGACAAGGGCAAGAAGATCGGCTACCGGCAGATCCCCGCGGACCTGGACGAGGAGGCCCTGCGCCGGATCGCGGAGACAACCGGGGGGAAGTTCTACCGGGCCGCGGACTCGGGCACGATCGAGTCTGCATTCCAGTCGATCGACTCCAGCCAGAAGATCGAATTCCAGGCCAAGAGCTACCTGGTGACGACCGAGCTCTTCTCCTGGCTCGCCGTGCCGGGCCTCGCGCTCTTCGGGGCCGGTGCGTGGCTCTCCAAACCGCGATGACCTTCGCCTGGCCGCTCGTCCTCTGGCTCCTCGTGCTTCCTGCGGCGCTCCTCGCGTGGGAGCTCGTGCGCGCCCGCCGCGCGGGCGCCGCCGACCACCCGAAGATCCTGCGGGCCCAGGCGGGCCTAAGGAGCGTGAGCCTCCAGGCGGAGGAGGACGCCCCCTCGACCCTCGCGCGCCGGCGGATCCTTCTCTGCGCCGGCCTCGCCTTCGGGATCGTCGCCCTTGCCCGGCCGCAGTGGGGACGGCTGGACGAGCCGGTGTTCGACCAGTCCCGGGACATCATCATCGCCCTCGACCTGTCCCGCTCGATGCTCACCCCCGACGTGAAGCCCTCGCGCCTCGAGCGTTCGAAGCTCCTGATCGAGTCGCTGCTCGACCGGCTGCACGGCGAGCGGGTGGGCATGATCGTCTTCTCGGGCACCGCGTTCCTCCAGTCACCCGTGAGCGCCGACTACGAAATCCTCAAGGAGTTCCTTCCGACGCTCGACCCGGACTACCTTCCCGAGGGGGGCACCAACTACCACCAGCTGATCGACACGGCGCTCGAGGCCTTCGGGACGGGAGCCGCCGCCGACCGCTACCTGATCGTCCTCAGTGACGGCGAGGCGACCGACGAGGACTGGAAGGAGCGCATCCCCGAGCTGACGAAGCGCGGCATCCGGGTGATCGGGCTGGGCGTCGGCACGGCGGCAGGCGGCATGATCCCCGACGGCTCCGGAAACTTCATGAAGGACGAGAAGGGCGCGGTCGTGCTCTCCAAGCTGGAGGACGGCTCCCTGCGCGAGCTCGCCCGGGCGACCCACGGAACCTACGTCGACGCCAGCGAGTGGGTGGACATCTCCAAGGTGCTTGCCCAGACCGTGGAGACCGGCAAGAAGGGCCGCTTCCTCGAGCACAACACGGTGCGGCTCGCCGAGCGCTACCAGTGGGCCCTGGCCCAGGGCCTCGCCTGCCTGATCGCGAGCTTCTGGCTCGAGTTCCCGGTGCGCCCGAAGTCCCGCGCGGTCAGGCTCTCGCCGCCCTCTGCGGGGCGCGCCGCGGCCGCCGCCGCGCTCCTCGCCTTACTCGCCCTCTTTGCGGCGCCGGCCCGCGCGGACGCCCCTGCCGACGGCAACCCCGCCGCCGCCCTCTCCAAGATCGTCGGGCGCCTCTCCGCCCAGGAGCAGTGCAGCGCCCTCGACTGGTCGGAGTTCGGCCACGAGACGGTGACCTGGGGCGAGCACGTAAAGTCGGCCGGCCAGCCGGTGCCGGAGCGCCCGGTGCGCGACGCGCTTTCCGCGGTCGAGGTCGGCTCATCGCAGGATCCCAAGGCAACCGACTGGCCCAAGCTCAGGAAGGAGCTCGAGGACCTGCTCGAGAAACCCGCCCCCAAGAAGAATCCCGACCAGAAGCAGGATAAGGATCAGGACAAGGATAAGGATAAGGACCAGGACAAGAGGCAGGATAAGGACCAGGGGAAGGGTCAGGATTCGAAGCAGGGAGCGCAGCAGCCGTCGAAGCCGCAGGGAGGCCAGGACAAGGACTCGTCCCAGGACGGCTCCCCGCCCTCGAAGCCCCAGGACTCCAAGGACTCCGCAGGGCAACCGTCCCAGAAGGACCGGGAACAGAAGCCCCAGGACCAGGCTTTCGGGGACATGTCCAAGGCCCCTACGCCGCCGCCCGTGGACCGGCAGCACCCGATGCAGCAGGTGGGCGGCGCAAAGAAGGACCCCTCCAACGACCCCGCGAGCCGCATGCCCGAGCTCGCCGTGCCCCTGGAGAAACTGGAACAGGTGAAGAACCAGGACTCGCCCGCCCAGCTTTTTGACATGATCCGCAAGTCAGAGCCCAACGCGCCCGCGCCGAGCACGGGCAAGAACTGGTGAACCGCATGCCCCGCCTCCCCCTCCCGCTCACCCTGCTCGCCCTCGCGGCGGTGGCCCCGCTCGCGGCCCAGTCGGTCCACTGGCAGCCGCCCGGCGGCACGCTGCCCGTCGGCGAGGTCTCCCAGCTGCAGCTGGTCTTCGAGGACTGCTCGCCCGACGACACGCCCGCGACCCCGAAGGTCGACGGCCTGCGAATCGACTACCAGGGCAGCTCGAGCAACATCTCCATCATCAACGGGTCCTTCTCGCGCAGCGTGCAGCTGACCTATTCCGTGCTGCTCGCCCGGCAGCAGGACGTCGAGATCCCCGCGTTCTCGATCGACACGAACAAGGGGCGCCTGCGGGTGCCCGCCGCGCACTTCAGCCCCTCCGGTGCCACCCTCGGCTCGACCGGCGTCACCCTGAGCGACGCGGCCTCCTCGCGGATGACGCCGAGCTCCTCGAGCGTCTGGGCCGGGCAGGTCTTCGACCTCGCCTACACGATCGACGTGGCGGCCGGGTACTACCCGACCTGGGGACGCGGCATCTTCGACTGGGACCCGAGCCCGCTGGTCGCCGAGGACTGGAGCCAGCCCGAGCCCTTCGAGACGCAGGGCGCGTCCCCGCGCACGGGCCTCGCGTACCACACGCGAGCGATCGCCGGCACCGCCGGGCGCATCCGCCTCAAGCCCACCAGCCAGCTGATCAACCTCTCCGTCGGGGTGACCGGGTTCGGCTTCTTCCAGCAGCGCCAGTACCAGCAGTTCGCCGTGGGCGACACGCCGCCGACCCTCGAGGTGCGCCCGCTGCCGCCGGCGCCCGCGGAGTTCAACGGGGCCGTCGGCGACTTCAAGATCTCCTCGAAGATCGTGCCCACCCATGTGAAGGTCGGCGAGCCGGTGACCTGGACGATCGAGCTCACCGGCTCGGGAAACTGGCCGCAGATCAGGGGCCTGCCCGCGCGCGAGGCCCCGGCTGACTTCCAGGTGATCCAGCCGAAGCCCAAGCGCACGCAGCCGCAGGGGCGCCTATTCGAGGGAACCCTCTCGGAGGACGTGGTGCTCGTGCCGACCCACGCCGGCAGCTACGAGCTTCCGGCGCTCACCTTCGCCTACTTCGACCCCGCGAGCGGATCCTACCGATCGGTCGTGGCGCCCGGCGCGACGGTCACCGCCGAGCCGGCCGGCCCGCCCCCCCCCGCGGGCCCCGGCGTCGCCGCCGCCCCGGGCGTACCGCAGGTGAGCGCCACGCAGGCCGCGCCCGAGGCGAAGGCGCCCGAGCTGCCGACGGGCGGCCTCGGCGACGCGCTGGCGCCCTCGGCCCGGGCCCAGGGGCTGCTGCCGCGCCGCGAGCTCGGGCCTCTCGCGGCCGCCCCGTTCGTCCTCCTCGCTCTCTCCTGGGCCGTGGCCGCCTACCGGCGGGCCCGCGCCACGGATCCCCTGAGGCCCCTTCGCCAGGCACGGGTGCGACTCGCCTCGACCCTCGACGCCCTGGCGGCCGCCCCCTCCTCGGCGCGCGCCCCCCTGCTCCTCTCCTGGCAGCGCGACAGTGCCCTTCTCTTCGGGGTGGCCCACGCGGCCCCGCCTCCCCACGCCCTGCCCGACGCACCGTGGTCGCTCCTCTGGTCCGAGGCCGACCGCTGCCTCTACGGGAGCGGCGCCGACCTGCCCGCCGACTGGGTCGCTCGCGCCCGCTCGGCCCTGGCCGGCCGGACGCTTCGCTCCTTCCAGCCGCTCAGCCTCTTCAAGCCGCGCAACCTGCTGCCCTTCCTCGCGGCCCTGGCGGCCCTCGCGCTGCCGGCGCGGGGCGCCCCCGACCCGGCCTCCCTCTACCGCGCGGGCGACTTTGCGGGCGCCGAGCGCGCCTGGTCCGCCCGCGTGTCGGCGGACCCGCTCGACGCGTCCGCACGCCACAACCTGGCCCTCTGCCTCGCCCAGCAGGACCGCTGGGGCGAGGCCGCCGCCCAGGCATCGGTGGCCTTTGTGCAGGACCCCTCGAGCGAAGCCCTGCGCCGCCTGGCGGTCGCCACCTCCGACAAGGCAGGTTTTGTCGTTCCGCCCGTGGACACGCTGCTGGCACCGGGCCCCGAGGGCTCCCTGGCGCGCCTCCAGCCGCCCGGGGGCTGGCAGCGCGCGGCCGTTCTCTGCGCAGCGGTCCTTGCCCTCGGCCTCGCGCTCGCGGCGGCCCCGTCGTACGGCCTTGGAAGCCGGCGCTGGCTCCTGCCCGCGGCCTGGGCGGCCCTTGTGGCCGCCCTCGCCCTCGGAACCGCCTCCTGGATCGGATTCCGGGCCTACGGGACCGCGTCCGACCCCTGTGCGGTCGTCGCCTGGAGGGCCGGCCTCCTGCGCTCGATCCCCACCGAGGCGGACGTTTCCCAGAAGACGACCGCCCTGGCGGCGGGCAGCACGGCGATCGCGGACAAGACGTTCCTCGGCGGCTGGGTGCGCCTGCGCTTCCCGAACGGCGAAACCGGCTGGGTGGCGCGGTCCGAGGTGATCTACCTCTGGCAGCCGCCGCCGGGCTAGAGGCCGCCGCCGAGCGTCTTGCGCACCATGCGCACCATCGACTCCTCCGGGTTGAGGGCCGCCACCTCGGCGACCGCGACCCAGGCGAGGGCTTTCGACTCGTGCGACACCACGAGCGGCTCGGACGGGTCGGCCTCGAGGACGAAGCGGAGGTCGTGATGCCAGTGCCCGGGCTCGCCCTTGTGCGGCGGGATCCAGTGGCGGTCGATGTCGAAGAGCTCCGGGTCCAGGACGCGGACGCGAGAGAGCCCGCTCTCCTCGTGGGCCTCCCGGAGCGCCACGTTGAGCAGGTTCGCCTCGCCGTCGGCATGCCCCCCGAGCTGCAGCCAGCGCCCGAGCTTGCGGTGGAGCGTGAGGAGCGTGCGCGAGCGGTCCGGGCTCACGATCCAGGCGGAGCCCGTCAGGTGCCCGGGCATCGCCGTGCGCAGGAGGCATTCCGGCTGCACCCGGATCAGCTCGAGGGTCTCGGCCGCCGCCGACGCCTCGTCGGCGCCCGGGGAGCGCGCCGCGTGCCGGCGGATCAAGTCGGCGGTGCCGGCGAGGTCCATGGCCTAGCGGCCCTCCCTCCAGAGGGGGTCCGACTCGAAGCGCGCCGGCTGCTCGAGGAGGGTCCAGATGTCGCCCACCGTGGAGGCGACCCCGTAGAGCGTGCGCAGCCCCCTCGACTTGAAGCGCTCCTCGGCCATCCGATCGAAGAACCGCAGCAGGTCGTCGTAGTAGCCGAGCTGGTTGAAGAGGACCACCGGCTTGTCGAGGCGGTTGATGTAGCGCAGGGTCATCACCTCGGCGAGCTCCTCCAGGGTGCCGATGCCGCCCGGGAGCGCCAGGAAGGCGTGGGCCCTCTGCTCCATCACGTGCTTGCGCTCGCGCATCGAGCCGACCGTTACGAGCTCGTCCGACTCCTCGTAGGCGAGCTCGCGCGACTTCATGAAGTCGGGAATGACGCCCACGACCCGCCCTCCGGAGGCCTTCACCGAACGGGCGACCGCGCCCATCAGCCCGACGTTGCCGCCGCCATAGACGAGGTCCCAGCCCCGGGCTACGAGCCCCCGGCCGACCTCCTCGGCCGCCTCGAAGTACGCGGGGGCCACGTGGCGGGAGGAGCCGCAGTAGATGCAGAGGAGCTTCGACATGGGGAAGGCGCGGCCCAAGATGGGGCATCGCGCCTGAAAATGAATCTCAAACTGTGAGCACGCCACCGGCCTACCGAGGGCGCCTAGCGCCCTCGCCCACCGGCTACCTGCACACCGGCCACGCGCGGACGTTCTGGATCGCCTCCGAGCGGGCGCGGCGCGCCGGGGGCACCCTCCTGCTGCGCAGCGACGACCTGGACTCGACCCGCTTCAGGATGGATTTCGCGCAGGCCCTGCTCGAGGACCTGCGCTGGTTCGGCCTCGCCTGGAGCGAGGGGCCCGACATCGGAGGCCCCCATGCCCCGTACAGCCAGAGCGAGCGGCGCGGCCTCTACCGGGCGGCCCTCGAGCGCCTGCGCGACCTGCGGTGGGTCTACCCGTGCGCGCGCACCCGCCGCGACGTGGTCGAGGCGGCGGGGGCCCCGCACGAGGGCGGCGCAGACGACGAGCCCCTGTATCCGGCGGCCTTCCGCCCCGACCCCTCACTCGACCTGCCCGACATCGACGGTGCACCCGGGGTCAACTGGCGCCTGCGGGTGCCCGACGGGGAGGAACTGGTATTCGAGGACGCGCGCCTCGGGACGCAGCGCGCGGTGGCCGGGCGCGACTTCGGGGACTTCCCAGTGTGGCGCAAGGACGGGGGCCCGAGCTACCAGCTCGCGTGCGCCGTGGACGACGCCGAGATGGGCATCACGGAGGTGGTGCGTGGCGAGGACCTGGTGCGCTCGACCTTTCGGCAGCTGCTGCTCTACCGGGCCCTCGGGGTGCGGCCGCCCGGCTTCTACCACTGCGCGCTCGTCACCGACGAGGGCGGCGTGCGCCTTGCCAAGCGCCACGACGCCCTCAGCCTGCGCGCCCTTCGCGAGCGCGGCGTCTCACCGCAGGAGATCCGCGCCGCGTGGCCCCCCGAGGGGCCCTAGCCGCGGGCGTTTCCACTCCACAAGGGCCCGCATTCCTGCAACCTTGTCCGTAGCCCCCCTCCAATCCCATGAAACCCCTGCTCCTTGCCGCAGCCCTCCTCACCTGCCCCGCCGCCCACGCAGGCTCCGTGGCCCTCGGCACCTACGGGACCTTCGAGATCACCGAGCCGAAGGGCTGGACCGTATCCACGCACGCGCAGGAAGAGACCGGAGTCGCCGTCCTGCTGACGCCCCCGGCCTCCGTCAATGCGCGCTGCGTGCTGAACGTGTCGGTGGTGTCGCCCGCGGAGCCCGTCTCCAAGGAGACGATCCGCGAGCAGGTGCAGAGCGTCTCCGAGCAGTTCGTGGCGGCCTCGGTCGAGAAGGAGAAGACCCTCCAGGAATTCAAGGTCTCCTCCGGGTACGGCGCCTACTGCCTGTTCACCGACGCCTCAGAGGTGGGCAAGCCGGTCAAGCCCGAGGTCTTCAAGAACGTCGTGATCGGCATCATCCGGCTTTCTGACGGGGACGCCATCGCCGTAAGTCTGCTCTTCAACGACCCGAGCGGCCCCGACCTGGCCGCCATGCTCGAGTCGCTCGCGACGGCCCGCATCGTCAGGACAAAGCCGTAGCCCGGAACCATGGACACACCCGCCAAGCCGATCACGATCGGCGCCGTGCTCTTCCCGGGCTTCGAGATCCTGGACGTCTACGGGCCGCTCGAGATGTTTGGGATGCTGGGCGAGCGGGCGCGGATCACGATGCTCGCCGAGCGCCCGGGCCCGGTGCGCACGCTCGCGGGTCCCGCCGGGCTCGCGGACGCGTCGCTCGCCGAGACGGGCGACCTGGACGTGCTGCTGGTGCCGGGAGGCATGGGCACCCGCCGCGAGGTGGGCAACGCCGCCTTCATCGGCGAACTCGCGCGCCTCTGCGCGCGCGCGGGACGCGTGGCCTCGGTCTGCACGGGAAGCGCGCTCCTCGCCCGCGCCGGCGTGCTCGACGGCCGGCGCGCGACCTCGAACAAGCGGGCTTTCGCCTGGGTGCGCTCCCAGGGTCCCGCCGTCGACTGGGTCCCGAGGGCGCGATGGGTCGAGGACGGCCGATTCTTCACCGCCTCGGGCGTCTCCGCGGGGATCGACATGTCTCTCGGGCTGATTGCCTCGATCTTCGGGCGGCAGGCGAGCCTCGAGATCGCGACCTGGGCCGAGTACGAGTGGCACGAGGACAGCGGCTGGGACCCCTTCGCCTCGCTGAACGGACTCGCATGACGGCCCCCCAAGGCGCATCCCCCGCGCGCATCGGCGTGCTCAACGTCTCGGACCGGGCCAGCGCCGGCGTGTACGAGGACACCCCGGGCAAGGCCTGCGTGGCGCTCCTGCGCGAATGGCTCGAGACGGCGTTCGAGGTCGACTATCGGGTGGTGCCCGACGAGCGCGAGGTGCTCGAGTCGGAGCTGCGGCGCATGGCCGACCAGGCGGGCTGCTGCCTCATCGTGACCACCGGCGGCACGGGTCCCTCCGCGCGCGACGTCACGCCCGAGGCGACCGTGGCCGTGTGCGAGAAGCTGCTGCCGGGCTTCGGGGAACTCATGCGCGCGGCCTCGCTCGCCTTCGTGCCGACGGCGATCCTGTCCCGGCAGACCGCCGGCATCCGGGGCCGCACCCTGATCGTGAACCTGCCGGGCCGCCCCAAGGCGATTCGCGAGAACCTCCAGGCGGTGTTCCCGGCGATCCCGTACTGCATCGACCTGATCGGGGGACCCAGGCTCGAGACCCGCGAGGCCGTGATGCGGGCTTTCAGGCCGAAAGTATGACGCCGGGGTTGCGGCGCGCCGCAGGCCGTCCATGCTGGAGGAGAATCCTCACATCCTATGGCCATCAACCTATCCCATCCCGACCTCACCCAGCATCCCCCGCGCAGCGCGCGCTGCAAGCTCGGCGGCTACGCCCACCTGCCGCGCCTCCTTGACAAGGCGCGCGCCGTCGCCGCCGGCAAGGGCGGCGAGTACCACTACAATTGCCCGATGGACAAGCACTTCTTCGCGTTCACGGGGATCGACAGCGAGACGCTCCTGGCCGAGGTGAAGCTCGGGCGCTCGGACTCGGAGATGCTGGCGTGGATCCGATCCAAGACGACGCGCCTGCCGAGCGAGATCGCGGCCTGGTCCTCCTGGCTCGTGTCGAACGCCCCGGGCGGCTCCGGCGGCCACGAGTGGTTCGGCGAGGTCCTGAAGGCGAACGGGCCCGACCACGACGACGTGCACACCTTCTGCGACCTTCTGGACCTGGACGACTACGTGAGCTTCGGCGGCAAGGCCTGAGGCCCCGCTCAGAGCTCGGTGTACTTGGCGGAGCGGCCCTTCGCCTTGTCGACGGGGTATTTCCGGGCGTTCGCGGCGATCTTCGACTCGATCGAAGCCGCGACGTCCAGGCCCGTCGCGTTCGCGAACTCTAGCGCGTAGATCACGACGTCGGCCAGTTCCTCGGCGATCTTCTGGCGGCGCACCGGGTCCGCTGCCACGGCCCGGGACTCCTCGGCGCTGGACCAGAGGAAGTGCTCCATCAGCTCGGCCGCCTCGGCCGACAGGGCCATGCTCAGGTTCTTGGGGGCGTGGAACTGCTCCCAGTCGCGCTCGCGCACGAAGGCGAGGATGCGTTCCTTCAGTTGGGCCAGCGTCGTCGCCGAGTCGGTCAGGGTGGACATGGCCGGATCGTGGCGCGCGCACGGACCGGGCGCAACGGCTCGACGCGTGGGTGTCATAATTTTCAAACGCGCTTGGCATGAAGCCTGCAGTGTGCATGATACACAGCGTTCCCATGGCCCAGACACACAAACATCACCCGAGCCTCGCCGGCACTTCGATTACGAAGGCCGTCCGATTTGGCTGTGGTCTGATGCGTCCGGTCGCCACGTCGAATTGGAACAAAGCGGCCGTCACGGGCTTCGAGGTCTAAACCCTCCCTACCAGGAAACGTTTAGAACACCTTGAGCCCGGAGGCCCCAAGCCCCCAGGAAGCACCTGCCATTTTCATCCATTTTCCCATGAACACGAGAACCCACACCGCCACGACCGCCAGCCGCAGCGCGCACAGGGCAGCCCATGCCTCGTTCCGCCAGCCGAGCTACGACTGCCGCGAGCTGCCGGGCGCCGTCAGCATCGTCGTCTACGTGCCCGGCGTGGAGGCGAGCGGCGTCGAGATCGAGGGCCACGGCCCCGACCTGCTCGTCACGGCCCGCAAGGCCCGGTTCGTGCGGGTGAACTGGCAGGCCCTCCACCTCGAGGGCTCCCAGCTCGACTACAGGCTTCGGCTGAGGCTCGGGGTCGGTTTCGACTACTCCCAGGTCCAGGCCGCGATCCACGACGGTGTGCTCACCCTGTCCGTGCCCAAGCGACAGCCGATGCTGGCGCCGGTGCACAGGCTGCGGCGCGTCGCTTGAGGCCACGCCCCCGCGCCCCTCGGGCCGCCCCTCCGCCGTTTGGGCGGCGGTCGCGGCCCCCGGGGCGACGGGGTTTTTTACGGTTTTCTCGCAGAAGGCGTGAAACAAATTTTGGGGTCGGGGGTCGTAGTCCTCACCATGACACCGCAGGCCACGACCTTACCTGCGCGGGTGCTGCAGAAGGAAACTTCAGCCCCCCGCGCCGTCCCGCGCGAGGACTCGCGCTGGACCCGTCCCATCTTCCGTCCACCGCCGCTGGTGGTGCACCCGGCCCGGCTTGAGTTCCCCTACTCGGGGACGATCCACCGCACCGAGCTGCTCGCGCCCCTCTCCGGCTCGAACACGCCGGCGAGGTAGGACGCGACCGCGCGGGCCTGCGCCTCGAACTTCCACGGGGGGTTGACGACCGCCACGCCGCAGCCGCGCATCCGCGCGGCGCCCGGCTCGGCGATCACCTCGGCCGCGAAGGCGGGTGCGCGCGCCGACTCGAGGAACGCGACCAGGGCGTCGACCCGCGCGCGTCCGGTCAGCGGGTACCACACCGCGAAGGTGGCCGACGGAAGGCGCACCAACCCGGCCGAGAGGCACGCCGTCACCTGGGCCCACTCGTCGGCGGCCTCGAACGGCGGGTCGATGAGGACGAGCGCCCGCTTCTCCCTGGGCGGCAGGCACGCCCTCGCTGCGCCGTAGCCGTCGGCCTCGTGGATCGACACGCGGGGCGCTCCCTCGAACGCGGCGCGCAGGGCGGCGCACTCGGCCGGGTGGCGCTCCCAGAGTTCGAGGCGGTCCTGCGGGCGGGCGAGGAGGCGCCCAAGGGCAGGCGAGCCCGGGTAGAAGCGCGGCCGATCGGATAGGTTGCCGCGGGACCGGTCGAAGCCGCGCACGAGGGCCACGTAGTCCTCGACCTCGGGCGGCAGGTCGGTGCGGTCCCACAGGCGGCCAATGCCGTCGGGCCACTCCGGGGTGCGCGCCCGCGAGTCGCCCTCCGAGGCGAGCGAGAGGTCGTAGGAGCCGCGGCCGGCGTGGGTGTCCACCACCACCAGTCCCTTCTCCTTCTGCTGCAGGGCCCTAAGAAGCCGCACGAAGAGGGCGTGCTTGAGCGCGTCGGCATAGTTGCCGGCGTGGAATGCGTGCCTGTAGTTCAATGATGGGCTTCTTTCATTGCACCGGCCGGGGGCAGTCGGATAATCGGCCTGTCATGAAAACCATCCTAGTGCTCGCGGGACTGTGCGCGCTGCTCATTCCGGGTGCCCTCCGAGCAGAGTCGTTCGAGGGAGCCGTGTCCATGAAGATCACCTCCGCGAAGGGCGGCGCCCAGGCGATCAACCTGGTCCTGAAGGAGGGCTTTGTGCGGGCCGACGTGACGACGCCCCAGGGGCCGACCAGCCTGATCACGGACTACGCCCGCCGGCAGATGACGATCCTGATGCCCTCGCGGCGCATGTACATGGTGCAGCCGCTTCCCGACACGACGCCGCAGGCGGGCTCGCCCGGCCCCGCGGCCGGCCCGTCGGCCGAGCAGCCCGGCTTCCAGGTCACCACGGACGGGGAGACGATCCTCGGCTACCCCTGCACCAAGTACGTCGTGACCGGCAAGGACGGGTCCACGACCGAGGTCTGGGCCACCCAGAAGCTGGGGGCGTTCTTCGGCCTAGGGCCGGCGGCCGGCGGCCGCCCGGGAGGTCGCCCCCAGCCGCCCCAGGCCTGGGAGCGCATGCTCGTGGACAAGGGCTTCTTTCCCCTGCGCGCCGTGACGAGCCAGGGCGGCAAGGAGACCTTCCGGCTCGAGGTCACGTCGGTAGAAAAGACGGGCGAGCCGGACTCCGCGTTCGCGCCCCCGGAGGGCTGGAGCAAATTCGACATGGGTGCGCTCATGCGGGGCGCGATGTCCGGGTCCCAAACGCCGCCGGGCAGCAACTGAGTGGCCGCACCGTTCACGCGCATCCTCTCCGACGTCCACTACGGAGACAAAGTGAGCCGCGTCGCCTCGCTGGAACAGCTCCGGCCGCTCCTCGAGGGTCCGGGGGCGCTTCTGTTCAACGGGGACACGCTGGACACCCGCACCGGCCCGGATCCCGCCGCCGACGCCCGCAGGCTCGAGGAGGTGCGGGCGTTCGCGGCCTCCGCCGGCCTGCCCGTGTCGCTGCTGACCGGCAACCACGACCCGGACATCTCCTCCGACCACGCCACCGAGTTGGCGGGCGGCCGGGTGCTGGTCACCCACGGCGACATCCTCTTCGACAACATCGTGCCCTGGTCGCGCGAGGCCTCGGTGCTGCGGCGCAAGGTGATCGCCGCCCTGGCCGCGATGCCGCCCGGCGCCAACGCGACCTTCGAGGGGCGCCTCAAGGCCTTCCGAGCCGTCTCCGCCTCGATCCCCCAGACCCACCAGTCCGAGGGAAACCTGGTGCTCTATGCGATTGGCCTCGCCTCGAACACCGTGTGGCCCCCCCACCGCATGATGCACATGCTCCAGGCCTGGAGCCAGGCGCCGTCCCGGGCGGCGTCGATCGCCGCCCGCCACCGCCCGAGCGCCGCTGTGATCGTGATCGGGCACACCCACCGCCCCGGCGTCTGGCGCACCGCGGCGGGCGTCACCGTCGTGAACACGGGCTCGTTCTGCCGGCCGTTCGGCGGCATCGCAGCCGACGTCTCCGAGGCCGGCGTGTCGATCCGCCGCGTCGGGCTAGAGCGGGGGGCCTTCCGCATCGGCCGCACCGTGACCGAGATCCCCCTATCATGAGCATGGAATTCGGATGGTGGGTGAAGGACCCCGAGGCGGGGAAATACCAGGTGAAGGCGATCGTGCACGGGGGCAACCTCACGTGGCTTCGCAAGCAGGGCCACTTCACCTCTTGGGAGACCCACCTGCCCGCCGAGGACGACTGGGACAAGCTCGTCTCGGAGGCCGAGCGCCGGGTTCCCAGGCGCCTGCTCTCGCCCAAGCAGTTCAACGAGATCCGCAGCCTGCGGGACCAGCGCTAGCCCCCTCTTTCATGCCCAAAATCGACGTCAACAAGGTAGCAGAGATCCTGAAGAAGAACCACGTGGACCCGACGGTCCTGCGCCGCGTGGTTGAGGAAATGAACCTCGCGGTTCAGCCAGACCCCGGCGAGGAGGAGCCGGTCCCGCCGGTCAAGAAACAGTTCGTCATCCTTGTGAGCGACCCCGAGGGGCGCATGCCGAAGGTCGACTTCACCGGCTGGGTGCTTCAGATCCCCGAGGACGCGAGCCCGGCCTCGGTGCAGGAACGCCTGCTGAAGGGCGTCTACGACTACAACGCCTCCAAGAAGGGGCGCCTCTACCCCGCGAAGACGGTGGGCGACGCCGTCGAGGGCGTGCCCGCCAAGTTCTTCAAGGAGGTCGAGCTGTGGGTGAAGACCAAGGAGCCGGTGATCGTGCTGCGCACGGACAACGAGATCCCCAAGGGCTAATATGGGGAGACCCGGGTCAAGCCCCTTCTAAGGCGGTTTGAACTTTGGGAAGTACATTGGGTTTTGGTGGAAGCGGCTCCTTCGCGAACAGCCGCAGTCGAGCGACCGGGCCTTATGCTAATATCCGCGC
>CAIXHE010000095.1 GCA_903919205.1 uncultured Opitutaceae bacterium | reverse complement strand
GCAGCGAGCAGTCCGTAGAGCAGGGGCGTTTTCATAACGGGCACGATTGGGGCCCGCAAAGCCCTCAGGCGTCAATGCTGTGGTCGGCGGGCGGTTCGAAACGGGCGGTGTTCGGCTCGACGCCGGGGGTGGACGGCGAGGGCAGGGTGGCGGCTGCCGGGCTGGAGGCTGCCGCCGGCGTGACTGCCGCCGGCGCGATCGCGGGCAGCGGCGCCTTCGGCTTCTCGGGAACCTCGTCCATCGCGCGCTTGAACTCGGTCTCCACGTCGCTTGCGGCCTTCTTGAACTCCCGGATCGCCTTGCCCAGGCCGCGCGCGAACTCCGGCATCTTCTCGCCCCCGAAGAACACGAGGACGACCACCATGATGAGGATGATTTCGGAGCCCCCGAGCCCGTCGAGGAATGCGATCGTCAATGTGTGCGAGTGCATGGCGTGTAGCTTTCCTCAGGGTAGAACGGGTGCGCCGCGGCCGCAACCCTATCTGACGGACACTGCGACCGTGAACGTCTCCCTCTGCCCCGGCTGCACCAGGTGCAGGCCCATGCGGTGCTCGGGCGCGTTCGCGGGCCCCATCCAGGGCTCGATGCAGAAGAACGGCGAGTCGTCGGCCTGCGTCCAGGTGACGAAGCAGGCTCCGGGCTGCGGGACCTTGTCCTCGCCCAGGCGCACCGTGACGTCCCCGGGGTGGCCCTTCTCGCCGAAGACCACCTCGGGCGAGCGCAGCGCGGTGTGGAAGGTGTCTATCAGGGCGGGGTTGTCCAGGCGCTCCTGAAGCGCAAGCCGGGGCCCGGGGACAAGCTGCCCCGCAGCGTCCTGCCGCAGCCGCACCTCGGAGGGGATGCGCACCAGGTAGTCGCCCCGCGCGGCGCCCTCGCTCCACGGGAGCGTGAAATAGAAGTGGTGCCCCGCCGACCAAGGCAGCGGCTCGTCGCCGAGGTTCTCGAGGGTCAGGTTGCAGGTGAGGCCGAACGCCGAAAAGCGGTACGTGACGCGGAACTCGTAGTTGAAAGGGTAGGACGCCTTCGCCTCCTCGCCGGGCACGAACACCGCCTCGAAGCCCGTCGCGTCCACGCGCGCCGCGCGGAAGTCGCCCTGGCGCGCGAAGCCGTGCGTGGGCATCGGGCGGCGCACGCCCTTCGCGTCGCGCCAGAAACCGATCTCTCCCCGGTCGAACGTGCGGGCGCAAAAGGGGAACAGGATCGGGTTGCCGCCGCGGGCCTTGGTGAAGTCGGCGAGCGAGGCAATCTCGGGCCAGTGGATCACGTCGCGCACGGAGCCGTCCGCCATCTCGATGTTCCAGTTCATCAGGCGGGCTCCCTTCTCGGGGAGCGCGAGGAACGTCGAGGTCCCCACCTTCCACCGCACGAGCGTCTGGCCGAAATAGGGTATCTTCTCCATGTCGAAGGGGGCCCGTCCGGCGGGTCAATTCAACCCGGGGGCGGGCCGGCTCACCGTCCCGAGAAATCGAACTGGATCCGGTCGTGTCCCGTGTGCCCCGTGGGGTTTCGGTGCCCCTTGTACTCGATCTCGATCGCCCCCAGGTCGGAGGCGGTCAGGTAGAGGGGGATGTTCGGGTAGTCGCGGCGCTCGCCCGCCTGCAGCGCTCCCTGGAAGAGCTCGAGGCCGTCGGACTTGCGCACGACCTTGATCCTCACGGGCTCGAGGGCGACGATGGTCACCGTGGGCGCGGGCGCCGTGGCGGCCGCCTCGGCGAACTCCGCAGCCGGCTGGACGGCGCCGCGGGCGTGGGACGCGGCCGGAACCGGAACCGGCGCGAACAGGGACTTCGCGATCCAGAGCAGCAGCGCCAGCGAGAGCACGATGGCAAGCACGATGCCGCCCTTGAACACGAAGGCCGGGTCGATGGCGGGCGCCTTGGGGAGGTTGTCGCCGGGCCTCTGGAAGCGGGCGGTGTGCGGGCGCTGGGAGGACTCGGCCTGCGAGGGCTCCGCCTGCTTCTCCTCGCGCTCGTCCGCCGAGGAGATCGCCAGGTCCATGCGGCCGTAGACCTCGCGGCTCGGCTGGCGGATGCGCGTCTCTCCCCCGCGAAGCGCCGTGAAGTCGTTCAGGATGCGGTCGGCGGGCACGTGCAGGTAGGTCGCGTAGCCCTTCAGGAAGCCGCGCGTGTAGAGGTCGGTGAGCCCGATATCGAATTGGTTGCTCTCGAATTTCTGGAGATATTCGCCGCGGATCTTGGTCGCCTCGGCCGCCTCGCGGATCGAAATGCCCTTCTTCTTGCGGGCGTCCTCGAGGCGTTCACCTATGGTCTGCATGGCTCGATCACTTGCAGGTTTTGGGGGGCAGGGGAAGAAGGATTTGTCCCAAACGCCGGGGCCCGCTCAGAGCGAGTCCAGGTCGCCGAGGATCTCGCGCGGGCTCGATCCGTTCTCGGGTCCGACGATGCCCTTCTCCTCCATCAGCTCCATGATCCGGGCCGCCCGGTTGTAGCCGATGCGAAGGCGTCTCTGGAGCATCGACGTGCTGGCCCGGCGCGAGGACTTGAGGACGTCAATCGCCCGTGCGTAGAGCTCCTCGTCGCTGCCCTCGCCGTCGCCGTCCCCCTCCTCGTCGCCCTCCTCGTCGTCCTCGGAGGCCGCGCGGTCGATCTGCTGCTGGACCGCCTGGGCGTACTGCGGAGGCCCGTTGCCCTTCAGGAACTCGACGATCTCGTGGACCTCCTCGTCGCCGACGTAGGCGCCCTGGGCGCGCACGAGGCGCGAGGTGCCCGGGGGCGAGAAGAGCATGTCGCCGCGCCCGATCAGGGTCTCTGCGCCCTTGGTGTCCAGGATCGTGCGCGAGTCGACCTGCGAGGCGACCTGGAAGGCGATGCGGGACGGAAGGTTCGCCTTGATGACGCCCGTGATGACGTTCACCGAGGGCCTCTGCGTGGCGATGATCAGGTGGATGCCGGCCGCGCGCGCCAGCTGGGCCAGGCGCGCGATCGACGTCTCGATCTCCGCGGGGGCGAGCATCATCAGGTCCGCGAGCTCGTCGATGATCGCCACGATGTAGGGCAGGTGCGCGGGAAGCTCGGGCGAGCCGTCGCCGAGCGGGTCCATCCCCTCGAGCGAGGGCTGCGGCTCGGGCTGCGGCTTCGTGTCCTTCCTGCGCGTGTTGAAGCCGACGATGTTGCGCACGTTCGCCTTCGCGAAGATCTGGTAGCGCTGCTCCATCTCGCTCAGCAGCCACTTGAGGGCCGCCGGGACCTTCTTCGGCTCGGTCACCACCGGGATCATCATGTGCGGCAGCGTGTTGAAGATCTTCAGCTCGACCACCTTCGGGTCGACCATGATCAGGCGCACGTCCTTCGGGCTCTTCGAGTAGAGGATGGAGGTGATGATCGAGTTGATGCAGACCGACTTTCCCGAGCCGGTCGCGCCTGCGATCATCAGGTGGGGCATCTTCGCCAGGTCGGAGATCAGCGGCTTGCCCGAGACGTCGCGCCCGAGGGCGATCGGCAGCTCCGCTTTGGCCGAGGCCCAGTCCTCGCTCTCCAGGAGCTCGCGCATGCCCACCGGGGTCGGGTTCAGGTTCGGCACCTCCACGCCCACCGCCGCCTTGCCCGGGATGGGGGCGAGGATGCGCACAGACTGGGCGCGCATGCCGAGCGCGATGTTCTTGTCGAGGCCGGCGATCTTCTCGACGCGCACGCCCGGGGCCGGGACGACCTCGTAGCGGGTGATCACCGGGCCCACGTGGATCTCGCCCAGGGACACCTCGACCCCGAACTCCTTGAGGATGCGCAGCAGGTTCTCGGCGTTCTGGCGGTGCTCCTCGTCGCTGTTGCCGGCCGCCGGCTTGGCCTGCTCCTTCAGCAGCTTGAGGGGAGGGAACTTGTAGCTCTCGTCGAACGTCTGCGGCAGCACGACCTTGGCCTTCTTGGGCTCCTCGGGCTTGACGATCGTGAGCGCCACCTTGACCGGGGGCTCCTTCGCCGCCGGTTCCTTCGGGGGGACCCCCTTGGGCTCGGGCTTGGGTTCGGGCTTCGGCTCGGCCTGAGCGTCCGGCGGCCGGGCCGCCGGCCTGAGCAGCGGGTCGTCCGTCTTCGCCACGAAGGTCTTGCGGCTTCCGATCGGCCCCACCGGCACCGGCACCGCCGCGGGCTCCGCCAGGGCGGCCCTCTGCCTCGCGCGGTCGTCCTTGCGCTTGTCGCGCTCGACCTGCGCCTCCGCCTTGCGCTTCGCGCGTTCCGCCTTCCACTCGTAGAAGTTCGTCAGAATCTTCTCGATCTCCGATCCGATGTCTCGGGTGATGATGAAGAGGAGCGCGAAGAGGTAGATCGTGCCGAGGACCAGGCCCGTCCCGAACGGTCCGAGGGCGTCGGCGAGCAGCCGGTGGTAGATGACGCGCCCGGTCATGCCCCCGAGCCCGTGCGGGAAGGTGTCGGTCGGCTTGTAGGTTTCCAGCATCGACATGAGCCCCGACCAGGAGACGATCGCCACCACGATCGCGGTCACGCGGGTGGCCACCAGGTGCCTCGACTTGCGCACGGCCACGTAGGCCATCCAGAAGAGGGAGATCGGGACCAGGATCGTGCTCAGGCCCACCGAGAAGTACAGGACCCACACGGTGTCCGCGCCCACCCAGCCCACCCAGTTCCTGCCGCTCGGCGAGGTCGTGATGAAGGTCGTCTGGCTCGGGCTGTAGTCGATCAGCGCGGCGGTGATGTACGTGCCCGTGAGTCCGCACAGGATCGCAGCCAGCCAGTTGGGCCGATAACGGGGGCCTTGGAAGGGTGATCCGCCGTTTGGATTTGAACTATCGGATTTGGGCATCTGAGCTTCCGGCGCAGTAAATGGTGGTAGGGAACCTAGTAGGCTGACAGGATAAATGTAAACCTATCCCGTCCTGAGTCACAAAAAAACGATTTCGTTCCCCATGCGAGAAGTTCTTCAATTTCAACCGCTTTACCAGCAGCGGGTGTGGGGCGGACGCCGCCTCGAGACCGCGCTCGGCCGCGAGATCCCGCCCGGTCCCCCGATCGGCGAGAGCTGGGAGGTCGTGGACCGACCCGAGGCGCAGTCCGTGGTGCGCGGCGGCCGCTTCGGCGGCTCGACCCTTCGCTCCCTGATCGAGCGGCACGCAGCCGACGTGATGGGGCCCGAATGGAAGCCCGAGCGCGCGTTCCCGATCCTCGTCAAGTGGCTCGACTGCTCCGAGCGCCTGAGCCTGCAGGTGCACCCCCCCGCCTCCGCGGCCCCGGCCCTGAAGGGGGAGCCCAAGACCGAGAACTGGTACGTGGCCCACTCGGTGCCGGGCGCCTCGCTCTTCGTCGGCCTGAAGC
Organism: uncultured Opitutaceae bacterium; assembly: GCA_903919205.1. Classification (GTDB taxonomy): domain Bacteria; phylum Verrucomicrobiota; class Verrucomicrobiia; order Opitutales; family Opitutaceae; genus Palsa-1447. The sequence goes on along the minus strand of CAIXHE010000095.1, from coordinate 6,713 downwards.
CCGGCGTGACGCGCGCGGCCTTCACCCAGGCGGTCGCCAACGCCACCGCCGAGGACTTCGTCAACAAGGTCTCGGTGGCCTCGGGCGACTCGGTGCTCGTGCACAGCGGCCAGGTCCACGCGATCGACGCCGGCAACCTGATCCTCGAGATCCAGCAGAATTCCGACACGACCTACCGGCTCTACGACTGGGGGAGGGTGGGGCTGGACGGCAAGCCCCGCGCGCTGCATGTCGAGGAGTCCCTCCAGTCGATCCTCTGGGGCGAGCCGCCGCCGGCCCTGGTGCGCGCCGCCCCCACCTCGGGCACGATCGCCGCGTGCGACGAGTTCGAGATCCGAAGGGTGGTGCTCGGCCGCGGCGAGGCCCTGCGCTTCGGCGCAGGCGAGGAGCCGCGCATCGTCAGCCTGGTGGCCGGCGGCCTCGTCCAGGTCGACGCCCCCCCGGGCTCGAAGCCGCTCTCGAGCGGCGACAACGCGCTTCTCCCCTGGTCGGCGAGCCTCGAGTTCCGGGCGCCCGAGCCGGCCATCGTCCTCGTCACCGAGGGCTTTGCGTGAGCAGGACCGCGTCAGGCCTTTTTATCCTCCTCGGCGTGCTGGCCCTCGTGGCGCTCGCGTGGATGGCGTTCCTGCCTTCCCTGGTCGAGCACGAGCTGTCCTCGCGCACCGGCTTCGACGTGCGCATTCAGAGCCTGGCCGCCAACCCCTTCACCGGCCGCCTGGCGGTGCACGGGCTCGTCGCCCGCAACCCCCCGGGCTACCCGGCGCCGGACTTCGTTGAGGTGCGCGGGATCGCAGCCCGGGCGGACCTCCTCGAGTCCGCGACCTCGGGCCGAATCGTCCTCGAGGACCTGGATCTTGACGTGGCCAAGGTGGAGCTGGTCCGCCGCCGGGACGGGCCCTCGAACGCGGACAGCTTCTCCCGGGGCCTCTCCGGCCCCCCGGCGCCCGCGGGGTCCGCGTCCACGTCCCGCGGCTTCCTTATCCGCAGCCTGCACGTCCGCCTGGACCGCCTGGTGATCGCCGACGCGGACGGAGCCCGCGTGTCGGAGCACGACTACCCCCTGCGCATCGACCAGCGCTACCGCAACGTCACGGACACCCGCCAGCTGCTGCTGCCCGGCATGGTGAGCTACCTGTACTCCGAGGGGGTGCGCGGCAGCGTGATCGCGAGCCTGCTGCCGGACGACTTCGGGGCGGCGCTCTCGGGGGCGCTCGGGGCCCGCGGGGACGAGCTGAAGGCGGGCCTGAAGCAGGCCCAGAAGAAGGCCCGGGATTTCTTCAGGGGGGCCCTCGACAAACTTGAACAAACGGCGAAGCCGTAGTTAGGTGTCGGTCCCACATGAACACCACCGAATCGACGCAGGCAACACAGGCCTCGGGAACTTCCGAGGCCCCGGGCTCCCCCCAGGACCAGGCCACCTCGCTTTCGGAGCAGCTTGCCGCCGCCCGCAAGGAGGCCGCCGACAACCATGACCGCTACCTGCGCACCGCCGCGGACCTCGAGAACTTCCGCCGCAGAACCGTGCGCGAGAAGGAGGAGCTGCGGCTCTTCGCGGCCTCGCGCCTCCTGGAGGACCTCCTGCCCGCCCTGGACAACCTGGGGCTCGGCCTCGCCGCGGCGCGCCAGCCCGGCGCCGACGCCAAGTCCCTCGCCGGGGGCGTGGAGCTGGTCCAGCAGCAGCTGAAGGCGGCGCTCGCGAACCACGGCCTTAAGGAGATCAACCCGGCCGGCCTCGCCTTCGACCCCCACCAGCAGGAGGCGCTCTCCCACCAGCCGAGCAAGACCGTGCCCGCCGAGCACGTGCTGACGGTGGTGCGCACCGGCTACGTGCTGAACGGCCGCCTGCTGCGGCCCGCCTCCGTCATCGTCTCCAGCGGCCCCTCCTCGGACAAGGAGCCGGCGTCCTGAAGCATGGCCAAGGAAGACTACTACGAGCTCCTGGGCGTCGACCGCAAGGCGACCGACGAGGAGCTGAAGAAGGCCTACCGCAAGAAGGCGGTCCAGTACCACCCCGACAAGAACCCAGGCAACAAGGAGGCGGAGGAGACGTTCAAGAAGGTGTCGGAGGCCTACGAGGCCCTCAAGGACCCCGACAAGCGGGCCGCCTATGACCGCTACGGCCACGCGGCCTTCCAGGGCCCGGGCGCCTCGCCCCGGGGCGGCGGCGGCGGCTTCCACGACCCCTACGACATCTTCCGCGAGGTCTTCGGCCAGCAGGGCGGTGGGGGCGGCGGCATCTTCGAGGAGATGTTCGGCGGAGGCGGCGGCCGCGACTCCGGCCGCGACGGCTCCGACCTGCGCTACGACCTCGAGATCACGCTCGAGGAGGCCGCCCGCGGCATCGAGAAGGAGATCTCGTTTCGCAAGCTGATGACCTGCGAGCACTGCCACGGCTCGGGCGCCGAGGCGGGCTCCAAGCGCGTCACCTGCCCGACCTGCCGCGGCGCCGGCCAGGTCCGCCGCTCGGGCGGCATCATCGTCTTCACCCAGACCTGCCCGACCTGCGGCGGAAGCGGCGTGCGCATCGAGAAGCCCTGCCGCGAGTGCCAGGGCGAGGGCCGCACGCCGAAGACCACCAAGCTGAATGTGCGCATCCCCCCGGGGGTCGAGACCGGCTCGCGCCTGCGCTCGGCCGGCAACGGCGAGGCCGCGGCGGCCGGCGGCTCCCCCGGCGACCTGTACATCGTCCTCACGGTCAGGGACCACGAGCTCTTCGAGCGCCAGGGCGACGACCTCTTCTGCGAGATCCCGATCAAGTTCACGCTGGCGACCCTCGGCGGCTCGATCGAGGTGCCGACCCTCACCGGCAAGGCCCACCTGAAGATTCCCGCCGGGACCCAGAGCGGCACCACCTTCCGCCTGCGCGACCGCGGGATGCCGTCCCTGCGCGGCGGCCGCCACGGCGACGCGCTCGTGCGCGTGCAGGTCGAGGTCCCCGCGGCGCTCACCTCCGAGCAGCGCAAGATCCTCGAGGAGTTCGCGCGGGTGAGCGGCGACGCCCACGAGCCCACCTCGCGCAAGTTCTTCGAGAAGGCCAAGAAGTTCTTCTGAGGATGCCCCCGAGCCCCCGAAAGCCCGCCAACCCCCGGCTCCTCACCCTTGGGCGGGCGGTGGCGGCGCGCAGGGCGGTCAGGCGCTCCGGGGGCACCTTCGTGCTGACGAACGGCGTCTTCGACCTGCTGCACCCGGGGCACGCGTCCTACCTGGAGGCGGCCAGGGCGCTCGGCGGCGCGAAGGGCGTCCTCTTTGTCGCCCTCAACTCCGACCGCAGCGTCCGCCAGTTGAAGGGCCCCGCGCGCCCGATCCTGGACCAGGCCTCCCGCGCCTACACGCTCGGCCAGCTGCGCTCGGTGGACGGGGTCGTCGTCTTCCGCGGCCGGCGCCTGGCCCGCGAGATCGAGGCCCTGAAGCCGGACATCTACTGCAAGGCCGGCGACTACACGCTCGAGACCCTCGACCCCACCGAGCGCGCGGCCCTCGAGGCCGCGGGCTCCCGGATCGTATTCCTCCCCTTCCTCAAGGGTTTCAGCACCACCCGCATGGTCGAGCGGATCCGCGCGGCGGGCGACCTCTGACGCCGCGCCCATGAGAATCGTGATCCTCGGCTCGGGCCGCGGCTCCAACGCCGAGGCGGTGCTGCGCGCCCAGCAGGCCTCGGCCCTCGGGGCCGCCCGCGTGGCGGGGCTCCTCTCCGACGTTCCCGACGCGGGGATCCTCGCCCTGGGCCCGCGCTTCGGGGTGCCGGCGGCCTACGTCGATCCCGCGCCCTTCCGCACCAAGCTGGAGGGCGCCGGCGAGGCCCGCTTCATCGAGGCGGTCTCGGCTCACGCCCCGGACCTGGTCGTGCTCGCCGGCTTCATGCGCGTCCTCAAGCCGGGCTTCCTCGGGGCCTTCGCGGGCCGCATCATCAACCTGCACCCGAGCCTGCTGCCGAGCTTCCCGGGCCTGGACGCGATCGGGCAGGCCTGGCGGCGCGGGGTCAGGGTGACGGGCTGCACCGTGCACCGCGTGACGCCCGAGGTCGACGGGGGCCCCATCCTCGACCAGGAGGCCGTGCGCATCGAGCCCTCCGACACCCTGGAGACGCTGACCTCCAAGGTGCACGCGGCCGAGCACCTCCTCCTCCCCCGGGTCCTTGCCCGGCTGGCCGGTCCCTGAAGCCCCATGGACCTCTGGGAACTGCGAGCGGAGATCCCCGCCGTCCACGCCGAGTCGACCGACGCCGTGCTCCTGGAGACGGGCGTCGAGGGCTGGACGCTTCTCGAGGACGCGATCGGCCGGCGCGCCTGGATCGTGGGCATCTTTGGCTCCGAGGCCGAGGCCCGGCAGCGCTGGGACGAGCTGCGGCCCCTGCTGCCGGCGGCGCCCCTGGACGCCGCCTCGGTGCGCCTGCTGCCCGACGCCGACTGGAAGAACAGCTATAAGGAGCACTTCAGGGCCTGGACCTTCGGGCGCCTGCACTGGGTGCCCGTCTGGGAGCGCGGGGGCTTCCGGCTGCCGGAGGGCCACGCCGTCCTCTGGCTCGACCCGGGACTGGCCTTCGGCACCGGAAACCACGAGACGACCCGCCTGTGCATCGAGCGCCTGGTGGAGGTGGAGTCCGCCGGCCGCCCCGCCGCGTCCCTGAGCGTCGTCGACGCCGGCTGCGGCTCGGGGATCCTGGCGCTTTCGGCCTGCCTCCTCGGCTTCGGCCGCGTGTCGGGCTTCGACGTGGACCCCGAGGCGATCCGCGTGAGCCTGCAGAACGCCGACCTGAACGGCCTCGCCGGCCGCGTTCGCTTCTCCACGGCGGGCCTCCCCGAGGGCCTCGCGGGCGCCGAGGCCGACGTGGTGCTCGCCAACATCCAGTCCGACGTGCTGATCCGAAGCGCCCCCGCGCTCGTCTCGGCGGTCGCCCCCTCGGGCACCCTCGCCATGAGCGGCATCCTCTCGGCGGAGCTCGCCTCGGTGCGCTCGGCCTTCGCTTCGGCGGCCCCGGGCTGGGCCCAGGACGCCCGCGTCCTCGGCGAGTGGTCCGACCTCCGCCTGCTGCGGCCGGCCTAGCCCCTCACGAGAACAGGTCCGGAGTGGTCCTCGAGAGGAACTCCTCCATGTACGCCGTCGTCGCCTTGCCCTCGATGAAGAGCGGGTCGGCCATGATCGCCCGGTGGAGCGGGATCGTCGTCTTGATGCCGCGGATCAGGTACTCGCTGAGCGCGCGGTAGGCGCGCTCGAGCGCCTCCTTGCGGGTGTCACCCACGCAGATCAGCTTGCCGATCATCGAGTCGTAGTAGGGCGGGATCACGTAGCCGCTGTAGGCGTGGCTGTCGACCCGCACGCCGTGGCCGCCCGGGGCGTAGTAGAGGCCGATCGTGCCCGGCGAGGGCGCGAAGTTGCGGGCGGGGTCCTCCGCGTTGATCCGGCACTCGATCGCGTGCTTCTCGAACTTGATGTCGCTCTGGTCGAACTCGAGCTTGTCGCCGTTGGCGATGTGGATCTGCTGCTTGATCAGGTCGACGCCCGTCACCTCCTCGGTGACCGGGTGCTCGACCTGGATCCGGGTGTTCATCTCGATGAAGTAATAGTTCCCCTTGGGGTCCACGATGAACTCGATCGTCCCCGCGTTCTCGTACTCGGCCGCCTCGGCCGCCCGCACCGCCGCCTTGCCCATCTTCTTGCGAAGGTCGGGGGTCAGGAAGGGGGAGGGGGACTCCTCGATCAGCTTCTGGTGGCGCCGCTGGACCGAGCAGTCGCGCTCGCCCAGGTGAAGCACCTTGCCGTGGCTGTCGGCCAGGATCTGGAACTCGATGTGCCTCGGGCGCTCGATGTACTTCTCGAGGTACACGCGGCCGTCGCCGAAGGCCTTCTCCGCCTCGTTGCGTGCGACGTGGAACTCCTTGGCGAACGAGACGTCGTTGTGGGCGATCCTCATCCCGCGTCCGCCGCCGCCCGCCACCGCCTTGATGATGACCGGGTAGCCCACCTTGCGGGCGATCTTGACCGCCTCGATCTCGGAGTCGACCGGCCCGTCGCTGCCGGGGACCGTGATCACCTTGGCCTTGCGCACGGTCTCCTTCGCCACCGCCTTGTCGCCCATCATCTTGATGGACTTGGATTTGGGCCCGATGAACTTGATGTTGCAGGACTCGCACTGCTCCGCGAATTTCGCGTTTTCGGACAGGAAACCGTAGCCCGGGTGGATCGCGTCCACGTCCGCGATCTCGGCCGCGCTGATGATCCGGTCGGCCCGCAGGTAGCTGTCGGCGCTTCGGGGCCCCCCGATGCAGATCGCCTCGTCGGCCAGCTGCACGTGCAGGGACTGCACGTCCGCCTCGGAGTACACCGCCAGGGTCTTTATCCCCATCTCACGGCAGGCCCGCACGATGCGGAGGGCGATTTCGCCGCGGTTGGCGATTAGGATTTTTTGGATCATCGGGGTCGACGGTGGTGCACCCGATCCGATTCAGGAGGCTGTCCTGGCCGGAACCGAGTGCGGGGCGCCTGGGTTCAGCCCTGCTTCAGCTTGAAGAGCCTCTGGCCGTACTCGACGGGCTGGCCGTTCTCGACGAGGACCTCGACCACCGTGCCCTTGGTCTCGGCCTGGATCTCGTTCATGATCTTCAGGGCCTCGATGATGCAAACGACCGAGTTTTCAGAGACTTTCGAGTCCACATCGGCAAACGGTTTGCTTTCGGGGCTGGCGGAGCGATAGAATGTCCCGACCATCGGCGACT
>CAIXHE010000094.1 GCA_903919205.1 uncultured Opitutaceae bacterium | reverse complement strand
GCGCGGATATTAGCATAAGGCCCGGTCGCTCGACTGCGGCTGTTCGCGAAGGAGCCGCTTCCACCAAAACCCAATGTACTTCCCAAAGTTCAAACCGCCTTAGAAGGGGCTTGACCCGGGTCTCCCCATATTAGCCCTTGGTGGCGAAGATCTCGGCAAAGAAGTCCTTCATGTCCTGCCAGGACCTCCGGTCGGCGGAGGGGCTGTAGGCGATGAAGCCCTTCAGGGCCGGGAACTTCTCCACGGTGGCGTCGGACGCCGGGTTGGTGAACGCGTGATAGGCGCCGGCGTACTGCACGAATCGGTAGTCGAGCTTCCCGTCGTCGAAGGACTTGAGGACCGCCTCAAGGTCGGGCTTCTTCATCGCCGGATCGAGGGCTCCGTGGCAGATCAGGATCTTGCCCTTGATCGCCGAGGCCGCCTCGGGCGAGGCCGGGGTGAGTCCGCCGTGGAAGCTGACGATGCCGGCGAGCGGCGCCCCGGAATAGGCCAGGGCAAGCACGGTCGAGCCGCCGAAGCAGTACCCGATGGCCGCCACCTTCGAGGGATCGACGAGCCCGGTGGCGAGCAGCTGGTCCAGGCCCGCGTGGGCGCGCTCCGCCATGAGCGGCTTGCCGTAGAACTGGCCCGCGAGCTCGCCGGCGCGCTTCGGGTCGGTGGCGACGACCCCCTTGCCGTACATGTCCACGGCAAACGCCACGTAGCCGAGGGCGGCCAGCTGCTCGGCGCGCCCGCGGGCGTAGTCGTTCAGGCCCCACCACTCGGGGACCACCAGGACGCCGGGAAGCTTCCCGGCCTTGGTCTTGGCGTCGTCGTAGGCGAGGTAGCCCTCGAGCTGTACGCCGTTCTGCTCATACGCGACGGCGCGCGTGACAAGGGAGGCCCGTGCGTTGGTGGCCATGCCGAGCGTGGAGACGAGTGCGAGGAGGATCGTTTTCATGAAGCGGGTAGCCCCAAGCGTGTAGCTTGGGGCCGCCGCGTCAAATCCCGGGCACCCTTTTGCCGGCACCCATGGGCCGCGGGGCCCGGGGCCGGCGGGCCTCAGGCGTGCAGGCCGCCGGCGATGTAGTTCTTCAGGTGATCCGCCTCGGCCCGGCTCGAGTCCGCGACCCAGCGCGAGATGTCGCCGATCGAGATCAGGCCCTTCACGCGGCCCTCGTCGATCACGGGGAGGTGGCGGCAACGCTTCTCGGCGAAGATCGTCATCGTCTCCTCGATCGTGGCGCTCGAGTGGATGGTGTGGACGTTTCGGGTCATCACGTCGGCCACGCGGGCCGACTTGGGCTCGATGCCCTCGCCGACCACGCGTCGCAGCACATCCCTCTCGGTGAAGATGCCTGCAATTCGTCCTCCCTCGAGGACCACGACGCAACCGATCCGGTTCTTGTTCATTTCGGCCACAGCTTCGGCAATGGTGATTGTCGAGGCCACGGCGTGCACTGCTGACCCTTTGCGCTCTAGGAGCGCCGCAATAGGGGAATCCATGGGGTATTGGGGTTAACTAACTGGGCGGCATCTTATCCCTTCAAAGGCCGAACGGCAATACCCAAACGACCGATACCCTATGCGTTGCGGGTCGGGAAAACCCGGTCCAGGGCCCCCAGATTCTTGAGCGGCGCGGACCGCGGGACGCGGGGGGCCGGGGCACTCGCCCGGGGGGGTGGCGCCGCGGCGGGCGGCTGCCTTGACTCCCCGGGTCCCTCGGCCAGGTAGCGCTCCAGCTTGACCCGCGAGACCGGGACCGCGGTCCCCAGTTCCTGCGCGAAGAGGCTCACCCTGAATTCCTCCACCAGCCAGCGGAAATCGTCGCCGCGCTCCGCCGCCGCCGCAGCGAACGCCACCACCTCGCGCGCACGCTCGTCGTCCTTCGAGGGGTTCTGCCGCCGCTTCTGCGCGCGCAGCCTCATGGCCTTCAGGTACCTGGGGAGGTGGGCGAGCTGCGTGTACGGGGTGGCGCGCAGGAAGCCCGGCCCCACCAGGCGGTCGAGGTCCGCCCCGAGGCCCGGATAGGGCGCCTTCTCGACCAGCAGGTCGTTGCGATGCGTCGCGATCTCGCGCAGGCGTTCGACGAACTTGGGCACAATCCCCCTCAGGTCCTGCTTCGCCGCGGCGACGGCGGCGGCGAAGGCCGCCTCGCCCAGCGGCTCTACGGGGCGGCCGCACGCCCAGTCGCGCAGGCAGCGGAAGGCGTCCTCCCTCAGGTCGTCGGCCGACTGCATCATGGCGAGGAGCGCACCCAGACCGGACACGGCCTTAAGGTCGCGATGCAGCCATCCGAGGTCGTGGCGCAGGGCGAGCGCCATCAGGGCCGCCGTGCCGAGGCGCGTGGACGCCCTCGCCTCCTCGGTCGTCTTGAAGAGTCGAAGGCCGACCGCGTCGCCCGACGCATGGAGGCCCGGGTACGCGAACACGCAGACGCCGGCGTCCTCCGAGACCACCACCCGCGCGGGGACGTCCCCGAAGACCCAGGCCTGGGCGGGAGGCTTCTCCCAGCGCTCGCGCGCCCTGCGCCAGACCGCGGGGTCCTCGCGCGAGAGCTCGGCCGCCCCCGAGCGCTCCCGCAGCTCGAGCGCGGAGAGCACCGCCGCCAGCTCGCGGCCCGCGGCGAGCTCGCGCCCCTTGTCGTCGACGATGCGGATGCGCACGCGCAGGTAGTCCGGCAGGGGCTTCGCGGACCAGGCGTCGGCATCCACCGAGAGGCCGAGGCGACCGCCGATCTCGGCGGCGAGCGCCTGGGCCACCGTCTCGCGGCGGTCCGTCAGACGGTCCCTCGCCTCGACGGCGGCGGCCAGGCTGCGGGCGCTCTCGGGGAGCGGCACGAAGGCGCGCCTCTGCTCCTTCGGCAGGGCGCGCAGGTAGTGCTCGACCTTCTCGACCAGGTGCCCCGGGACGGCCCAGTCGACCACCGCCGCCGTGAGCGTGCGCGCATCCCTCACGTTCACGTCGAGCGTGACCCCGTCGTCGTCCTTGCCGGGGCGGTAGGCGTACTGGAGCGGGATGACGCGGTTCTCGACGGGCACGGCCTCCGGGAACGCCGCCGCGTCGTGCGCGGGTGCCGAAGGGTCGCGCAGGTCCGCGTCCTGCATCATGAGGAAGTTGGGCTCGTTCGCCCGTCGCTCCCTCACGAGGTCCACCAGCTCCGCGACCGACGAGAGGTTCTCGAGGCGCGCGGCGTAGAAGCCGTAGGCGGCCTCGTCCAGGCTCAGGTAGCCCCCGTCCCGGGCGCGCGTCAGGATCGCCTCGGTGCGCTCCCGCAGCCTGCGGTTGTGGGAGAGGAAGTCGAAGGGCCACGTCACCGTGTCGTTCACGAGCCCCTCGCGGATGAAGATCTCCGTCGCGCGCACCGGGTCGATCGCCCCGTAGCCGACCGACCGGCTGTCGACCTCGAGCCCGTGCAGGCGCGTGCGCTGCCTCACCATCACGCGGCCCGACTCCGCATTCCAGAAGGGCTCGCTGTGCGCCACGCGCACGATGTGTCTCCCCACGTCGAGGGCCCACGCCGGGTCGATCCGTGCGCAGGTCCGGGCGAAGAGGCGCGTGGTCTCGGTGATCTCGGCGGCCATGATCCAGCGCGGTGCCTTTGCACCCCGCTTGGCCGGGGGCTTGCCCTCGGGGCGCGCTCGGGCCGGCGCCTCGCGGCGGTGGAGCACGGAGCCCGGGAAGATCGCAACCCGGCGGTCCTGGGGAGCGCGGTAGCCACCGTTCTCCTCGTCGAGTACGGCGATGTTGCCAAGCAGGCCCGAAAGGATGCTGCGGTGGACGGAGCGGTAGGCGGGGCTGTCGAAGGCCATCGCGCGGTCCGCCCCCGGCCGGAGCCCGTCGAACACCGAGCTCGTCCCGCGGCCGGCGCGGTCGCCCACGACCTCGAGCAGCTGCTGGTGGACGTCCCTCCACTCGCGCATGCGCATGTAGCTCAGGTGGTGGGTGCGGCAGAAGGTCCTCAGCTTCCCGGGGCTGAGCGACTCCATCTGCGTGTGGTAGGACTCCCAGATCCTCAGCAGGGTGAGGAAGTCGGAGTCCGGGTGGGCGAAGCGCCTGTGGGCGGCGTCTGCCTGCTCGCGCTTGTCCTGCGGGCGCTCGCGCGGGTCCTGGATGCTGAGGCCCGAGGCGATCACGAGCACCTCGGCCACGGCCTTCTCGGACCTCGCCTGCAGGATCATGCGCCCCACGGTCGGGTCCACCGGGAGCCGGGCGAGCTCCCGGCCGAGCGGGGTCAGCTCTCGCGCAGAGGCGGACGTGACGGCGCCCAGTTCCTCGAGGAGCGCGTAGCCGGCTCGCACCGCCTTCGGCGCCGGGGGGCTTATGAAGGGGAACCGCTCGACGTCGCCCATGCCGAAGGCCTTCAGGCGCAGGATGACGTCGGCCAGGTTGGCGCGCTGGATCTCGGGCTGGGTGAAGCGGGGACGCGCAAGATAGTCCTCCTCCGAGTACAGGCGGATGCAGACGCCCTCCGCCACGCGGCCGCACCGGCCCTTTCGCTGGTCGGCGCTCGACTGCGAGACGGGCTCGATCGGAAGGCGTCGCGTGCGCGCCTGGGGCGAGTAGCGGCTGACCCGGGCTAGCCCCGTGTCGACCACGAAGCGGATCCCCGGGATCGTGAGCGAGGTCTCCGCGATGTTGGTGGCGACGACCACGCGGCGCCGCTGGCCCCGCGAGAAGATGCGGCGCTGCTCGTCATTGGTCAGCCTGCCGAAGAGCGGGACAACGTCCCAGTCCCTGAGGCGCCCGGAGAGCAGGTCGCACGCCTCCCGGATGTCGCGCTCGCTCGGCATGAACACGAGCACGTCCCCGTCCGCGGAATTGCGCGCGATGCGCTCGGTGTTCTCGACGGCCCCGTCGACATAGTGCATCGCCTCGGCGCGGGCGTCGCCCTCGTCGCCGTCGACCGCGTCCGAGCCCAACCCGTCCAGCGGGGAGTAGATCACCTCGACCGGGTACATCCGGCCCTCGACCAGGATGACGGGGGCGTCCTCGAAAGCCCGGCTGAAGGACTCGGTGTCGATGGTCGCGGAGGTGATCACGATCCGCAGCTCGGGTCTCTGGAACCGCAGCTGCCGCAGGTGCCCGAGCAGGAAGTCGATGTTGAGCGACCGCTCGTGGGCCTCGTCGACGACGATCGTGTCGTACTCCCGCAGAAGCGGGTCGCCCTGCGCCTCGGCGAGGAGCATGCCGTCGGTCAGGAACTTGACGATCGTCTGCGGGGTCGTCTGGTCGCTGAAGCGCACCTTGCAGCCCACCTCGCGGCCCCACTCGACCCCGAGCTCCTCGGCGACGCGCCGCGACAGCGAGAGGGCGGCGACCCTTCGCGGCTGGGTGCATGCGATGCGGCCACGCAGACCGCGACCGGCCGCCAGGCACATCTTGGGTATCTGGGTCGTCTTGCCCGAGCCCGTCTCGCCGGCGAGGATCACGACGGGGTGCGTCGCGATGGCGTCCACGATCTCCCCGGCCCGGGAGCTGATCGGCAGCTCCTGGGGGAATTCGATGCGCAGGCGCCCCGTGGGGGTGCCCTGCGCGCCTGACGGTTCTGGTTTTCGAGCTTCCAAGCGAAGAACCTTGAGGTTCCACTCTAAGATGCGGAATGACAACCCTCCGCATCCGCCCATGCAGCCCCCCCTTCTTCCCTCCGAGATCCTCCGACGCACCCTGCGGGTGGCGAGGTTCGACGGGCTCTCGGTCATGGGCTTCGCGGGAGCCTTCGCGCTCGTCTCAGCCGCCTCCCGGGAGGCCCCGGGCGCGCTCGTCGGGCTCATGGTGGCGGCTGCGGGAGCGATCGAGCTGCACGGCGTCGGACTGCTCCGGATCGGGGATTCCCGCGGGACGCGCTGGCTCATCTCGAGCCAGGCCTACCTGCTCTGCGTGATGCTCTCCTACGCGACCGTGCGCATGCTCCACCCGGACATCGCGGAGCTAAGGCCCGTCGTGACCGAGGAACTGGCGGCGCAGATCCACCAGGCCGGCATCACGACCGACGAGTTCCTCGTGGAGTTTGTGCGCCTCGTCTACGTGGCCGTGGCGGGCGCCAGCGTCCTCTACCAGGGCGGGATGATCATCTACTACCTGCGGCGCCGGCGAGCGCTCGCCGCAGCAGTCGCGGAGGATTTCGAGCCCTGAGGCCCCTGACACAGCGCGCTCTTGCAAGGGGTTGGGCGCAAGGCCACGTTCGCGCAATGTCCCGCCGTTTCATTGCCGCCGCCGCGGCCGCCCTGGCCGCCGGCCTCGCGTGCGCCGGCGCCGCACCGGCCGCGGACCAAGGAGGCCGGCGGGTGGTGGTCGCTGTGGAGGACGACTACCCGCCGTTCAACTACATCGACCCCGCAAGCAGGCGGGCCGTGGGCTGGGACTATGACGCGGTGCGAGAGCTCGCGCGGCGCCTCCACTTCACCCCCGAGTTCAGGGAGATCTCCTGGGACAGCATGGTGCAGGCCGTGGCGACGGGGCAGTTCGACCTGGCGGCCAACGGCATCACGGTGACCCCGGAGCGGGCCCGGGTGGTCGGGTACTCTCGCAGCTACGCCGAAGTCCACCAGCGCCTCATGGTCCGGAAGGACGAGCGCCGCTTCTCCTCGCTGGGCGAGTTCGCCCGGACCACGGGCGCCAGGCTCGGTGCCCAGAAGGGAAACACCAACTACAGCCGCGCCGAGGAGATGGTCGGATCCTCGCGCATCGTCGCCTACGACGAGTTCGGCGAGCTGGTCCAGGCGCTGATCAACGGCGACCTGGACGCCGTCATCATCGACGACGTGGGCGGACAGGGATACGTGGGCGCCAACGCGGAGCGCCTACGGCTCCTTGAGGGGGCCCTGGCCGGGCAGCCCCTCGCCTTCATCTTTCCGAAGGGCTCGCCCCTCGGGGCTGCCCTGGACGGCGCGATCGAGGCGATGCGCGCCGACGGCACGCTCGAGCGGCTGAACGCCCGGTGGTTCTCGCCGCACTTCAGGGTCGAGGCAGGCGCGGGCCCATGATCGGGCCCGACGGACACCTCTCTCCCGGCCGGCTCGGGCGGATGGCACGGGCCCCGTGGTGGCTGCTCGCGCTGGGCCTCGCTGTGACCTTGTTCACGTGGAAGGCGGCCACCTCCGAGGTGTACGCGCAGATCCTGCGGCGCCTCCTGTCGGGACTGGGCGTCACGCTCGCCGTGACCGCGGTGGCGTTCCCGCTCGCGATCGGCCTCGGCCTCCTGGCGGCGCTCGGCCTCGTCTCACCTCACCCGGCGCGCAGGAACCTCGCAATGCTCTACGTCCAGGTGGCCCGCGGGGTGCCGATCCTCGTACAGATCTTCATCGTCGCCTTCGTGGTCGTTCACTTGGGCGTCGAGGCCCTGCACTGGGCCGGGGGCTCGTGGGCCGCGGTCGCGGGGCTGCGGGACTCGGACGTGCCGATGGTGGCGCGCGTGGTCGCGGCGCTTGTCTTCGCCTACGGCGCCTTCGAGGCCGAGACGCTGCGCGGGGGCCTCACGTCGCTCTCAAGGGGGCAGGCCGAGGCGGCGCGCGCGCTCGGGTTGTCGCAGCGCCAGGCCCTGGTGCGCGTGCTGCTTCCGCAGACCTTCCGCCGGGTGCTCCCCACCCTTGGCAACGACCTCATCTCCCTGCTGAAGGATTCCTCCCTCGTGTCGGTGCTTGGCGTGCGGGACATCACCCAGGAGGCCCGCCTCTATGCAAGCGCCACCTTCAACTTCACCGAGAGCTTCACGCTCCTCGCCCTGTTCTACCTCGCCCTGACGCTGCTTCTTGCGCTCGGCGTCAAGGCCCTCGAGGGCCGCTACCGCCAACATGCCGCCTGAGAGCGAAAGCCCCGCCGGGGCCCCCTTCGTCCTGGAGGCGCGGGGCGTCACCAAGCGGTTCGGCGCCGTCACCGCCGTCGACGCCCTCTCGCTCGGGATCCTTGCCGGGCAGGTGACCGCGATCCTCGGCCCAAGCGGGTCGGGAAAGTCCACGCTCCTGCGCTGCCTCAACTTCCTCGAGACGCCGGACGCTGGGGAGGTGCGTTTCGAGGGAACGCCGATTCGGGCCAGGGACCGTGAACTCGACCGCCTGCGAGCGCGGGTCGGCATGGTCTTCCAGCAGTTCAACCTGTTTCCGCACCTGCGGGTCTGGGAAAACGTGGCCCTGGCCCCCCGTGTGGTGCGGGGTGTCCCCAGGGCCGCGGCGAGAGGCCGCGCACTCGAGCTGCTTGCACGGGTGGGCCTGGCGGACAAGGCCGAAGCACACCCCAGCCATCTCTCGGGGGGCCAGCAGCAGCGCGCCGCGATCGCCCGGGCGCTCGCCATGGATCCGGCGGCGCTCCTCTTCGACGAGCCCACCTCGGCGCTCGACCCCGAGCTGACGGGCGAGGTTCTGGCCGTCATGCGGTCGCTCGCGACCGAGGGGCGGACGATGGTCGTCGTCACGCACGAGGTCGGCTTCGCGCGCGCCGTCGCCCACGAAGTGGTCTTCATGGATGCCGGCCGGGTGGTCGAGCGCGGGGCTCCGGCCCAAGTCATCGACGCGCCCACCCAGGAGCGCACCCGGCGCTTCTTCGCCGCGAGCGGGCGGGGTTGAAAACGGAACGCGGAGCCGTAAGCTCTTCCCCATGTCCAAGGAGCGCTATATCGAGGCAAAGCAAAAATGGGCCGAGAAGCAGACGGCCCGCGGGGTCACCGCGCGGGCTACCGCCTCGGCCGACCGCCTGCCGCCCGGCCAGCGGTTGACCGAAGGCTTCCCGGTGCTCGACCTTGGCGTGCGCCCGGAGATCCCCAGGGCCGAGTGGACCCTTACCTTGGACGGCCTCGTGGAGAACCCCGTCGTCCTTGGGTGGGATGCGTTCAATGCGCTGCCCCAGGTCGAGGACGTGAGCGACTTCCACTGCGTCACGACCTGGAGCAAGTACGACTGCCGCTGGGGCGGCGTCGCCCTCACGACCCTCTACGAGCTCGCCCGGCCCAAGCCCGAGGCCAAGTTCGTGTACTTCACGGGCTACGACGGGTACTCGACCAACGTGGCGCTCGAGCGCTGCCTGGACGACGACACGCTGGTCGCCACGTCCTTCGGGGGCGCGCCCCTCGAGGTCGACCACGGCGGCCTGGCGCGCGTGATCATCCCGAAGCTCTACGCCTGGAAGGGCGCGAAGTTCGTGAAGGCGATCACCTTCCTCGCCGAGGACAAGCTCGGCTTCTGGGAGGTGCGCGGCTATTCCAACACCGCCGATCCCTGGACCGAGGACCGGTACGCCTGAGGGCGATCCCGCCCTAGGCGGGATCGATGCGCTTCGCGTCCTTGACGGCCCACTTGGTCACAGTGAGGCCCTTGGCCGAGCGGCTGCTGAGGGGGACCGCCGAGAGGTCGAAGTCGAACTCTCGCACCCGCGCGTTGCTTCGGCCGTCGAGCGAGATGTGCAGGCGCTTCGGCATGGCCTTCTCGCTCGGGCTCACGTCGAAGTACACCACCTTGGAGCCGTCGGACTTGACGAGCGGGTAGAGCTTGTCGCGCGTGACGCCCCCGATCTGGAAGCGCTTCGCGAACGCCTTCCCGCTCGCCCCATCCTGGTAGATCATCGTGTAGAAGGAGCCGTCCCCGTCCTTCGGGAACACCGCGCAGTGCAGGATCCCTAGGCCCATGAAGACCTTGTCGGCCACCTTCGAGACCTTCATCGAGCCGTCGGCCATGATGCAGAGCACGCTGTCGAGGATCGTGCAGTCCTGGAGGTACTCGTGCTGGCGCCAGTTGAGGCCGATGAAGCCTTCCTCGCGGTTCACGTAGAGGCGCTGGTTCGCTGAGACCACCTCGGCCGCGCTGATCTGCTCGATCTCGTCGTACTGCGTGCGGCGCTTGATGCCCTTGCCGTACTTCTCCTGGAGCATCTCGAACCACTTGATGGCGTGGGCAGTCAGGTGCTTCAGGTCGTGTCTCACGCCCTTGATGTCCTCCTCGATCTTCGCCAGCTTCTCGTCGGCCTCGAAGCGGTTGTAGGCGGAGATGCGCTTGATGCGGATCTCGGTCAGCCGGACGATGTCGTCGTCCACCACCTCGCGCCGCAGGCGCTTGGTGAAGGGCTCCAGGCCCTCGCGGATCTCCGAGAGCACGCTCTCCCAGGTCTTTGACTTCTCGATCCTGCGGTAGATGCGCTCCTCGATGAAGATGCGCTCGAGCGAATCCCAATGCCACTGCTGCTCAAGCTCGCCGAGGCGTATCTCGAGCTCGCGCTTCAGGAGCGCGACCGTCTTGTCCACGCTGCGCCGCAGGATCTCGCGCACCCCGAGGAACACGGGCTTGTCCTCCTCGATGACGCAGGCTGAGGGGGAGATCGCGAGCTGGCATCCCGTGAATACGAAGAGCTGCTGGATCACCTTCTCGGGCTCGGATCCCTGGGGGAGGTGGACCAGGATCTCGACCTTGTCGGCCGTGTTGTCGTCCACGCGCTTCACCTTGATCTTGCCCTTGGCGTTGGCCGCCAGGATCGACTCGATCACCGACTCGGTGGTCGTCCCGTAGGGAAGCTCCGTGATCGCGAGCAGCTGCTTGCTGCGCTGCTCGATGCGGGCGCGGATCTTCACCTTTCCGCCGCGCTCGCCGTCGTTGTATTCTGAGAAGTCGGCGATGCCGCCCGTCGGGAAGTCAGGGAATATGCGGAACGTCTTGCCCTGCAGGTGGTTGATGGCCGCCCTGCACAGGTCGTTGAAGTTGTGCGGCAGGATCTTCGTCGAGAGCCCGACGGCGATACCCTCGGCGCCTTCGAGCAGCACCACGGGGAACTTCGCGGGTAGCGTGATCGGCTCGCGGGCGCGGCCGTCATAGCTCAGCTGCCAGGTGGTGGTCTTCGGGTTGAAGAGCACGTCGCGGGCGAAAGGGGTCAGCCGGGCCTCGATGTAGCGCGGAGCCGCGGCCTCGTCGCCGGTCAGCAGGTTCCCGAAGTTTCCCTGGGGCTCGACGAGCCAGCCGCGCTGGCCCATGCCGACGAGCGCGGCGCCGATCGACGCGTCGCCGTGCGGGTGGAACCGCATGGTGGCGCCCACCACGTTCGCGACCTTGTGGAAGCGCCCGTCGTCCATCTCCCATAGCGTGTGCAGCACCCGGCGAAGCACGGGCTTCAGGCCGTCGTCGATGTGAGGCACGGCGCGGTCCAGGATCACGTAGCTCGCGTAGTCGAGGAACCAGTTGCGGTAGCTGCGCTCGAGCGCGGACTCGGGGTCCGCGCCCTGCGCCTTGGCCTTAGGGTCGGTGGGCATGCTAAAGGGGGGCGGGCTCAGGCCTGGACCAGGTCCTTCTCGATCCGCAGGTTGTCGATGATGAACTCCTGGCGCTCGGGCGTGTTCTTGCCCATGAAGAAGGACAACAGGAGGTCGCTGTTGTGGACGTGGGCGAGCGAGAGCGGCTCAAGCCGGATGTCGTCGCCGATGAAGCCCTTGAACTCCCCGGCGGAGATCTCGCCCAGGCCCTTGAACCGGGTGATCTCGGCGGCCGATCCGATCTTGGCCACCGCCGCGTCCCGCTCCGTCTCGCTGTAGCAGTAGTGGGTCTCTCGCTTGTTGCGCACCCGGAAGAGGGGCGTCTCAAGGATGAAGATGCGGCCGTTGGCGATCAGCTCCGGGAAGAACTGCAGAAAGAAAGAGATGAGGAGCAGCCGGATGTGCATTCCGTCCACGTCCGCGTCGGTGGCGATCACGATCTTGCCGTAGCGAAGGCCCTCGAGGCCGTCCTCGATGTTGAGCGCAGACTGCAGCAGGTGGAACTCCTCGTTCTCGTAGATCACCTTCTTAGAAAGCCCGTAGGTGTTGAGCGGCTTGCCCTTGAGCGCGAAGACGGCCTGCGTCTGCACGTCGCGGCAGGCCGTCAGCGAGCCCGCGGCGGAGTCGCCCTCGACGATGAAGATGGAGCTGTCCTCCGAGCGCACGTCCTTGTCGCCCAGATGCAGACGGCAGTCCCTCAGCTTGCGGTTGTGCAGCGAGGCCTTCTTCGCTCTCTCGCGGGCGAGGTTGCGGATGCCGGCCAGCTCCTTGCGCTCGTGCTCGCTCTCCTGGATGCGCTTGATGAGGGCGTCGGCGGTCTCGGGGTTCTTGTGCAGGTAGACGTCGAGGGTCTGCTGCACGAATTTCCCGATGAACTCCTTCACGGTCGGCCCGTCCGGCGCCACCACGCTCGAGCCGAGCTTCGTCTTCGTCTGGGACTCGAAGATGGGCTCGATCACCCGCACCGAGACCGCGGCCACGATCGACTGGCGCACGTCCGCCGCGTCCAGCTCGCGCTTGTAGAAGTTGCGCAGCGTGTCGACCACGGCCTCGCGGAACGCCTGCTGGTGGGTGCCGCCCATCGTCGTGTGCTGGCCGTTCACGAACGAGAAGTATTCCTCGCCGTAGTGCGAGGCGTGGGTCATCGCGATCTCGATGTCCTCGCCCTCCAGGTGGATCACCGGGTAGAGCGGCTCGCCGGTCAGGTTTTTCTGCAGAAGGTCCTTCAGGCCGTTCTCGGACTTGAAGGGCTTGCCGTTGAGCGTGAGCGTCAGGCCGCGGTTCAGGAACGCGTAGTTCCAGAGCAGGTCCTCGACGAACTCGTTGCGGAACCTGAGGTTGGCGCCAAAGAGCTCCGCGTCCGGCTCGAACTCGATCGAGGTGCCGTTTCGCTCGGTGCTCTTGGCGACCTTGTGGTCCTTCTTCAATTTGCCCTTCGAGAACTCGACCACCTTCGTCTCGCCGTCGCGGACGGCCTGGGCACGGTACTCGACCGACAGCGCGTTCACGGCCTTCTGGCCGACGCCGTTGAGCCCCACCGCCTTCTTGAAGGTCTCGCTGTCGTACTTGGCGCCGGTGTTGATGACCGACACGCACTCGAGAAGCTTGCCGAGCGGGATGCCCCGCCCGTAGTCGCGGACCTTCGCGCGGCGCTCGCCGAGCTCGATCTCGATCCTCTTGCCGTGGCCCATCGTGAACTCGTCGACCGAGTTGTCGATGGTCTCCTTCAGCAGCACGTAGATGCCGTCCTCGGCGTGGGCGCCGTTGCCGAGGCGCCCGATGTACATGCCCGGGCGCAGGCGTATGTGCTCCGTGGAGGAGAGGGTCTTGATGCTCGCTTCTGTGTAGCCGGATGCCATGGGGCGAGAGTGGTCAGTTTTTCGCGAGCAAGTCCAGCGCGGCCGCGCTCATGGCGGTGATGCCGGTGCGCAGGGTGGGTCCGGGAACGGGCGCAAACTTGCTCGAGTGCAGGAAGGGCACCGGGACGCCGGTGCGCTCGCTCTCGGCCAGGAGCTCGGGCGAGGTGGCCCCCAGGCGGAAGAAGCAGATCGGCACCCTCTCGACCGTGCGGCCGAACTGGCTGAAGTCCTCGCTGCCCGTGACCGGTTCCGATGGGACCACGCGAGCGGCGCCGACCGCCCCGAGGACGGCGGCCCGCACGCGGGCGGTGAGGGCCGGGTCGTTGTACGTCGCCGGGGTGGTCTCGCCCTCGAGCACGACCACGGTGGGCAGGAGGTCCTCGGGGATGCCGGCCGCCTCCGCCTGCCCCTTCGCGATCCTCTTGATCGCGCCGAGCAGGCGCTGGCGGACGACCTCGGTGTACGAGCGCACCGTCAGCTCGAGCTTCACCTCATCGGGGATGATGTTTCGCTTGTTGCCCCCGCTGATCGTGCCGACCGTCACCACCGCGGTCTCCCCGGGCTTGATCTCGCGGCTGACGATCGTCTGCAGGGCGAGCACGATCTGGGACGCGAGCACGACGGGGTCCTTGGTCATGTCGGGGCGCGAACCGTGGCCGCCGACGCCGTGGACGGTGATGTCGACCGAATCCGAGGTCGAGGTGACAAACCCCTCGGGGAAACCCACGGTGCCGGCCGCGTTGACCGCGTCGTCATGGAGGCAGATCGCGTAGCTCGGCGTGGGAAACTTCCGGTAGAGTCCGGCTGACAGCATGTTGCGCGCCCCGGTCACGATCTCCTCCGCCGGCTGACCGATCAGGACCAAGGTGCCGCTCCAGCGGTCCTTCATCGCCGCCATGCGACGGGCGGTGCCCACGAGCACCGTCATGTGGATGTCATGGCCGCAGGCATGCATGACCGGCACCTCCTTGCCCGAGAGGTTCTTCGTGGTCACGGTGCTCGCATAGGGCAACCCCGTCGCCTCGCGCACGGGAAGCGCGTCCATGTCGGCGCGGATCAGCAGCACGGGGCCGGGGCCGTTGCGCAGGACGGCGACGACGCCCGTGCCCGCGAATTTCTCGGTCACCTCGTAACCGGCCGATCGCAGCTCCCCCGCCACCCGCGCCGCGGTGCGCTCCTCCATGAGGGACAGCTCCGGGTGGAGGTGGAGGTCCTTGTAGAAGGCCTCGAGCGAGGGGTAGTCGGCGGAGAGGGCCCCCTCGAAGTCGGGGGGCAGCCCGGCGGACCGGGCGGCCGGGCCGCACCCGAGGACCAGCGCGGACGTGAGCAGGACGAGCGGGAGGCGAGGAATCATCCTCCCTTAAAAGGGCCGAACGGTCCCTAGTTCAAGAACATCGCTTCGTTCGTCTGGAAGAGGCCATGCGCAAGCTTGGTCCAGGCGTCCAGGGGCGCGCGGCTGCGGAAGGCGGCCGCCCCGGGTTCAACCTGGGGTGCGTTCTTGCGGCGAAGATTCTCGGAGGAGGCGATCGCCTGCTTCGCCTGCCGCTCCGCCGCCTGGGAGGCCCGCTGCGACTGGGCATCGGGTGCCACCTCCATGGCCGTGCCGCCGGGGTTCGACGCGACATAGCGCAGGCAGAGCGCGGTCTCCTGAGGCGTCGGGGGCCGCTGGAACACGGCGATGTAGAGCGCCGCCACGCGCATCTCGTCGGTCGTCAGCGCCTGGAAGTCGGCCGAGTGCACGAGCTTGCGGGCCGTCTCGATCACGAGCGGGCTGTTCATCAGGAAGAGCTGCTGCTGGGGCACCTGGGTCAGGAACCGCTTGCCCGTCGGCACGCTCGGGTTCGGGAAGTTGAACTGCGTCAGCACCTCGGCCGGGTTGCGCCGGTCGATGAACGCGTACACGGCCCTGCGGGTCGCGAAGCCCTCGCTGCCAATCGGCACGGGGCGCCCGCCCATGCTGAGGTCGAGGGTGCCCGAGATAGCCAGGATCGAGTCGTGCATCTGCTCGAAGTCGAGCTGCCGCACGTTGTAGCGCCACTGGAGCTTGTTGTCGGGGTCGGCGTCCGCGTACTGCGGGTTCGCGGCGCTCGACTCCTGATAGACGCTGCTCAGCATCACCAGCCGCTGGAGCTTCTTTATCGACCAGCCGTCCCGGACGAAGCGCGCCGCCAGGTAGTCGAGGAGCTCGGGGTTTGTCGGCGGGGCCGACTGGTTGCCCAGGTCGTCGGGCGTGCTGACGAAGCCCGAGCCGAAGTGCTGCTGCCAGACCCGGTTGACGAGCACCCGGGCCGTCATCGGGTTGGAGGGGCTCGCGATCGCCTGGGCGAGCTCGAGCCGGCCGCTGCCGCTGCGGAACGCGATCGGGTGCTTCGGGTCGGGCGAGAGGATGGACAGGAAGTGGCGGGTCACCGTGGGGCCCTTGTTCTGGGCCTCGCCGCGAACGAGGATCGGGTAGTCGTGGGGGTTCGCGACGTCGACGATCACCTCGGCCTTGGGGGGGGCGGCCGCCGTGAACTCGAGGTCGGTGAGCTCCTTGTTCGCCCGGGCCTGCTCCTTCTGCAGGTCCCGGCGCCTCTGGGCCTTCTCGGGGGGCGTCAGCTTCGAGCGGCGCAGCTCCTCGAGGGCCAGCTCGACCGACGCGCGCTTCTGGTCGGCAGCCTGCATGCGCGTCAGGTAGTTGACGAGCTCGGGGGTCCTCGGCACGGGGTGCAGCCAGGGTTCCTCCTTGGGCACCGCTGTGTTGGCGAAGACGTCGTAGAGCGAGTAGTAGTCCGCAGTCGGGATGGGGTCGAACTTGTGGTCGTGGCAGCGGGCGCACGAGACCGTGAGGCCGAGGAACGCCTTGGACGTCACGTCGATCCGGTCGTTGATGATGTCGTTCACGCTGTTCTCGAAGCGGTTGCCGAGCGTCAGGAAGCCGAGCGCGGCGAGCGGGGTCTGGTCGACGCCGGTCGGGCTT
>CAIXHE010000093.1 GCA_903919205.1 uncultured Opitutaceae bacterium | reverse complement strand
GAAAGCCCCTCACGCTGGCGGAGCGCACCTACCTGCCGCAGATCTTCGGCGGCATGATGACGACGCTCAAGCACCTGGTGGCCCCAACGGAGACCCTCCAGTATCCCGAGCAGCGGCCCACGATCCCGGTTGGCTACCGAGGGGCTCCGACCCTCGTGAAGGACCCGCACGGCCGCGAGAAGTGCGTCTCCTGCCAGCTGTGCGAGTTTGTCTGCCCGCCCAAGGCGATCCGCATCACGCCAGGCTCCGTCGCACCGGGCGCCGGGGTCGACCAGGTCGAGAAGGCGCCGCAGGCCTTCGACATCGACATGCTCAGGTGCATCTACTGCGGGCTTTGCGAGGAGGTCTGCCCGGAGGAGGCGATCTTCCTGCAGAAGCAGTACTCGATGACCGGCCTGAGCCGCGCCGAGATGGTGAACCACAAGGACAAGCTCTACGAGATGGGCGGCACGCTGCCCGACAAACACTTCAAGTGGGACGTGAAGAAGGCCGCCGAGGAGGCGGCGGGCGGCCACCACTGAGCCCGAAGCCATGCAACAGATCGCATTCACAGGCCTCTCGGTGTTCTCGATGGTGTGCGCCTTGGGCGTCGTCCTGAACAAGAACGCCGTGAACGGGGCGATGTGCCTCCTGCTCTGCCTGGCGGCGATCGCGGGGCTCTTCGTCGAGCTCCACGCCTACCTCCTGGCCTTCATCCTGATCCTCGTCTACGCGGGCGCCGTCGTGGCGCTCTTCCTGTTCATCATCATGCTCCTCGACATGCAGGGGGGCCAGCGCCTCCGCGTGAAGCCGATGCAGGGCGTGGCCGGCGTGATCTCGGCCGCCCTCCTGATCGTGGGGCTCAACCTGCTCGCCGTGCGAGGCCGCCTCGAGAGCGGACCCCCGGTGGGCGGCACGGTTGGCTCGTCGCTCAAGCTCTATTCCTACCAGCTCTTCACGACGTACCTGCTGCCCGTGCAGGTGATGGGCTTCCTGCTGCTGGTCGGCATGTTGGGGGTGATCGTCATCAGCCGCCGCACCGGCGAGAGGGAGGATTCCCGGTGAGTCCCTCCCTCGACGCCTACGTCCTCCTGAGCGCTGCGCTCTTCGCGATCGGATTCTTCGGGGTGCTCGTGCGGCGCAACACCCTCGTCATCTTCATGTGCCTCGAGCTCATGCTCGCAGCGGCGACCCTCGCTCTCGTGGCGTTCTCCCGTTTCAACAACACCGAGGACGGCGACGTGTTCGTCTTCTTCATCCTGACCGTGGCGGCGGCCGAGGTGGCCGTTGGCCTGGCCATCATCGTGGCCCTCTTCCGCAGGAAGCAGACGATCCAGGTCGACCACCTGGACAGCCTGAAGCACTGAGCCTGCAGACATGACCCCCGAACTCACAGCCCTGCTGGTCCTGCTCGTGCCCGCGGCCTCCGCCGCGACGATCACGCTTCTGCTCAGCCGCAGGCCCTCCGCCGCCTCCGCCGTCTCGGTTCTGGCCTCGGCCTTCGTGGCGTACGGCGCGCTCGCGCTGGCGCTCGGGGGCTCGAGGTTCTCGGTGTCGCTCGAGTGGCTGCGCCTCGGTACCTTCACCGTCGGCATCGGCTTCAGGTACGACGACCTGGCTGCGCTCATGCTCGGCATCGTCGGAATCGTGGGCCTATGCGTCCACGTGTTCTCGCTCGGCTACATGCACGACGATGCCGCGCGCGCCCGCTACTTCGGGGGTCTCTCGATCTTCATGTTCTCGATGATCGGCATCGTGCTGGCCGACAACCTGTTCATGATGTTCATCTTCTGGGAGCTCGTGGGCTTCAGCTCCTACTTCCTGATCAACCATTACAACCGCCTCCAGTCGGCCGCCGATGCCTCGAAGAAGGCCTTCATCGTGAACCGGGTGGGCGACTTCGGCTTCCTGCTCGGCATCATCCTCTGCTACTGGGCGAACGGCACGGTTAGCCTCGCCGGGATCGATGCGGCCCAGGCCTCCGGCCACCTGGTCTACAGCCGGCTGATCCCGCTGCTGCTCTTCTGCGGGGCGGTGGGCAAGTCCGCGCAGCTGCCGCTGCAGGTCTGGCTGCCGGACGCCATGGAGGGCCCGACCCCGGTGTCGGCCCTGATCCACGCGGCCACCATGGTCGCCGCGGGCATCTACATGCTCTGCCGCATCCATGTCCTCATGGTGCCCGACGCGCTGACCGTGATCGTGTGGGTGGGCTCGGCGACGGCCTTCTACGCGGCCCTCTGCGCCATCACGCAGAGCGACATCAAGAAGGTGCTGGCCTACTCGACGCTCTCACAGCTCGGCTACATGGTCGCGGCCTTCGGCCTCGGCTCCACCGGGGCCGCGATGTTCCACCTGACGACCCACGCCTTCTTCAAGGCGCTCCTCTTCCTCGGCTCGGGCTCGGTCATCTACGGCTGCCACCACGAGCAGAACATCTTCAAGATGGGCGGCCTGCGCTCCCGCATGCCGGTCACGTTCCTCACCTTCACGGTGGCCGTGGCCGCGATCATTGGCCTTCCCGGCC
The DNA here is from genome assembly GCA_903919205.1 of uncultured Opitutaceae bacterium. Classification (GTDB taxonomy): domain Bacteria; phylum Verrucomicrobiota; class Verrucomicrobiia; order Opitutales; family Opitutaceae; genus Palsa-1447. The sequence goes on along the minus strand of CAIXHE010000093.1, from coordinate 36,719 downwards.
TGGCTGGGTTCTTCTCCAAGGACGCGATCCTGGCGCTCGCCTACGACACGAACCGGGCTGTCTTCGCGGTGCTCACGCTGACGGCCGTGCTCACGTCCTTCTACATGGTGCGGCTCTGGAAGATAGCCTTCCTCGGCGAGCCGCGCAGCGAGGCCGCCGCGCACGCCCACGAGGGAGGATTCGCGTTCACGGCGCCCCTGCTGCTGCTTGCGGTGTTCTCCGCGCTCGCTGGCTACCTCAGGCTTTATCCGTCGGGCTTCAGCGGGATCCTCTCCCTCGTGCCCGAGTCCGAGCACGAGTCGACGCACCTGGTCGTCCTCGGGGTGAGCCTGGTCGTGCTGGTGGCCGGCGTCGGCTCGGCGCTCGCACTCTATTCGACCGACGGCACGGACGCCCTCGAGGTTCGCTCGCCCGGGACCTTCGAGTTCCTCACGGCCCTCAGGGCCTCGTTCGACAAGGCGTACGGCTACTACGTCGCGAAGGTGCAGCAGAGGTTCGCGATGGTCCTCAACTTCATCGACGTGGTCGGGCTCGCCGGCGTGGCCCTGAGGGGGCTCGCCGGGATCACCGAGATCGCGGGCTTCGGGCTGAGGGCCCTCCACACGGGCCGCCTCAACAACTACGTGTACTGGTTCCTGGGGGGCGCGGTCGTGCTCTGGGCCTACGCCGCCGGCTTCCTGTAAGGCACACCGATGAGCAACCTGCCCTTTGACCCGCTCCTCCTGTCGATCGCCGCCCCCTTGGCGGTGGCGGTCGCCATCGCGCTCGGCGTTCCGAAGCGCGTGGTGGTCAAGCTCGCCTACGTCGGTTTCGCCCTCCCCGCGCTCCTCGCGCTGCACGTGTGGTGGTATTTCTCCACCGCGGCCAAGGAGGCCCACGGTTACGCCTTCCTCACCAACTACTCGACCGGCCTCGACGGATTCGGGATCAGCCTGAAGCTGGGCCTGAACGGAATCTCGCTGCCGCTCTTCGTCCTGGCCGGCGTGGTCGGCTTGGCGGCGGGCCTCTACGCGCTGCAGTCGGGCGCCGAGCGGATGAAGACCTACTTGCTCCTTCTGCTCGTCATGCAGGCCGGCCTGATGGGCGTCTTCGCGAGCGTGAACGTCTTCTTCTTCTATTTCTTCCACGAGCTGGCGCTCATCCCGACCTTCATCATGGTCGGCATCTGGGGAGGGCGTGACCGCAGCTACGCCGCCATGACCCTCACGATCTACCTCACGGCGGGCGCGATGCTCTCGCTGCTGGGTTTGGTGGCCCTTTACGTGAAGAGCGGCGCCGGCAGCTTCGACCTGCTCGCTCTGCGCGACACCCTGGCCGCAGCGCCCCTCGGCAAGGTCACCCAGACCCATATCTTCGGCCTGCTGCTCTTCGGCTTTGGCATCCTGGTCTCGCTCTGGCCCTTCCACTCGTGGGCGCCCATGGGCTACCAGGCGGCCCCGAGCTCGGCCGCGATGCTGCACGCCGGCGTCCTCAAGAAGTTCGGCCTCTACGGCCTGATCCAGATCGGCCTGCCGCTCCTGCCCCTCGGTGCCGCGCACTGGGCCTTTGCCCTGGCCGCGCTCGCGGGCTTTGGCAACGTGCTCGTGATCGGGCTGGTGACCATAGCCCAGAAGGACCTGAAGCAGATGGTCGGCTACAGCTCGGTCATGCACATGGGCTACGCCTTCCTCGGAATCGCCGCGGGCACGGCCTTCGGCGTGGGCGGCGTGGTCCTGCTCATGGTCGCCCACGGCCTCTCCGTGGCGCTCATGTTCCTCCTCTCGACCAGCATCTACCACAGGACCCACACCTACGACATGGACCGCATGGGCGGGCTCGTGCAGAAGGCCCCCGTGCTCGCCTGGCTCTTCGTCGCGGCGACCTTCGCGAGCATCGGCCTGCCGGGCTTTGCCAACTTCTGGGGTGAACTGACGATCTTCGTCTCCCTCTGGAACTTCTCCCACACGTTGACCGTGGTCGCCGTCGCCGGCACGGTCATCTCCGCGGTCTACGGTCTGCGGGCGGCGGCCAAGGTGTTCTTCGGTGAGCCCACGGGTGCGTTCGTTCAGGTCGCGCAGGCCCACCCGCCCGCAGACCTTTCCTGGTCCGAGAAGATCCCCGCGTTCATCCTCGTGGCCACCCTGCTCTTCATCGGTCTCTGGCCGAGCTCCCTGGCCGGTCCCATCAACCGGGCGCTCCCGGGCGCCCCCGCAGCCGTGGAGGCCTCCCGCTAGGGCGCGGTCGCCCGCCCACCGAACCTCATGGACATTTCGCACATCGCCGCGCTTGCCGGAGGAAACCCGTGGCTCTCGATCTGGCCCGAGATCTCGCTCGGGTGCCTGGCGCTCCTGCTGCTCGCCCTCGAGATCCTTCTGCCGCCCGCGGCCCACCGCAGGATCCCTGCCGTCTCGATCATTGGCCAGCTGGTGATCCTCTGCCTGCTCCTCGCGAACCTGCCCGTCGCCGAGGGACCGGTCTTCAACGGGCTCCTCCTCCTGTCCTCCCAGGGGCAGCTGATGCGGGTGTTCTTCCTGGTGACCTCGATCCTCGTGGCGGTCCTCGCAGGCGAGACGCTGCCCAAGCACCGGGTGCCCAGGGTCGAGTTCCACCACATCGCGCTCGTGATCGCCGCCGCGATGATGCTGCTCGTGCAGAGCCGCAACTTCGTGATGCTGTTCGTCGCCCTGGAGACCGTGACGGTCGGCCTCTACATCCTCGTCAGCTACTTCCGCACGAGCGCCAAGTCGCTCGAGGCGGGCCTCAAGTACCTGGTCCTGGGCTCGCTCAGCTCGGCCCTCCTGCTCTTCGGAATCGTGCTGCTCTACGGCGTCGCCGGCAACCCCGCGCTGGCTGCGAGGACGGACCACGCCATGCAATTCTCGAACCTGGCGCTGTTCCTCTCCGCGAACCCCCACAACTTCCTCGCCTCGGCCGGCATCGTGCTCGTGCTGGCGGGCGTGGCCTTCAAGGTGGGCGCCTTCCCGTTCCAGATCTGGATACCCGACGTGTACGAGGGGGCGCCGACGCCCGTGACGGCCCTGCTCGCCGTGGGCTCGAAGGCGGCCGGGGTGGTGGTGCTGCTGATCCTCGTCACCGAGGTCTTCTTCCCCTACGACTCGCTCGTCGTGCCCGTGCTCTCGGCAATGGCGGCGTCCACGATCCTCTTCGGGAACCTGGCGGCGCTCAAGCAGCACAATGTGAAGCGCCTGATCGGCCTCTCCGGCGTGTCGCACGCAGGCTTCATCCTGCTCGCCCTGGTCTCCGCGTCCCGGGTCAACTGGGCAGCCGGAGCCGTCTACTTCTACCTGTTCGCCTACCTGATCGCGTCGTTCGCGGTCTTCGGCGTCATGACGGTCCTCTCCGGGCCCGACGACGCCGACCAGGAGCTCGGCTCCTTCGCTGGGCTCGGGAAGGAGCGCCCCTTCCTGGCGGGCGTCCTCGCCTGCGGCCTCGGCTCGCTGGCGGGCATACCGCCGCTCGCCGGTTTCATGGGCAAGCTCTTCGTCTTCGTGGCGGCGTTCAAGGCGGGCCACTACGGCCTCCTCGGGGTGGCGATCGCGGGCGTCGTGCTCTCGATCTATTACTATTTCGGCTGGATTCGCACGGTCTACTTCAGCGACGAGGCACCCGTGACGCCCCCGGCAGCCGGACGCCCCGTGGGGGGACTGGCGATCCGCCTGGCGCTCGCGCTCCTCGCGGCGGCCTCGGTCGCGCTCGGCTTCTACCAGGGCCCCCTCGGCGCCTGGGTGTCGGGACGCTGAAAGGGCCGGGCTCGCGCCCGGCCCGTCCGAAGGGGGTTCGCGAAGGGACCCGGCCTAGCGCCAGTGGCCCTCGACCCAGACGAAATTGCCTCCGCGTCGATCCCAGTGGCCGTCGACCCAGGCTCCGCCGGGATGGAAATGGGGGTGGCGGTCGTAGTGCCCGTGCACCCAGACCCAGCCGCCTCTCCAATGCCAGTGGCCCGAGACCCAGAAGTAATCGGGACCGGGGGCCACCGTCACCACCTCGGTGATCGGCGGCGGCGGGGGCTCGTTGGCGATCACCTCGGCGACCTGGCCCTGCTGAGGGGGCGCAGGAGGGGCCTGCACGACGTAGTGCCCCTCGACCCAGACCCAGCCGTTCGGCTTCTGCACCCATTGCCCGGAGATCCAGACCTGATTGGGGTGAACCGCCTCCCAGTAACCGCCCTTCCATTCCCAGCGCTCGTGGTGCCAGACCCAGTGCCCTCGGATCCAGATGTGGTCCGGGCCTGGGCTCATGGGAATCACCTCGATGCGATCGGCCGGGGGCTGAGTGCGGATGACAACCTCGGGGATGCCGATGTTGACTCCGATGTCGATTCCCGCCGTCGCGACCACGGGGGTGGACGCCACGGCCAGGGTCATGAGTGCCAGTGCGGGGAGCTTCTTGGAGGAGCGGATCATATGGAGGAGAGGGCTATGCGGATTTAGACGTCTTTCGAGCGAAAATGTTACATCCGAGCAGTCCCTGTCCGGCGGATTTTGGCTTTCGGGAATTGTTTCCAGATCCAAATGCTGCCTCAGTGGGGGCCTCCCATGAAAGTCACCGGGCTCGCCCTCGTCCCACCCCCCAGCGCCGCGGACTTGCCGACGGTGACCCCGGAGCTCCTCGCGTCGGTGCTCGCCCGCTACTCCCGGAGCACCGACGGCATCGCGGCCATCCTGGCAAAGGTCGATGTCACGAACCCGGACGCCTCGATCGACCGGATCCTCAAGTTCGTGGACTACGGCCACGCCTCGATCGGCGGCCTCACCGGGGGCCTTGCGGTGGCGCTTGACGGTTTATCCATGTGGTTGGCCTACAAGCTCTTCGAGATTTCCCAGATGGCCGATGGCCAGGAATCGAGCACGCGGTACATCGCGATGGACCCGGCGAACATCCCGCAGGCCTCGGAAATTGGGATCCCCGACGAACTCGCGGGGCGCTGGCGCGACGTGATCTCGCGGGCCTTTGCGGCCTACAATGCCGAGTACGCGCGACTCGACGCGCTGGCGGTCTCCGAGCCCGAGCGCGTGCGCCTGCCAAAGGACGCGAAGCCCGCCGTCGCCGCGCGCATCCGCAAGAATTACGCCCTGGACCGGGCGAGGTATTTCATCCCCCTGGCCACCCGCACCAACGTGGGCCTCGTGCAGTCCTCGCGCATGTGGGCGCAGACCGTGAAGCACCTCGACTCCCTCCCCAACCCCGAGGCGCGAAGGGCCGCGGGGCTCATCCGGGAGGCGCTCCTCAAGCTCTCGCCGCGCCTCATGCGCCACAGCCACGCGGAGCAATCCTTCGAGGAGCAGGCGCGCCAGGAGCTCGCGGCCTCGATCCGACTCGGGCTCGAGCGCCTGAGCCACGCGCCGCTCGCCGACGAGGTCTGGGTCCACGCCGACCTGGCCGCCCCGCCCTGGCTCGCTCAGGGCCAGCCCGTCGCGGAATCCCTGCGGCACCGCGCCAACCGGTATGGCCAGCAGGGCCAGGCGACCCGGCGGATGCGGGTGACGTTTGCCTGGAACAACATGGCTCTCGCCGAGCTAAGGGACCTGAACCGCCACCGCACCGGCCACCGGTACACCCCGCTGATCCAGGCGGGCTTTTACCTGCCCCCGGAGATCCGCGCCTCGGACCACGAGGCGCTGCTCCGGGACCAGATGCAGCTCACCCGGGAGCTGATGGCGTGGGGTTCGCCCGCGTACGTGTACTCCCTCCTGCTCGGGGCGCAGACCCCCTTCGAGCACGGCACCCATGCCGACAAGTTCATCTACGAGGCTGAGTTGCGCACCGGCATGGGCGCCCATTTCCGCTATGCCGAGCACCTGGGGGCGGCCCTCAGGCGCTTCCTTGAGCAGGTTCCCGATGCCCGCGACTGGGTGGTCGAGGGCACGGCCGAGCCTGAATGAGGCCGGCCTCGAGGGCCCCGTCACTTAAGAGTTGCTGCAACCCGATGGCGTCGACACTTAGTAGGCGTAGCTTGATCATGGCGCGGTTTTCTCCCCTTCTTCCCCACAACGGCGCCGACCGGCATGTTTAGGGTCCTCCAGTTCAATATGCAGTTCGGGATGGTCTGGAGCGACACGGCCCCGGACGCTGCTCCGATCGACCTTGGCGCGACGGTGGCGGAAATTCTCCGCCACGATCCCGACCTGGTGCTGCTTCAGGAGGTGGAGCACGCCAACGTGGGCGGCGCACAGACCCAGCCTCCGCCCAACTACACGCGCCTGAAGCAGGCGCTGGCCGGTTACGACAGCTGGTTCTCGTACCCGAAGGCCGACCCCCGCGAGCTGCCCTTCGGAATCGGGCTGGCCATCTTCTCGAAGACCCCGCTGATCGAGACGTTCCGCACGGACGTGCCCTCGCCGGCGATCGAGTTCGAGTTCGGCGGCAAGAAGACGACCCCGACCGACCGGCTGATGATCGGCGCGAAGACCGTGATCGCCGGCCGCGAGGTCCAGATCTACAACGTCCACCTGCTCGCCTTCTTCATGCTCGGCTCGAGCAGCACGGTCTTCCCCTGGCAGCGCGACCTGGTCGCCGAGCGCCTGGCCTCCTCGGATGTCCCGACGATCATCGGTGGCGACTTCAACGTGAGCGAGCACGAGTCGCTCGTGGAGCAGTTCGCCGAGTTCGGCTACGCGACGGTCCAGTACAAGGTCCCGACGTGGCTCCGGCGGCCGTTCGTGCTGGACCATGTGTTCTACAACTCGGGCCTTCGCTGCGTCGGGCACTCGATAGAGAACTCCCGCGCCTCCGACCATCTCCCGGTGATCGCGGACTTCGAGCTTTCGGGCTAGGGCCCTAGGGCTTCTCCCGGCGCACGCGCTCCTTCTCCCCGTCCCGGTCCTCCTCGAGGCGGGCGCGCTCCGAGGCCATCTGCTTGCGGATTTTGTCGACCTCGTCCGAGTCCTGCCTGGAGAGGGCCTGCTCGAGCTGCTGCTTGAGGAAGATCTCCCTCTCGGCGATCTTTGCCTGGTACACGCGGTCGATGCCCGCAAGCCGCTCACGCTGTGCGCCCGAGAGCGCCGGGGCCTTCTCGGTGTCCGACTTGGAGAGGCGTTCCATCGCCAGTTCGTACGCGCTTTTCATGGTCCTTGTGTACGGTTGCGGAATGCGTGGGCAATGACACGACAAAAGTGCTTCTCATCCAGGGCGATTCGACGGAGATTGGTCGCACCCCCATGAACGCAGCCGACCAAGGCGATCTTTTCGGCGAGGCGGAACCGGCCCCCGCCGGCGCCGCCGCCCCAGGCGCCGAGGGGGCCGTGCTGCCGCTGGCGGTGCGCATGAGGCCGAGGCGCCTTTCGGAGGTCGTGGGCCAGGACCATATCCTCGGGCCCGGCAGCCTCCTGTCGCGCCTCGTGGCGCAGAACCGGTTCGGCTCGCTCCTCTTCTACGGGCCGCCGGGCACGGGCAAGACGAGCATCGCCGAGGCCATCGCCCGCGAGACGCGCAGCCGCTTCGTCAGGGTGAACGCGGTGATGTCGAACGCGGCTGAGCTGAGGGACGTCCTCGCGGCCGCGAGGAGGCAGCCCTCCGCGCGCACGATCCTGTTCATCGACGAGCTGCACCGCTTCAACAAGACCCAGCAGGACCTGTTGCTTCCGGACGTCGAGCAGGGTGTCGTCAGGCTGATCGGGGCCACGACCCACAACCCCGGGTTCTACGTGAACCCCCCGCTGCTCTCGCGCAGCCACCTGTTCAGACTCGAGCCGCTCGCGGCGGCCAAGGTGGCCGAGGTGCTCGGCCTTGCCCTAGGCGACTCCGAGCGGGGCCTGGGTGCGCTGGGCGTCACGGCGGACCTCAGGATCCTCACCGAGCTCGCGGTGTTCTGCGACGGCGACCTGCGGCGCGCCCTGAACGCGCTCGAGGTGATCGCCCTCGGCAAGGCGGGCCCCTCCGCGATCGGCGAGGACGACCTCGCGGTCTTCGCCCGCGAGAGGCGCATCCGCTACGACGCGGACGAGGACGAGCACTACGATACCATCTCAGCCTTCATCAAGAGCTGCCGCGGGGGAGACCCCGACGCGGCGATGTACTGGCTCGCCAAGATGCTGGCCGGCGGGGAGGACCCCCGCTTCATCGCGCGACGCCTTGTGATCCTCGCCAGCGAGGACGTCGGGCTCGCCGACCCCCAGGCACTCCCGCTCGCCGTCGCCGCCCACCATGCCGTGGAGTTCGTGGGCCTTCCCGAGGCGGAGCTGACGCTCGCCCACGCCACCCTCTACATAGCCACGGCCCCCAAGAGCAACTCGGCGACCCTGGCGCTGGGGCAGGCGCATCGCGCGCTCAGCGAGTCCCCGGTCCAGGCCGTGCCGGCGCCGCTCCGCGACAAGGGGGGCCAGGCCAGCAAGAGGCTCGGGCAGGGCAGGGGCTACGCCTATGCCCACGATTTTCCCGAGTCCGTCTCCGGGCAGGACTACCTCGAGCGCCCAATATCCCTGTATGTGCCTAAGGCTGTGGGCGCGGAGGCGGCCATCGTGCAGCGCCTCGAGCGGTGGCGCGCCCTGAAGGCCGGGCTCAGGCAGAAGACCGGGAACAGCCTTGCGGATCGGGAAGGGGAGGGCTAGGGTATGGCCATGAAGCGCTTGGCGATTCTCGCATGCCTCGCCGCCCTCCTCGCGGGGGTCCCCTCGGGCCTCGCCGACGACGCCCCGGCCCCCCAGGGCAAGGACGAGGTGGGCAAGATCGCGGGAACGCCCGTGGCCCGCGACAATGGCACGTGGCTCGGAATCGAGCTCAAGGACAACAACTTCGTGATGACCTTCTACAACGCGAAGAAGAAGCCCATGGCGGCCGACGCCACCTCGGCCGTCTTCTGGTGGCCCGTGAACTACCAGCCTCTTCCCGAGCGCACGCAGCTGACGCCGGCCGGCGAGCCGAGCGTCTTCTCCTCACCCAGGGCGATCAAGCCGCCCCATTCCTTCAAGCTGCACATCACGCTCCTCGACCAGGCCAGGCCCGACTACGCCGAGTCGTTCGTCGTGGACTTCAGCGGCTGAGGTGCCCGGGCCTCCTCGGAGGGGTCGTTGACACCGCGGCGCCTAGGAGAGACGTTCTCCGGATGTTTTCCTCGTCATCCCCCTTTGACTCCATCGAGTCGGCCGTGGCCGACATCGCCGCGGGTCGGATGGTGATCGTCACCGACGACGAGGGGCGCGAGAACGAGGGCGACCTGATCATGGCGGCCTCGAAGGCCAGCGCCGAGGCGATCGGGATCATGATCCGCCACTGCAGCGGGATCATCTGCGTTCCCGCGAAGCCAGACGTGCTCCACCGGCTCGGCCTTGGGCCCATGGTCGTCGACAACCGGGACCGGCACCGCACGGCCTTTGCGATCAGCGTCGACGCGGCGGAGGGCGTCACGACCGGGATCAGCGCGGCGGACCGCACCCGCACGATCCGGCTCCTCGGGGACCCGGACGCTCGCCCGGAGCAGCTGGCCCGGCCCGGACACGTCTTTCCCCTCCTGGCGCGCCCGGGCGGCGTGCTGGAGCGCCCGGGGCACACCGAGGCGGCGGTGGACCTGGCGGTGATGGCGGGCCTCCACCCGAGCGGCGTGCTCTGCGAGCTGATGAACGATGACGGCTCTGTTTCGCGGCTGCCGCAGATATTGGAATTCAAGAAGCGTTTCGGGCTGCGGCTGATATCGATCGCGGACCTGGTCAAGTATCGCGCGAATTCATGTTGCGGATTGCCGAGCCCCGGTTCTCCTCTCGAGATTGCATGAGTGGCGATTCACCCCAGCCCGAGGCCGTCGACGCCTCAGGCTTCAAGATTTCGATAGCGGCCGCGCGCTTCAATGAGCGCTACGTGGGAGCTCTGCTCTCGGGCGTCCTGGGCGGCCTGGAGGCCGCGGGCGTCAGGCGGCGCAACATCACGGTGGTGCGGGTGCCGGGCTCCAATGAGCTGCCGCTGGCGGCCGCGCTCCTGGCAGGGCGCCGCCGGCCGGATGCCGTGATCGCGCTCGGCGTCATCATTCGGGGTGGCACGATCCACTATGAGCTGATCGCCCATGCAGCCACCCAGGGCCTTATGGACGTCTCGCTCTCCTCGCGGGTCCCGGTCATCAACGGGATCATCGTTGCCGAGAACGCGGCCCAGGCGCGCGCGCGGTGCTCAGGGCGGATCGACCGGGGCTCGGAGTTCGCCGTGGCGGCGGTCTCGATGGCGGCCCTCCGCAGGGGGCTCTCAACATGAGCAAGGCCCAGTACGCCCAGAGGCACGACGGCCGGGTCGCGGCCCTACAATACCTGTACGCCTGGAGCATCAACACGCCCGATAACCTGACGGACGACCTGAGGGTCTTCTTCGAGGGCCAGGAGCAGCCCCGGGATCACTACGCCTTCGGTGAGCAGCTGATCGACGGCGTGATCAAGAACCAGGCCGCGATCGACGCCCAGATCCGGGTGCTTGCCCAGAACTGGGAGTTCGAGCGCATCGCCAAGATCGACCTGGCGATCCTGCGCATCGCTATGTTCGAGATGCTCTTCCGCAAGGACATACCCCCGGTGGTCTCGATCAACGAGGCGATCGACATCTCCAAGCAGTTCTCGAATGCCGATTCCAAGCGGTTCATCAACGGCATCCTCGACCGCCTGAAGGACCAGCTGGGCCGCGACTCGAGGAAGGCCTCCGACTAGCGCGCGGGAGCGTTCCCAAGGGCCCGTGCTCTCGCTATTCAAGAAGTTCAGGGAGGGGCTGTCGAAGACGGTCTCGGCCATTGCCTCCAAGACCCAGGGGCTCTTCGGGGGACGCGCGATCGACGCCTCCTCGCTCGGCACGCTCGAGGAAGCGCTCTACGCCGCGGACTTTGGCGTGCAGACGACCGGCGAGATCCTCGAGGAGATCAAGTCCGCCTCCCGCAAGGACAAGGCGCTGCGCGGCTCCGAGGCGGCGGTCATCGCCTCCGAGGTGCTCAAGCGCGCGCTTTCCGGATCTGAGGGACGGCTAACCCGGGCGGCCTCGTCGCCCACGGTCGTCGTGCTGATCGGCATCAACGGCTCGGGCAAGACGACCACCGCCGCGAAGCTCGCTTGGAGGTTCAAGCAGGACGGCGGAACGGTGCTGCTCGCAGCCTGCGACACGTTCCGGGCCGCGGCGATCGACCAGCTGCGCGCATGGAGCGAGAGGCTCGACCTCGAGCTCGTCTCGAACAAGCCGGGTGCGGACCCTGCGGCCGTGGCGTTCGACGCGGTGCAGGCGGGCCGCAGCCGCGGCCGCGACTGGGTGATCGTCGACACAGCGGGGCGTCTCCACACCAAGGGCAACCTGATGGAGGAGCTCTCGAAGATCCGGCGGGTGGTCTCCAAGATCGACCCCTCCGCCCCCCACCACGCATGGCTCGTCGTCGACGGCTCGCTGGGGTCGAACTCGATCGAGCAGGCGCGGGCGTTCCACAAGAGCTTCGGCCTGACGGGGCTGATCGTGACCAAGCTGGACGGCACCAGCCGCGGCGGCGCCCTGGTGGGCATCTGGCGCGAGCTGCGCATCCCCATCTTCTACGTGGGGCTGGGAGAGCAGCCGGAGGACCTCCAGGCTTTCAGCGCCGCCGACTATGCCGACGCGGTGTTCGGCCTCTCCCGGGCAGGGGGCAACGCCTAGGGTGCCGGATGGCGGCGGCGCAGGAGCGTCGCGGCCAGGATCAGCACGAAGGAGAGGGCCAGCAGGAGGGCGGCGAAGGCGTGCGCACCCGGGTACTCCAGCCTCTGCACCTCGTCGTAGAGCGCGATGCTCGCCACCTTGGTGACCCCGGGTATGGCCCCGCCGATCATGAGAACGACGCCAAACTCCCCGAGCGTGTGCGCGAACCCGAGCGTGAGCCCCGCCACGATGCCTCGCGAGGCCAGCGGGAGGTGCACCCGGGTCCACACCCTCCAGGGCGGCGCTCCGTGGGCGGCGCACGCGTCGAGGAGCTCTCGGGGAACCGCGCGCAGAGCGACTTGGAAGGGCTGCACCGCGAAGGGCAGCGAGTAGATGACCGAGCCGATCACCAGGCCCTGGAAGGTGAACGCGAGCGAGCGGCCCGAGAGAGCGAGCCACCAGCTGCCCGGGGGATGGTCGACCGAGAAGGCGATCAGCAGGTAGAAGCCGATCACGGTCGGGGGCAGCACGAGAGGAAGCGCGACCAGCGTCTCGATCACCGGGGCGGCCCACGTCCGCGAGGTGTTCAGCCAGTGTGCAAGGGGCAGCCCGACGACGCCCAGGATCACCGTCGTCACCAGGGCGAGCTCGGCCGTCAGGCCGAGCGATTGCCAGAGCGTGGCCGGGATCCCCAGGAAGTCGCCCTGCGTCATGACTCGCAGCGCAGCACGTACACGACGCCCTTCGCCGAGCCTACGGCCAGGTAGGCGTCGTCCGGCGACCACGCGAGGGCAGTGGCGGGCGCCGGCATCTTGACGGTGGCCCGCAGCGGCTGGCGGCGCTCGGGGCTCCAGAGGATGAGGGAGCCGTCGCCGGCCGCGGTCGCGAGGAGCCCGTGGCCCCGCTGGAAGGCGACGCCGCACACCGGGGCGGAGTGGGGGAGCATCACCGGCTCGCGTCCCTCGGGTCCCGGGCCGGAGCAGTCCCAGATGCAGGCGTCCGGACTGCCGCTCGTGGCGAGCCATCGGCTGGTGGGATCAAACGAGAGGTGCCGCACCTTGCCCTCGTAGCCGCTCATCTGCAGCTCCACGTCGCTCTCGGGCATCCACAGGTGCACGCTAGGATCCTGGTTGCCCGAGACGAGCCATCGCCCGTCGGGCGACCAGGCGAGCGTATGGATCCCGTTGCCGTAGGGGTACTCCTTCTGGGACACGGCGTCGTCCCCGTCCCAGAGGGCGACCCCGCCGAAGTACGCCGCCGCCACGCAGGCGCCGCGCGGGTGCCAGGCGAGCGCGGAGAGGGTTTTGGGGGCGTCCGGGAACGCGTGGCGCACCGAGGCGTCCGGGTTCAGGAAGAAGAGCTTCCTGCCAGCCGACGCGGCCAGGACCAGGGCCGCGCCTCCGGGCCTCCAGCTTAGGTGCTCCACCCAGGCACGCCCGAGGGCCGCCGTCGCCACGTGCTGCCCTGACACGCCGTCCCAGAGCTTGACGCAGCCGTCCTGGCCGCCGCTCGCGAGGACCGTGCCGCCCGGCTGCCAGGAAATCGCATTCGCGCCGCCCTCGTGGCCGGGCAGCTCCGCCCGGCGTTCCCCGCTCCCATGGGCGAAGAGGATGAGCGGCCCGGAGGCGGAGGCGGCGGCCAGGGTGGCGCCGTCCGGCGACCACGCCAGGTCGATCACGTAGTCGTCGAGCTGCGCGGCCCAGTGCTTGGTCAGCTGCATGGGCCCCTCAGCCGGCCAGGCACGCCTTGAAGCCCTCGTTGAGCGCCGTGCGGTCCAGGTTCCTGCCGATGAAGACCAGGCTGTTGACCCGCGCCCCGTCGCCCCATTCCCGGTCGAACTTGGCGTCGAAGAGCATGTGGATGCCCTGGAAGACCAGGCGCTTGGTGCTGCCCTTGACCACGAGGACGCCCTTCATCCGGTAGATGTCGTTGCCCTGGGTGCGCAAGAGGCCGCTGATCCACTCGTTGAGCCGCCGGCCGTCAAGTTCGCCGGCCTGCTGGATCCCGACCGACGTCACGCTCTCGGCGTGCTCGTGAGCTGCGTGGAAGTCCGCCTGCCACTCGGGCTTCACGGTCTGCCCGTCCTCGAGGATGTGCAGCGGGTCCTCCCCGCATCCCTCGAAGACGGCGTAGGAGCCCGCTGACCCCACGTCCAGGCGATACCGGCCGTTGCCCTCCTTGAGCAGCAGGCGGTGGAGCGAGGACCCGGGAGCGAGCGCGCCCCCCTCCTCGACCCGATGCTCCCAGTCCGAGAAGGCCTTGACCGCCAGGTCCCGCGCGGCCGCCACGTCGGCCTCCCCCGCCGAGGCGACGGGAAGGACGACCACGTCGAGCTCGTCCGGGTTTCCGTGGTGATGGTGGTGGTGGCCGTCCCCGTGGTCATGGTCGTGGTCGTGACCATGGTCGTGATCGTCTCCGTGGCCGATCACGAGCTCGTGGACGCCCGCCCTCAGGGGATAGACGCCCGCCCACTCGAACGGATACTCGGGCTCCAGGAACTTGGGGTCGAGGCCGGTGGCCCGGTCCAGGTTGAAGCCCCCGATGTCGAGCACCCGCTCGAGCGGCACGTCGCAGTCGCGGGCCCGCTGGATCCGGGCCACCGCGTTGATCTTGCGGATGCGCGCCTCGAGTGCCTCGAGTTCGGCGGCGGACACCAGGTCGGTCTTGTTGAGCACGATGACGTCCGCGAACGCTAGCTGCTTGACCGACTCGTCGCCCGCGTCCAGGTGGCCGGACACGTGCTTCGAGTCGACCACCGTGACGATCCCGTCCAGGCGGAAGCTCCGGCGCATCTCGTCGTCCGAGAAGAAGGTCTGGGCCACGGGCCCGGGGTTGGCGAGGCCGGTGGTCTCGATCAGGATGCCGTCCAGGCGGTCCTTGCGCTTGAGCAGCCGTCCCAGGATGCGGATCAGGTCGCCGCGCACCGAGCAGCAGATGCAGCCGTTGTTCATCTCGAAGAGCTCCTCGTCGCTCTGGATCACCAGCTGGTTGTCCACCCCCACCTCCCCGAACTCGTTCTCGATCACCGCGAGCTTGCGCCCGTGGTTCTCGGAGAGGATGCGGTTGAGGAGCGTCGTCTTGCCGGCCCCAAGGAAGCCGGTGAGCACGGTGACGGGAATTGGGTTGTTATCCATAGGGCCAGGCATGCGCCTGCCCAAAGTGAACGCCAATCGGGGGTTCCGTCAATCGGCGTCCGGGAGGACGGGGCGCAGGGCCCTTCAGGGCCTGAAGACCACGTCGTCGGAGGTCCAGAGCGTGTGGTCGGGACCGGCCGAGCGGATCTCCATCACGGATCCCGAGACCTGGTGGAAGAAATAGGGGGTCCCCCAGCGGTCGCAGAGCTGACCCTTCGAGTCGACTGCAGGCACACCCGGGGGTATAAACTCGAAGCCAAGCTTGTTGCGGCCCCTGAGCGCGGCCGTGATCTCTGCGTTCTCGCCCACGGGGTTTCCCGTCCGCAGGGCGCTCCGGTAGGCGCTGAAGATCTGGCTGACGATCCGCAGGTCGCGCGTGACGTCCCCGTCCGGGGCGTTGAGGCCCTCGGCCAGGCGCGACGGCTCCTCGGCCAGGGGCGCGGCCGCGGGCGCGGCCTTAACGGGGGGCAGCGCCGCGGCCGAAAGGGGCGCGCGCCTCTCGAGCGCGGAGAGGCCCCGGCTCACGGGACCCAGGCGGGGCCGCAGCACCAGCAGAATCACGACGACTCCGAGCAGGATCGCCCCTCCGAACAGCCCCGTGCGGATGCGCTGAGGGTCCATGGCCCCGGGCCTAGCCCATGAAGCCGAGATTGGAGGTCGCGAACCGCCCGATGTTCGGGAGCACCACCGGCAGGTTCGACGCGCTGACCCCGAACCAGTTCGCGAGCGTCGCCGAGTACTCATCGACGCTGGTCGTCGGGATCCAGCGGCCGCGGCCGGTGTCCTGGGGCCCGCCCAGCTCGAGGAGCGGCACCTGCCCGTAGACGTCGCCGCCCTTGACCGCGCCGCCGAGGATCATGTGGTGGGAGCCCCAGCCGTGGTCGGAGCCCGCCGTCCCGTCGTTCGTCCCGTTCGTGTTGAACGTGCGGCTGAAGTCCGAGGCGGTGAAGGTGGTTACCTGGTTCTGCACGCCCAGCTCGGCCGTCGCCGAGGAGAAGGCGTTCAGGGCTTGGCTGAGCTGCGTGAAGAGGGTGGCATGGGCTCCCAGCTGGTCGGAGTGCAGGTCGAAGCCGCCTGCGCTGGCGAAGAACACCTGGCGGGTCAGGCCCAGCTGCGGCGCGACGCCGATCATGCGCGCGATCATCTTCAGCTGCCCGGCGATGCTTGTGGTCGGGAAGGTCGTGGTGAGGGCGGGCGCCGTCGCGAGGATCGAGTTGAGCAGCTGGCTGTCGGCGATCGAGCTCGACGTCATGCCGCCGAAGGCCGCCTCGAAGAGGTTCTGCTCCTGCTGGTTGAGGATCGTCTGCTGAGCGGCGTAGCGGGCGGTGGCGAGGGTCGAGCCGCTGGTGCCCGAAAGCACCGTAGCCCCGCTCGGGTTCACGGCGAACTGCGCCACCGTGTTGCCCACCTGGAAGGAGTTCTCGCCGGCGACGCTCACCGACATCGAGATCTTCGGGTTCGAGTTGAGGGAGTTCACGATGTCCGCGAGGCGCCCGCCCCATCCCGTCGTGAAGAGCTGGTCCGGCACGCTGCTCTGCCACTGCACCTGCTGGTCGGAGTGCGAAAACAGCTGCGGCGGAAGCGCCACCGTGCCCGAGTTGTACTGGGCAAGGGTCACCGGCTGAACCAGCGTCCCGGTGTTCGCCAGCAGTGCCAGCTTGCCCTGCGAGAAGAGCTGCTGCACCTCCACGAGCGAGGGATGGAGGCCCCAGGTGCGGCCGTCGCTGTAGGTCTTCGGGCTGATCGGCAGCAGGTTAGCCTGGGGAAGGGCTAGCACCGTGCGGTCGGTCGCATACAGCTGGTAGTTCGTGGTGTCGGTCGGCACCAGCAGGTTGTTGGAGTCGTTGCCCCCGTAGAGGAACAGGCAGACGAGCGCCTTGTAGCCCGAGGGGTTCGCGTCGGCGGCCAGGGCGCCGATCATGCGAAGCTGCGCGAGGGCCGAGAGCATCCCGGTGGCGCCCACCGCGGAGCAGGCCTGACCGATGAAACGCCGGCGTGAGAGATCGGTGTGGAGGCTCATTTTTGGACGGCTGCGTCGGGCGAGGTTGCTGTTAGGTAGAGGGCCATCTGCGCGAGTTGCGCCGGGGTGGTGCTGCTGGGGGCCGCCTGGAGGGCGGAAACGATCTGCTGCTGGGTAGCGGTGCTCATCTGGTTGGCGCACAGCAGCTGGTTGAGCGTCGCCACCATGGCCGTGGGGTTCGTCGAGTTTGCGGAGAGCGCGCTCAGGTCGAGCACCACGGTGGAGCTGCTCGGGCTGGAGGACGTGTAGATGGCGGAGTAGATGTAGTTCGGAACGCTGATGGCCGTGTCCGCAGTCGTGATCTGGAACTCCGGGGCGTAGAGGCCGGCGCTCGCGAGCGGGCCCTGCTGCACGAAGCCGGGCTCGAAGAAGTTGAACACCGTGGGGGAGCGCAGGGCCGCCTCGCCCAGGCTGTTTTGGGCACTGAAGATCGGGTAGCGGCCCTCGGATGAGGCCGCGTTGAACGCCCGGTAGAGCTGCGTGACCCGAAGCAAGGGCTCCTTCAGCTTGCCGAAGCCGGCGTCGGTCGTGACGGTGGGGGACCGCGCCTCGTAGTCTAGAAGGATCGCCTTGACCACGGCGGCGAGGTTGCCCCGGCTGCCCGAGCCGTCGTTCGCGAAGACCTGCGCCACGCGGTACACGTAGCCGGGGCTGGGATTGCTCGTCACCAGCCGCTGGATCAGCTGCTGGCAGATGAAAGGTGCGGTGTTCGGGTGGTTGAAGAGCGCGTCGAGCTCCATCTTCAGGTCGGCGGCGGGCGTCTGGTTGGCGGGGATCACGAGGCCGTTCACCACCGTCTTCGCCGTCTCGTCATGGTAGGACGGGTAGGCCATCATGGGATCGCCGAAGTCGGCCGCCGATCCGTAGAAGCTCGGGCTCGTGGCCGCCGAGTAATAGCCCCAGCCCGTGAAGACGTTCGCGGTCTGCACGATCTCCGCCTGGTCGTAGGTCGGGATCGGCAGGCCGTTCGCGTCCAGCTTGAGGGTCCCGTCGGGCTGGAGCTGGTTCAGCCCGATCGTGAAGAGCTGCTGCACCTCGCGGGCGTAGTTCTCGTCGGCGCTCGTTCCCTTGGCGGCGTTCGCCTTGGCGTTGTGCAGCATGTTCAGGTAGTTGCCCATCGCGGGGCTGAGGGTCACGTCCTGGAGCAGCTGGCGGAAATTGCCGAAGGCGTCGTTGGCAAGGAGGTCGTAATAGCTGGCCACCCCGTCGGCCTGGCCGTTGAGCTGTGATGCGACGTCCGAGATGACGAGGATCTCGCTCAGGGCGAACGCCACCCTCTGGCGAAGCTGGTCGGGGGCCTGCAGTGAGATCTTCCACCACGCGGCCTGCCGGTTGTTCTGGCTGGCGCTCGTCTGCCCCGAGGCCGGGTACGCCGCGAAGTCCGCGTCGGTGGCCGAGCGGTGCGAGGTGGCGGGAAGCGACATCTGGCTCGTGATCCAGGCGGAGTACCCTTGCGACTGGAGGTTCGTGATTTCGGAGGCGGTCGGCCCGAACGTCGCCTGCGTGAGGAAGCGCGGGGCGTCCTGGTTCGACACGCTCGAGAGGTTGATGGACGGGGCCGGGGGGGGCGGCGTGAAGGACTGGGAGCCGGTGCTCGCGATGAACTGGCCGCCGAGTTCGCCGCTCGGATACGTGGAGCTGTCGACCTCGACAAAGAGGTTGCCTGAGGTCAGCGCCGCGATCACCTGGGCCGTCGTGTACTGGCCCGTGGCCGTGGGCGACCAGGGAATGTTCGAGACGTTGCCGTCCGGCAGGTTGAGCACGTACGTGCCGTTGTTCGTGTCGCCCCCGATCGCCAGGTGCGCGACCACCTCGTCCGAGGACAGGTTGTTGAAAGAGAGGCTCACGCTCGCCACCTGGCCGTTCGCGCTCAGCAGGATGGACGCGACGCCGTAGCCCGTGGAGCCGGGGGCCGACGACGTCGGGCGGATCGAGGTCGTGTACAGGGTGGGCGCGAGGTTGGTGATGGTGACGCTTGCCGAGCTGGCCGCGCCGACCACGTAGGCGCTGCTCGGGCTCAGGGTGAGGGTCACCGTGCTGGTCGAGGCGGGCGCGAGCGATCCCTCGGGGTCGACCGGGATCGTGGCGGAGCTCGTGTAGGCGGGAATCACGACGGTTCCGGACAGGGGCTGGTAGGTGATTCCGTTCACCGCCGAGCCGCCCACGGTGTAGTTCACGGTGAGGGGGCTGCTGGTGTCGCCGGTGCGCTGCACCGCGAAGGCCCCGTTGTTGGTTCCGCTGTCATCGGCGCTTGGGACGGAAGCCGTCAGGGTGACCGTTTCGGGGCCCGCCTGGGCCGCCGGGGTGATGTCGTAGACCTCCACCAGGGCGATGCCGGTCGTGGCGTTGGTGCCGCTCACCAGCACCGTGTACGAGCCCGTGCCGACCGAGACCACCAGGCTCGAGTCGAGGCTCCCCTGGGCGAAGGCGAAGGCGCCCGCCTGGGCGAAGGCGGCGGTCATCTCCACGGCGTCCGGCTGTTCCCCCACCGGGGTACCCCAGTTGTCGTTGCTGGCGATGGTCGCGCCCTTGGAGTCGACCAGGGTGATGGCGGGGTCCGCCAGGGCCCCCGTGACCCCGAGGGGCACGAGCGCCGGCCCGGCGGCGCGGATCAGCAGCGTGCGCGTGCTGGATCCGGCCCCTAGGTTGATGCCGGGGATCATGATGTTGCCTCCCGTGCCGACCGTCCCGCGGGTCGAGAGGTTGATAAGGTGGGCCGTCGTGGAGACGGTGCCGACCTCGTAGACCTCGAGCAGGGCGATGCCCGTGGTGCCGCCCGCTCCGGAGACCTGGGCGGTGTAGGATCCCGCCGAGAGAGTCACCACGAGCGCGCTGTCGTTGCTCCCGACGGGCAGAGGGAAGGCACCGGCCTGGCTCATCACGGCCGCCGTAGCGTTGCCGTTGCCCCAGCCCTGGTTGCTCGTCACGAGGTTGCCGCCCGAGTCGTAGAGGGCCAGCACCGGTGCATCCAGGGCGCCGCTGACCCCGAGGGCCGTCAGCGCCGGGCCGACGGCGCGGATCAGCACGGTCTCCGGTGTGCCCGGCCCGATGACCAGGCCCGCGATCATGATGTTCGCGCCGGTGCCCACGGGGCCCCGCGTCGAGAGGTTTCCCAGCCTCGGCAGGTCGGCCCTGGCGGCGACTCCCGTGAGGGCCAGCGCGAGCAGAAGGGCGGTCAGGCGGATACCGGGGCGCATACCCGAGGCTGGAGCTTGCATGTCCATTAGACGCGCAAATTCGTTTCCGGTGACAGGCCGGAGCGCCATTTTACACGTTTTTGCGCCTCAGGCCTATCTTACAGTCCGAAGTTGGATGCTGTCGACCAGCCGGTCCTGCACGACGATGTCGGTGGCGATGATCAACTTGTCTCCCGGAGACACGTATCCCATGCGCCTGAGCCATCCCATGGCGTCCTCGATCGTGTCGGCCGGCTCGGCGGCAAACGGCATCAGGATCGGCTCCACCGAGCGCATGATGCGCAGCTGCCTGAAGGTCTCGGGCACGGGCGTGAACGCGAGGATCGGCGAGCGCACGGGCCTGAGCGCGGCCAGGCCCCCCGCCATGAACCCGAGTCTCGTGAAGGTGACAATCTTCGAGTTGGGAAGCTCGTTGGCGAGCACCACGGCGGAGTGCAGCACCTTCATCTTCTCCGGGGTGAACACCGAGGCCGGCCCGCGCCCCGGGTCCTCCTCGACCTCGATCCGCCGCGCGATCTTGTCGAGCATCTGTACGCACTCGAGCGGGTACTTGCCGACGGTGGTCTCCCCCGAGAGCATCACGCAGTCTGCCTGCTCGTACACGGCGTTCGCTACGTCCGTGATCTCCGCGCGCGTGGGCACCGGCTGGGAGATCATCGATTCGAGCATGTGCGTCGCGATGATGACGGGCTTGCCCTCGGAGATGCAGGCCTTCACCGCGCGCCTCTGGATCACTGGCAGGTCCTCGAAGGGGCACTCGATGCCGAGGTCGCCGCGGGCGACCATCAGGGCGTCGCAGGCCCGGACGATCTCGTCTAGGTTCGCGATCGCGGACTGGTCCTCGATCTTGGCGATGATCCGCGCCCCCGACTTCCGCTCGGCCAGGAACTCGCGCAGATTCGTGATGTCGGAGGCCTCCCGCACGAAGGAGAGGGCGAGGAAGTCGATGCCCTCCTCGATGCCGACCGTGGCGTCGCCCCGGTCCTTTTCGGTAAACGACGGCAGGTTCACCTTCACGCCTGGCAGGTTGATGTGGCGCCTCGACTTGAGCTCCCCGGGGATCAGCACCCGGCAGCGGATGTGGGCGTTGTCCTTCTGGAGCACCTCCAGCCGGATCAGCCCGCTGTCGACGAGCACCGTGTCGCCCACGTTGATGTCGTTCAGCAGGTCCTTGTAGTTCACGTCCACCGACCTGATCTCCTCTGCCGAGTCGCGCTGGCCTCCGGGACGCACCGTGAAGTCGAAGATCTCGCCGGGCTGTAGCTCGATCGGCACCGCCAGGTCCCCGGTCCTGATCTCGGGCCCCTTGATGTCCATCATGATCGCGACGTCGCGTGAGACCTTGGCCGAGACGGAGCGGATGCGCTTGATGATCATGCGCGTCCAGTCGTGGCTCGCGTGGGCCATGTTGAGGCGCACGATGTCGGCGCCCCCCTCGATCAGCTTTGAGAGCATCTCCTCGCTCTCGGTCGCGGGCCCGAGCGTGAAGATGATCTTGGTTCGGCGCATGTTCATGGTGGGCATGGGGACGGGCGGGTAGGGCTACGAAAGCTCGTAGAAGGGGGTTCCCTCGCCGTGGCCGACGATCGAGAACTCGCAGGAAAGGACTGTGCGCAGCTGGTCGAGCGCCTGCTCCACGGCTCCCCTCGAGTTGCAGTCGCGCGACAGGTGGGCCAGGTAGACCCGCCTCCAGCGCGGGCTGGCGACGCTGGCCAGGAGCTCGGTCATCCTCTCATTGGAGAGGTGGCCGTGCCGGCCGCCGATCCTGCGCTTCAGGGTCCAGGAGCGCTTCGGGTCGGCCTCGAGCATGCGCGCGCAGTGGTTCGCTTCGACGACGAGGACGTCGGACTCCCGGATGCGGTCGCGCACGCCCTGCGGGGCGTGCCCAAGGTCGGTCACCCAGGTCAGGGTCCTTCGGGGCGAGAACAGGTCGTCCAGGCCGCTCGTGAAGCGGAATCCCACGGGGTCCTGGGCGTCGTGGGGGATGGAGAAGCTCTCGACGTCGATGTCCTGGAACCTGAACTTTTGCCCGGTGGGGAAGATCTGCCACTGGGGGGTCCAGCTCAGGTTCCTCTGGATCGCCCTTGCCGTGGCCGAGTTGGCGAAGAACTTGAGGTGCGGGTACTTCTTCAGGCTCTCGACGCCCGAGGAGTGGTCGCTGTGCTCGTGCGTGATGAAGACGGCCTCCACCCGCTCGATAGATTCCCCTGCGGACGCCAACAGCGAGCCCAGTCGCCGCGCCGAGAAACCCGCATCGAGCAGGATGCGGGTGCCCTCGGTCACGACGATGGCGCTGTTGCCGGAGCTCCCGCTGCTAAGGATGCAAAACCTCATGGGCGATGAGGAGCTTCAAGCCCGTCCGGGCACGCTGCAATGGAATTTGGGAGCGCCCGGTTGACCGCGCGCCCGGAGTCGTGTTACATCTTGGTTCCCAATGCCAAAGCGAGCGAACAATCCCTCGGCCGGTGACGTGTACGTCACGCGGCAGGTGCATTTCAATGCCGGCCACCGCCTCTTCAACCCTGCGCGCTCCGAGGCCTGGAACCGGCGGACGTTCGGCCCCTGCTCCAACCCGAATGGCCACGGACACAACTATGTCCTCGAGGTGACAGTGCGTGGCCGGCCGGACCCCGAGACCGGCTACGTGGTCGATCTGGGCGAGTTGAAGCGCATCGTGGAGGCCGCGGTGGTGGTACCCTGCGACCACCAGAACCTCAACAAGGACGTGGACTTCCTTAAGGGCGTGATTCCCACCGCCGAGAACCTGGCGGTCGCGTTCTGGGGCCGGATAGCCCCCCGCGTGAGGGCGGGCGTCCTCTACAGCGTTCGACTCTACGAGACGCCCCGCAACTTTGCCGAGTACCGAGGCCCCGATCCGCTCCCATGACAAAGAAGAAGACGATGTACCTCCATGATACCGCCGCCGGGGCCAAGGCCCGGATCAGCCGCGGCTACGACGCGGCGTTCCGCCCGTCGGCCGCCTACAAGGCGTCCATGCCGGACATGATGGAGGCCTCGCACAGCGCGATCCAGGGCTCGAATGTTCCAATCCAGCAGGTCGGCGTGTCGAACTTCAAGCTGCCGCTGAAATACCGCAGGCGCGAGGGCGGTACGCTGACCCTCGAGACGAGCGTGACCGGCACGGTGTCCCTGGAGGCGGAGCTGAAGGGGATCAACATGAGCCGCATCGTCCGGTCGTTCTACGACCACCGCAAGGGCGTGTTCACCGCCGAGCACATCGGCAGCATCCTCAAGTCGTACCTGCGGCGGGTGGAGAGCAAGGACGCGCGCCTGCGCCTGGATTTCTCGTACCCGATCGTCCAGACGAGCCTTCGCAGCGGCCTGAAGGGCTACCAGTTCTACAAGGTAGGGATCGAGGGCGTCGTGACGCATGCCGGCCTCTACCGGCGTTTCATGCACTTCGACTTCGTGTATTCCTCGGCGTGCCCGTGCTCTGCTGAACTCACCGAGCACGCGCTCGACGTGAGGGGGGTTTACGGGGTTCCCCATTCACAGCGCAGCAAGGCGCGGATCACGGTCGAGGTTCGGCCGGGCCGCAAGATCTGGATCGAGGACCTCCAGGAACTCTGCGCGGGCGCGCTCAGCACCGAGACGCAGGTCATGGTCAAGCGCGAGGACGAGCAGGCGTTCGCCGAGCTGAACGGCGCCCATCTCAAGTTCGTCGAGGACGCGGCGAGGCTGCTCTACCGGGCGTTCGACGCGGACAAGCGGATCGCGGACTTCCAGATCGCCTGCTCGCACCTCGAGTCCCTGCACTCGCACGACGCCGTCAGCGTCATCTGCAAGGGCGTGAAGGGCGGCTTCACCGCCGCGTTCTCTGACTTCGCGTCGCTCGTCTGCTAACCGCGGCGCAACCTCCCATGCCCACCCGCAAACCCACCCCCCTCGTCGTCGTGACCGGAGCCTCCCAGGGCATCGGGGCCGCCATCGCGCGCGCCTTCGCCGAGGCCGTGCCCGGTGTGCGGCTTGCGCTCCTGGCGCGCAGCGCGCGCAACCTCGCCTCGGTCGCCCGGTCCTGCGAGCGACTGGGCGCCGTTGCGGAGGCGTTCCCGTGCGACGTCACCGACGAGGCCGACGTCGCGCGCGCCGAGGGTGCCGTGCGACTGCGCTTCGGGGCCGCCGACGTGCTCGTGAACAACGCCGGCAAGTACATCGCCGCGCCGTTCCTCTCGACCACGGTCGCGGACTTCGACCGCACGATCGCCGCGAACCTGCGCAGCCTGTTTCTGGTGACCAAGGCCTTCGCTCCGGCCATGCTCAAGCGCCGGCGCGGGGACATCTTCAACATGGGGTCGATCGCGGGGATCACCGCCTATCCCGGGTCCCCGGCGTACACCGCGGCGAAGTTCGGTGTGGCCGGCCTCTCCAAGTCGATCCGGCTCGAGTTCAAGGACAAGGGCGTTCGGGTGTGCTGCGTCCATCCCGGGGCCACGGTTTCGCCGTCGTGGAAGGGTAGCGGGGTGCCTGCCGCCCGGATGATGCCGGCCGAGGATGTGGCCCAGGCCTTCCTTGCGCTCTATCGCATGTCGCGCAGGACGGTGGTGGAGGAGATCGTGCTGCGTCCCCAGCTCGGGGACCTCTGACCGTCACCTTGCAGCCTGCACGAATGAGAGTCGCCGGCCGGTGCATTTTGCGCGATCGCGGTGACTCGGGGGTACCCGTGTATTCATAGGTATATTGAGCCGCAACGACTAAGGATATTGCAATCGGGTTGGCACGGCGGAGGCTACTCCGGATGGATGCAACGTCTCTCCGCTGCCTCCGAATGCCCCGAAGACATGAACGGCGCCCACGCGTGCGCGTTTGTGGTGATCGGCCTCGCCATGGAGGCGATTCCGGCCGCGTTTCCCTCGCTTTTCCCTCCGACGCGGGGCGACCAGGACAATGCACGCGCCCTCTGGCTCGGGTTCATGGGGACGTGTCAGGCCTCGCTCGGGCTCGGGTACTGGCTGCGCTTCGAGCTGATCCCGATGACGCGGGCTCTTCTTGCCCGCCGCGCGGAGCCCGGCGCCTGGGTCTTCTCCGCCGGCCGCCCGGCGCCCGCCCGCTAGGCAGGGGAGGCCGGGGCGATCGGCGGCTGCAGGCCGACCGCGGCGTAGCCCCTGTCGGTCAGCACGCGGCCCTGGGGCGTGCGCTGGAGATAACCCTCCTGGATCAGGAACGGCTCATGGACCTCCTCCAGGGTCTCGGCCTCCTCGCCCACGGCGACCGCGATCGTGCTCATGCCCACCGGGCCGCCCCGGTAGTTCTCGGCCATGGTGCGCAGCATGCGCTTGTCCATCTCGTCGAGCCCCGCGCTGTCGATCTCAAGGAGTTCGAGCGCCGCCGCTGCGACGTCGCGCGTGATCGCCCCCTGAGCCCGCTCCTGGGCGAAGTCGCGCACGAAGTTGATGAGATTGTTGGCCACGCGAGGTGTTCCGCGCGCGCGGCGGGCGATCTCGGCGGCGCCGCCCTCGTCGATCGAGACCTTGAGCAGGGCGCAGGTGCGGCGCACGATCGACACGAGCGTCGGCCGGTCATAGTAGTCGAGGCGGGTCTGAAGCGTGAAGCGCGAGCGCAGCGGCGCCGTCAGCAGACCCGAGCGCGTGGTCGCGCCGATCAACGTGAACTTGGGCAGCGTGAGGCGCACGCTGCGCGCGTTCGGGCCCTGGTCGATCATGATGTCTATCCGGAAGTCCTCCATCGCTGAGTAGAGGTACTCCTCCACGGTCTTCGGGATGCGGTGGATCTCGTCGATGAAGAGAAGGTCCCCGTCCTCAAGGTTTGTCAGGAGCCCGGCCAGGTCGCCGGCCTTCTCCACCACCGGGCCCGACGTCACCCGCACGTTGCGCCCGAGCTCCTGCCCAAGAATGAAGGCGAGGGTCGTCTTGCCCAGGCCAGGCGGGCCCGAGAGCAGGATGTGGTTGAGCGGCTCGCCGCGCTTCTTCGCGGCGCCCACCATCACCTGGAGCCGCTCGATCGTCTTCGCCTGGCCCGCGAAGTCGGAGAAGGAGAGGGGCCGTAGGGCCGCCTCGGCTGCGGTCACGGGCGCTGCCAGCGTCGACGAGACGAAGCCAAGGCCCTTGTCGCCCTTGGGCGCTGACGGCTTTATTTCCATTCGAGCTCGGCCCCCAGCGAGCGCAGGTTCTCGACGAACCGGGGATGGGCCCGCTTGATGATCTCCGCGTTGCGAACGACGCTGCGGCCGGGGATCGAGGCCGCAACCATCGTGAGAGCGACGGCAGCGCGGATCACGTAGGGTGAGTCCACGACCGCGGGCCTGAGCGGCCTGTTGCCGAAGACGACGATCCTGTGCGGGTCGCTCACCAGTACGTGCGCCCCGAACTTCGCCAGCTCCGGCATCCAGGAGAATCCGTTCTCGTAGACCTTGTTCCAGAAATGGATGGTGCCGTCGCAGCGGGTGGAGAGCGCGATAAGGAGGGGCAGCAGGTCCACCGAGAAGTAGGGCCACGGCGCCGCCTCGATCTTCGGCAGAAGGTTGCTCGTGAACGGGGTCTCGATCTGTCGCGTCTGGCCGGGCCCCACGCGGGCGGTGTCGCCTTCGTGGTCGATCCGAACGCCAAGCTTCTGGAAGGAGCGCGTGATCAGGTCGAAATGCTGGGGCACGGAGCGCACGACCCGCACCTCCCCGCCGGTGATGGCGCCGAGGGCGAGGAACGTGGTGACCTCGTGGTAGTCCGTGCCGATCTCGACCGTGGCTCCGTGTAGGCTCGGGCTGCCGGCGACCGAGAGCATGCTGGTGCCGATGCCCTCGATTCGCGCCCCCATGGCGACCAGCGCGCGGCAAAGGTCCTGCACGTGGGGCTCGCTCGCCGCGTTGATCAGCGTCGACGACCCCTTGGCGAGGGCCGCGGCCATCGCGAAGTTCTCCGTCACGGTCACCGACATGTAGTCGAGCCAGTGCCGGGCCCCCGTGAAGCCGCGCGCGGAGATCGTGACCGGCTCACCCTTGTCGATCGTCGCCCCGAGCGCCTCCAGAACGTCGAGGTGCGGGTCGATCTCGCGGACTCCGAGCGAGCACCCCTTCGTGTTCGTGCGGATCGTGATGCGGCCCAGGCGGTGGATCAGGGCGGGGTAGAGTAGCACCGTCGAGCGCATGTCCTGGGGCAGCTCGGCGTTCGCAAGGGTGCTCCGGAACCCCCGGTGGTCGACCCGCATCACGCCGCCCGCCCGGTCCCAGTCGATGACCGAGCCCTGGGACTCGAAAAAGGACACCAGCTTGTCGAGGTCGGTGATGTCCGGCACGTTCGTGAGCGTCACGGGCTCGTCGGTGAGCAGCGTCGCGCACAGGATGGGCAGCACGGAGTTCTTGTTTCCCGACGGGGTGATGGTCCCGGACAGGGGCGTGCCTCCGTTGACTACGAGATCGGCCATGGAAAATAAAAAGGCGCCCGCGTGAGGCGGACGCCTTGGAATGCGCTCTTTGGAGAGCAGCTTGGCAAGGTTTAACTGGGGGGATCGCTCCTGCCCGCGTCAAATCGCCCCGCCGCCCTGCTGGCCTTCCGAGCGGGGCTCGCCCCGGTCGCGGCGCGGGCCGCCGCGGTGGCGCCTGCCGCGCCCGCCACGGTCCCCGCCGCGGTTTTCGAACTCACCGCCCTGTGGGCGATCGCCGCCCTGCTGGAAGCGGTCGTTGCGGAAGCCCCCGCCCTGGCCGCCGCCCCCGCCGTGACCGCGTCCGCCGCGATGGCGCCTGCGGGGCCTGCGGCCATCGCCGTAGGCTTCGCCTGGGGAGGCGTCGCGGATGGGTGCCGCGGCCTCGGTCGCGGGCTTGGAACCCCCGAAGAGGCCCTTAAGCCAGCCGAGGAATCCCTTCTTCTCGGGAGCGGCCGGCCTTACCGGGAAGCGCTCCTGGACCTCGTCGCGCGGGTCGCGGGGCTGACGCGCCTCGCGGGGGTCGCGCGGCTGACGTGCATCGCGCGG
Organism: uncultured Opitutaceae bacterium; assembly: GCA_903919205.1. GTDB lineage: Bacteria > Verrucomicrobiota > Verrucomicrobiia > Opitutales > Opitutaceae > Palsa-1447. Next base: position 8,868 of record CAIXHE010000093.1, on the reverse strand, counting down.
GTCCCGCGGCTGGCGGGCCTGGCGGGGATCGCGGGGCTGGCGGTCGCGGTTAAAGGGCTCTCGGCCGGACGCGCGTTCTTCCGGGCGGGGGGCGCCCGGCTGGGCGTCCTCCCTGCGGTCGGGGCGGAACGTCGGGCGCTCGCCGCGGGGCGACTCCCGGTGGACCGGCGCGCCCGAGGACGACTCCCAGCTGACGGCGGGCCGCTCGGCCGCCGCGGGGGGCAGGATGTGGATCTCCTTGTGCTCGACCGGCGCCTCGGCGGGGGCCGCGATGGGCTCCGCGGCGATAGGCTCCGCGGCTGCGGGCTCGGCGGCCGCGGGTGCCGGCTGCGGCTCTGCGAACACGTGCGCGACGGGGGCGGCGACGGGGGCCGGTGTCACGGGTACGGCGGCCTGGGCCGCGGGGGCGCTCTCCACTTCCGGGGAGGCGAACGGGTTCTTGTACTCTCTCTGCGCCGTGATGATGGCGACTGAGGTGGGCTTGTAGTCGCCCGTGGGGGTTTCTGCTGTGGGGGCCGAAGCACTCGTGGAGCGCTTTCCGCGGGCGAGGCCCGATCCGCGGGTATTGCCGAACGAGCCGGCATGGGTCTCGGCGGGGGCCGCGGGTGCCGTGATATCGGCAACCGGGGCGAGGTTCGCGCCGGACGAGTTATCTGCTGTCATTGTGTGTTTTTTTGTATGGGGCGCTCACCGTGAATCAGGAGCGGCCTTGGGTTACCTGGCGCTGCGGAGCGCATGAAAACGCGCTCGGACGCAAACACCAAAGCGGATGACTATCACCCAAATACGCCTCTGGGGCAATCCCTAAATCAGCCGCCGCACCGGGGGCACTTGCGTCTTGCGCCAGCGCAGCCTGGGCGCAGCTTTGAGGTCCCATGGACAAATTCGACGAGATCTTCAAGATGCAGGACACCCTCAACCGGCGCATCGGGGTGGCGCTGCCGCCCCCGAGCGAGGAGGAGAAGGCCAAGTGGATCCTCAACTACACGCGGGCCCTCCAGCAGGAGACCGCGGAGCTCATCGACTCGGTGCCCTGGAAGTGGTGGGCGAAGTACCAGAAGTTTGACGAGCAGAACGCGCGGGTCGAGGTGGTCGACCTCTTCCACTTCGTGATCTCGCTCGCTCAGACGCTCGGCATGAGCGCCGAGGACGTGTTCGCGGCCTACGTGAAGAAGAACCAGGTCAATCTGCAGCGCCAGGACTCAGGCTACGTGAAGAAGGACGAGTCCGACTCGAGGCACATCTGAGCGGCGGAGTCGCGGGGCAGCCCCTAGAGCGACACCACGAACGCCGCCTGCACGTCGACCGCGACGTTGCCGTTCTCGATGATCGACGCGCGTAGCTTGAGCTTGGCCTTCCCGTAGCGGGCGAGGGCCTCCTTGAACTCGGCAATCGCCGCCTGCGCGGGCCGCTCGCAGATCGCGCGCAGGTCTCCGATCACGGGGCGGCGGTAGGCGGCGCGGCTCTCCTTCACGACGATGTGCCATGTCGGCTTCTTCTCGCTCTGGGCCTTCTCCTCGCGCATCAGCTCCCAGACGACGCCGTATCCCGCCAGCGTCGCCAGCGAGACCAGGCTCCCGCCGAACGCTGTGTTGAGCGAGTTCTTGTTCTGCTCCTTCGGGGCGGTCAGAACCAGCGCCCGGTCGTCGCTGACCTCCACGCCGACACCCATTGCCTTCGCGAGCGGGATCATCTCGTGGAGAAAAAGTTCGAGAGCTGGAACTTTCACCGACTTCATCGGTCGCGAAGCTGGAGGAATTTGGGGCCGACGTCAAAGCCCGCGCGAAAAAATGATCTGTTTCTCCTAGAAACCGTGTATAAGCTGGTATTTATAAGTCGGATAGGATTGTCGATCAGCAGCAACCAAATCCCATGTACCCGCGGAAAGGAGCCAAGAACGCCTCGACCCCGAGCCTGATCGAGATGCGCCGAAAGCGGCATCAAACCGACATGCGCCGCGCCCACCGGGGCCGCCGGGTTCTCGTGCTGGCCTTGGCGCTGGTCGTGCTCTATGCGCTTGCGGGCTTCCTGGTGGCACCGCCTATCGTGCGCGCGCAGGCGGAGCGCCGCCTCACGCAGGCACTCGGCCGCCAGACGACGATCGGCAGGGTCCGGCTGAACCCGTTCATGCTCTCGGCGTCCATCGAGAACCTCGAGGTCCACGACCGCTCGGGAACGGGAGTCTTCCTTGGGTGGAGACGGCTCTACGTGCGCTTTGACGCGATCGAGTCGGTTTCCGGAGACTGGGTGCTCGGCCGGATCAGCCTCGAGGGTTTCCATGCATCGGTGGCGATCGGGCGCGACGGGTCCCTCAATTTCGCGGACATCCTTGCCGCCCTTCCGAAGGGCTCCGACGGCGCGGGCGGCGCCTCGCGCCCCGTGCGCATCGGCAGCCTCGCCGTTTCCGATGCACACGTCGACTTCAGCGACCAGTCGCTCGACCGGCCCTTCACGTCGGTGGTCGGGCCGCTGTCCTTCAGGCTCGACAACTTCCGGACGGCGGGGTCCACCGGGGGCTCGTACCACTTCGAGGCCACGAGCGAGGTGGGCGAGCGCGTCAGGTGGACCGGGACCCTCGCGGCCGCGCCGCTCCAGTCGCAGGGTGCTTTTGAGGTCGATGGGGTCGTGCTCAGCAAGTACGCGCCCTATCTCGAGAGGTTCAGCCGCGCCCAGGTGACCGACGGCCGGCTCTCGATGAGGGGCCGCTACGGGGCTCTCTTCGGGCCGGGCCAGCGCTCACTCACGCTCAGCGACGCGGAGGTCCACCTCCAGGGCCTCAAAGTGTCCGACCGGGGCGCGGCGGCGCCCGCGGTCGACATCGGCTTGTTCGACATAGCGGGCCTCCAGGTCGACGTGCTCGCACGGAAGGCCTCGGCCTCGTCGGTCGCCTTGCGCCGGGGCCGGCTCGCCGTCACCCGGAACAAGGCCGGCGCAGTCAACCTGGTCGAGCTGCTGCGCGTGCCGCCGGGCCCGGCTATGGCCCCCGCCGGGCCGGGGGCGCCGGCGCCCTCCGTCGCGATCGGGGAGGTGAGCGTGAAGGAATTCCTGATCGACGTGCTCGATGAGGCGACACCCCGCCCGGCTCAGCTGCTCCTGAGCGACGCCAGTGTCTCCCTGAGGAACTTCAGCCTCGCGCCCGGGGCCTCGATGCCGCTCGCCGCCGCCTTCAGCTGGGGTCCGCGGGGCAACGTGAACGTCAACGGGGCCGTGGTGCTCCTGCCCAATCCGTCGGCCTCCGTGGACCTGATCGTCAACACCCTCGAGCTCAAACCCCTGAGCCCGTACCTGGAGCCGTTCGTGAACGCCCGCATCGCGGGTGGTGCGGTGTCCACCCACAGCCGGGTCCACGCGGGCCTGTCCGGGGGCTCTCTCTCGGCGGGCTTTGAGGGCGACCTTGGGCTCGAGAAGTTTTCGCTGGTCGACGCGACCCGCTCGGAGCCCCTCGCTGGCGTCGGGGGCCTTTCGCTGAAGGGTGTGAAGGCCGAGGTCTCGCCCGGCCTCGCGCTCTCGATCCGGGAGGCGGACGTGAACGGGCCCTACGCGCGGGCGGTGGTAGGGATGGACGGCCTCCTCAACCTTGCGGGCGTCGCGCGGCCCGGTTCGGGCAATACGGCAGCGGCGCCGCCCACGGGGGCCTCCCCGGCCGCCAACGTCTCCATCGGGACCGTGGAGATCGCGGGCGGCGAGCTCTCGTTCGCGGATCGCTCGGTCGAGCCCAACGTGCACCTGGAGCTGACCGCGCTCGGCGGGAGCGTCTCGGGGATCTCCTCCCTCAATCCCGGGCACTCGGACGTCCACCTGAAGGCGCTGGTGGGGGGCTCGGGTCCCGTAGAGGTCTCCGGCGAGCTGGACCCGTTGTCGGTGCCCCGGCGCATAGGGATCGCGGTCTCGGTCAAGAACGTGGACCTCACCCCGGCGAGCCCCTACATGGGCAAGTACGCCGGCTACCAGCTCGTCGGCGGCCGCCTGAACGTGGACACGGCGGTGCGGCTTGCGGGCGACCAGCTCTCGTCGACGAACCTGGTCACGCTCGACCAGCTCACGCTGGGATCGCCCACGGCGAGCCCCGAGGCCACCCACCTGCCGGTGCGCCTCGGCGTCGCGCTCCTGAAGGACCGCAACGGGCAGATCGTGATCGACCTGCCGGTCGAGGGCAATCTCGCGGACCCGGAGTTCCGGATCGGGCGCGTGGTGATGCGCGTGATCGGCAACCTGCTCAGCAAGGCCGCGACGGCACCCTTCAGCCTGGTGGGCTCCATGTTCGGCGGCGGCGGCGAGGAACTCGGGGTCGAGGACTTCCTGCCAGGCTCGAGCGACCTGCTCGCGCAGGAGGCCCCACGCATGGAGACCCTGTCCAAGGCGCTGGAGAACCGGCCAGCGCTGAGCCTTGGCATCGAGGGCGAATTCGACGCCTCGGCCGACGTGCCGGCCCTGAGGAGGGTCAAGCTGGAGGCCCTGGTGCGGCGCGGGGTCTGGGAGGAACGGCGCGCGAGCGACCCCGGCGAGCCGGACCCGGACCACATTGCGGTGTCCGCCGCGGACCGCGCGGACCTGATCGGGAAACTCTACACGCGCAGGTTTGTGCAGAAGCCGGCGCCGGCCGCGGGGGCGCCCGGGGCCCCCCGGGCCTCGCCGCCCGAAGCGGCACCCCAGGTGACTCTCATCCAGCGCGTGGAGGAGATCGTGACGCTCGGGATCATCCGGCCGACGCCCACAAGGGCCGCTCCGCCTCCTGCGCCGGTGCCCGCGCCCGTGCAGGCGCCGGTCCAGGCGGCGACGCTCCCGCCGCTTGAGCAGATGTCGGCGGCGCTGGCCGAGAGCCTACCCGTCAGCCCCGCGGAGCTCGCGGGCCTCGCCCGGGCACGCGCCCAGAGGGTTCGCGACTATTTCATCAACGTGGCCCACATCAGCCCGGACCGGCTGGTCCTTGTGCCGGAGGCGGCGGGCGGACCCGCCGGCAAGGGACCCCGGGTGACGCTGGCGCTTCAGTAGGTCCCCCGCGCCGGGCTTGCCCAGCGGGCCGCCGGCGCTTGAGTGATGCCATGGCGAAACCCGAAGAGCCCAAGATCATCTTCTCCATGCTGGGCGTCTCGAAGAAGATCGAGCGCAAGGAGATCCTTCGGGACATCTCGCTCTCGTTCTACTACGGGGCGAAGATAGGCGTGCTCGGGTTCAACGGCTCGGGGAAGTCCTCGCTGATGAGGATCCTGGCGAAGATCGACACCGACATCGACGGACGCGTGCACTTCGAGCCCGGGTACGACGTGGGACTCCTGGAGCAGGAGCCGCAGCTGACGGCGGGCAGCACGGTTAGGGCCTGCGTCGAGGAAGGCGTGAAGCCGCTGACCGACCTCGTGAAGGCCTACGACGCGACCTGGGACGAGCTGGCCGACGCGGCCGACGAAGCGGCCAAGGAGGCGATCATGGGGCGCCAGGGGGAGCTCCAGGAGAGGATCGACACCCTGGGCGCGTGGGACCTCGGGCCCCAGGTGGAAATGGCCATGGACGCGCTGCGCTGCCCCGCGGGAGACCAGCTTGTCGACCGACTGTCGGGCGGTGAGCGTCGCCGCGTGGCGCTCGCGCGCCTCCTGCTGCGCAAGCCGGCGATCCTGCTCCTCGACGAGCCCACGAACCATCTGGATGCCGAGAGCGTGCAGTGGCTCGAGCAGCACCTCTCGCGCTACGAGGGCACCGTGATCGCCGTCACCCACGACCGGTACTTCCTCGACAACGTGGCCCAGTGGATCCTGGAGCTCGACCACGGGCACGGCATCCCCTGGAAGGGAAACTACTCGTCCTGGCTCGAGCAGAAGCAGAAGCGCCTGGCCGTGGAGCAGCGCACGGAGGACCGAAGGCAGAAGGCCATGGCCCGCGAGCTCGAGTGGATCCGCTCTTCGGCGGGGGCGCGCAGGGTCAAGTCCCAGGCCCGCATCACGGCGTACGAGTCGATGGTGAAGCAGAACGTGGGAGACAAGGAGAAGGACTTCGAGATCCTTATCCCGGCGGGCCCTCGCCTCGGCACGCTGGTCGTGGACGCGAAGGGCCTCTCCAAGGTCTACGGGGACAACCTGATCTTCGAAAACCTGACCTTCTCGCTCCCGCCCGGGGGCATCGTGGGGGTCATCGGGCCCAACGGGGCGGGCAAGACGACGCTCTTTCGCCTGATCACGGGAGCGGAGAAGCCCGACGGCGGTGTCCTCAGGGTGGGGGACACGGTCAAGATCGCGCACGTCGACCAGTCCCGCGACTCGCTTCCGGACGCGTCCACGATCTACGAGGCGATCAGCGGCGGGGAGGAGATCCTGCGCATGGGCGGGCGCGAGGTGAATGCCCGGGCCTATTGCGCCCAGTTCGGGTTCACGGGCGCCGACCAGCAGAAGAAGGTCGGCATCCTCTCGGGCGGCGAGCGCAACCGCGTGCACCTGGCGAGGCTGCTGAAGGCCGGGGCGAACCTGATCCTGCTCGACGAGCCCACGAACGATCTCGACGTGAACTCGATCCGGGCGATCGAGGAGTCCCTCGAGAACTTCGCCGGATGCGCCGTCGTCGTGTCGCACGACCGATGGTTCCTGGACAGGGTGGCCACGCACATCCTCGCCTTCGAGGGCGACAGCACGGCGTTTTGGTTCTCGGGAAATTATTCAAGTTACATTGAGGACTTCCGGCGGCGTCGGGGAAAGGACGCGGACCAGCCCCACCGCATGAAGTACCGGAGACTGACGCGAACCTAGGGTCACCTCGGGTTGTAAACAGCCAGCAATGAGGCTCTTAGAGGCTCTTTGCCGGGGAGCGTGTCCAACCCTTTTAGGAAAGACAACACGGCGAGAAAGCGGCCAATCGGCTTTCGTCGGCACGCGGGAGGGAAACTTTAGAGATATCTTGTTCCTGCAAATTGCTTGCTGTAGATTATGTAAGGCTGTTTTGCTGAGTAAGTTCTTGGTGGTGACATTCGCTCCAGCCCGCATGCGCCCTTACAACCCGCGCCTTATTCTGTGTGCCCTTGGTGCATGGGCGGCGCTTGCGGTGCCTGCTCGCGGCCAGACGACATGGGAAAGTGCGGTTAGCGGAACGTGGACGACCGGGACGAATTGGTCCACGGGCATGGTACCAACGAACGCAACGGTGGTGGTGATCTCGGCTACGGGAAGCAACTACACGGTGACGTCCAGCACCACCGTCCAGGTGGACACGCTCGAGTTGGATTCTTCCAACGCCACCCTGGCGATCACCGGGGGCGATATCGAGATCGTGGGAAACGGTCTCAGCTCAAGCATAGCAGCGGGCACCGTCGACCTGAGTGGGGGCTCCGCGATCTATTTCGAGACGTCTTCCTTGGGTCACACCTTCATCAATTACGGAACGATCAATTCGACGTCGGGCTCCAACTATATATACGGCTCTAGCGGGGTGGGCAACGGGATGACGTTCACCAACCTCTCGGGCGGTGCGATCAACGTCTCCGGGGGATCCTTGTATCTGGGATATGGGGCCGAGGATTCCGTGACGAATGCGGGTACCATCACGGTCAACGGCGCCACCCTCTACCTTGATGGGGGCAGCAACTCATTTACGAACACAGGCACCCTTACGATCAGCGGCAACGGGACGGTTAACCTGGGCGGTACGCTAACTGCCCCGGGATTGACCGGTGGGACCATCAATGTCGGCACGGGAAGCACACTCAATCTCACAGGAACGCTCGAAAACGGCGGTTCCACGCTAAACCCGCCCGCGAGCGGGTCGTACACTCTGGACGGCGGAACGATTTCCGGCGGCGCGGTCAACAACTCGGGATCCACCCCGGCGCTACTTTTCACTTCCTCGCAGGGCACCCTGAATGACGTCTCTTTGAGCGGCAATTCGACGCTCGCCTCGGGTGCGTCCTTCAAGGTCGAGAACGGCACGACCTTTTCGAGCGGCACCACGTCTTTCGGTGACGGCTACCTCTATGTGACCGGTGGTGCAGGCACGGCCCTAACGGTTAATTCCGGAGCGAGCATCACGGGCAACTTCTCGATCGTTGCCCAAGCTACTGGGCTCGGCGTGACGAACGCGGGGACGCTGACCAACTCGAGCAGCACGAATTACTTCTACGGGGACGGCAACGCGAACTTCAACTTCACAAATGCGGTCGGGGGGACGGTCAGCGTGACTGCGGGCTACCTGGAGGTGGGCGACGGCGGCAACGACGCGGTGGTGAACAACGGCACTTTCATCGCCAGCGGTGGGACACTGGTTCTCGGCGGAAGTGGTAATACGGTCACAAACAACTCGGGAGGCATCCTGGAGGCTACAGGGTCGGGTAGCGTGCTGACGCTCGGCGAGGGTACGACGACCTGGAGCAACGCCGGCAACATTCTAGCGACCAGCAACGGCACGGTGAATCTAGGCGGCACATTTTCGACGGCCAACCTGACGACGGGGACTATCAATGCTAACAATGGTGGCGTGCTAAACATCACTGGCACGCTTACCAACACCGGGGCGACGGTCGTTCCCCCCACAACGGGCATCTACACGCTGAACGGGGGAACAATCATCGGAGGAACGGTAGAGGGAGGCGCGCTCGGCTTCGGCACGGGCTACGGCACGCTCGATGGGGTGACCATGAGCGGGAATTTTTCGGGCCCGTCGGGAACCGGATTCTATTCGCAGGGCGGAACGACGTTTTCGGGAGGCACCACGACCCTCACAGACGGGTACATCTATCTGAATGGAACCGCTGGCACCGCGCTTTCAGTTTCCTCGGGAGCAAGCATCACGGGCGACTTTTCGATCGTTGCCCAAGTTACTGGGCTCGGCGTGACGAACGCGGGGACGCTGACCAACTCGAGCAGCACGAATTACTTCTACGGGGACGGCAACGCG
>CAIXHE010000092.1 GCA_903919205.1 uncultured Opitutaceae bacterium | reverse complement strand
GTCCCGGTCACACTTGTCCCTGCTTCCGGAAGCACGTTCCCCTTGGGAACCACGACCGTGCACGCGTCGTCGGCGGATGGGGCCGGCAACCAATCCGTCGGGTCTTTCACCGTCACGGTCCGCGACACGACGCCGCCGGTGCTCACCCTGCCGTCGAACCTCACCGTGTTTGCAACCGATTCTTCCGGTGCGGTGGTCACGTTCTCGGCTTCGGCGAGCGACGTCGTCAGCGGGAGCGTCCCAGTGACGCTTGTCCCCGCCTCCGGGAGCACGTTCCCGGTGGGGACCACCACCGTCCACGCATCGGCAACGGACGGCGCGGGCAACACGGGCACCGGATCCTTCACGGTCACGGTCAACGTCCAGCCGAGCACGACACCAACACCGACGCCTACGCCATCGGTGACGCCGACCCCTTCACCGACGCCCACGCCGGTTCCCACCTCGGTCCCGACGCCCTCTCCGACACCCACCCAGACCCCTTCACCCACCCCTGTCGTCCAGGTCGGTGGTGCGCCCACGTCGTTGACGCTCACGGCGCCTTCGAGCGTGACTGCAGGTTCCCTCTTTACCGTCTCCGTGGCCACGGTCCCGGCAGGATCAGGGGCCAATGACCCAGTCGTGATCCAGGTTCCGGGAGGTCTCTCCCAAACCGCCATTCTCAGCAACGGGCAGACCTCGTTCTCAGTGGCCTTTAGTGTGCCGGGAACCAATACGATTTCGGCGACTGACGTGTACAATGCGAGCGCAACGGGATCCGCGGAGGTGACGGCCCAAGGAAACGGGGCCGCTTATACCGTGACAGCGCCCGCCAACGTGACCGCCGGGGTTCCCTTCACGGTCACCGTCACGGACAGCAGCGCAAGCGACGACACCTTCGCCATCCAGGTGCTGGATTCTGCGGGTTCCGCCCCTGCCTCGGGAACCTTCGCAAGCGGAAGCGCCACCTTCACGGCCACGCTCAATACAACGGGCTCACAGGCTATCACCGTGGGAAGTGGCACGGACGCGGGAACCGCCCAGATCAATGTAATCGCGGTCCCAAGGGCGCTGATTGTATCGGCGCCGGCCGATGCCCAGGTGGGCGTGCCCTTGACGGTGACCGTGTCTTCGGCCGGACCTGGATTCAACGCAAACGGCAGCGGCTTGGTGCCTATTCTGGGGGGTAACGACACCATTTACCTCTCGCTTTGGGGCGGCTTGGCATCCGGACCCATCAGCGTTACCCTGGTTAACGGTACGGCCACGTTCATCGTGGTGCCGAATTCATCCGGGTACCTAAATATTGGCGCGAATGCCGACGTCGGGGGCGCGCAGGGAAACGCCGTCGTTTTGGTATCGGCCGGTCCGATCTCAAATTTCCAGACCGTGATCTCAGCCCCCTTCTTCGCCACGCAGGGAGCTCCCTTCGCGGTCAACCTATCGACCCTCCCGACGGGAGCCGGTGGCAACGATGCGTTCTGGGGGCAATACGTGGGCTACGCTGGAGCTCCGAACTACACTGACTTCACCGGAGTTCTCGCCAACGGGTCGGCCTCCCAAACGTACACCCTGCCGGGCACGGGCTGGGGATACCTGCAGGCGTGGGTTTCGCAAAGTGGCCAGCCGAACATGGGTGAATTCTGTATCTACAGCGTGGCTCCGGCCACCGTGCTGGTGTGTCAAGCTCCTGCCTCCGTGGTCCAAGGCGTCCCTTTTACCGTGACCCTGTATGGAGGTTTCCAATCTTCGGTGTACCTGGGCGATTCTGCAGGCGTAGGGCCGGATCCCATCAATGTGTTCTCGAACGACCCGGCGGCGGTGCTCCCTTCGGGTGTGACACTGACCGACGGAATACTAGGTTATAATGACGGAAGTGCCGGGCAAGGTCTGTGGACAGGTCAAACCCACGTCACCGTCACGCTCAACACGCCCGGCGTTCAGGCCCTTCAGTTTACAGATGCGCTGAATCCGGACGCGATCGCCTTCACGGACGTCAGCGTCATCGCCTTCGCCCCACCTGCCATCGTGGCCCAACCGGCACCCTCGCAGACGGCGAATGCGGGCGCCACGGCGGCCCTGTGGGTGGCTGCCCAAGGTGCCGGGCCCCTCAGGTACCAATGGAGCCTGGACGGAGTGCCTATCAGCGGCGCCACCAGCTCCGTCCTTTCAATATCCCCCGTTACGTCGGCTTCCGCCGGCGCGTATACGGTCGCGGTTTCCAACCAATACGGAACCGTGATGAGCTCGGCCTGCGCGCTGACCGTGGGATCTGGGGGAAGCGCCCCGGTGATCTCGCAGCAGCCGTCGGCGCAGACGGTGAACTTCGGCAGCACGGTCGTCGTTTCCGTGGGCTCCTCCGGAGATAGTTCCTCGGCTTCGACCGTGAACGGAGCCGCTGCGCGGGTGGCGTCCGCTACCACCTACCAATGGTTCCTGAATGGGACGGCGGTCCCTGGGGCAGCGTCCCCCAACTACGTGATCAGCCATGCGGGCCCCAACGAGGCTGGGGGCTATTTCTGCGTCGTCACCAATTCCGCGGGGTCCGCCATCAGCGATGTCGCGCAGGTGGTCGCCACGGGAGCTTCCAATCCCGGCAAACTCACCAACCTCTCGTGCCGCTCCTCCGTCGGAACGGGTTCGGGCGTCTTGATCGTCGGCTTTGTGGTAGGCGGCCCCAGCACCGTGTTTCACCAGAACGTACTGCTGCGTGCCTCCGGTCCCGCCCTGTCCCAGTTCGGCGTCTCCGGGGCCCTGTCGGATCCCGAGCTTACGCTCAATTCATCCGCGGGCGTGCTGTCCTCCAACAAGGCTTGGGGAGGCAGCCCGCTCGTCTCCGCCGCAGCCTCGGGGGTCGGTGCGTTTGCGTGGAGTAGCGCCACGAGCAAGGATTCTGCCTTGTTCCGGTCGCTCCCGCCGGGTGCCTACACGGCGGAGATCAGCGGGGCCTCGGGTGACACCGGGATTGCCCTGGCCGAAGTCTACGATGCGAGTGTTTCGCAACCGTTCACCCCAGCGATTCCTCACCTGATCAACTTCTCCTCGCGGGTCCAGGTGGGCACGGGGGCCAACATCCTGATCGCCGGGTTCGCCGTGGGGGGCACGACCTCCAAGACCGTGCTCATCCGCGCCTCCGGCCCGGCGCTCTCGGCCTTCGGGGTCTCCGGTATCCTTCCGGATCCCCAGCTGCAGCTCTTCAGGCAGAACGCCGACGGCACCTCCACATTGATCCGGTCGAACGCCGGCTGGGGTGGGGATGTCCAGATTGCCACCGTTGCCGACTCCGTGGGTGCCTTTAGCTGGAGCGCCACGGACACTGCAGAGTCGGCCATCCTGGTCTCGCTTCCGCCCGGTTCGTACACGGCCCAGGTTGCGGGCGCGAGTGGGGACACGGGCGTGGCCCTCGTGGAAGTCTACGACGTCCCGTGAGGCTCCGAAATCACCACGCGAGGCCCGCCGGACTCAGCTCTGACTTTAGCTTCTGGAGATCCCAGATCGAGAGTTGTCCGTCGTCCCACAACACGGCGACTCGATTTCCGTCGGCCGAGTAGGTGAGCCCCGGCGCGTAACCGCCAGCCTGGGCGCCCACCAGATGGGCGAGCACCAATCCACTCGACGCGTCGACGAGCCACACGGTGGTGCCTTGCCCGAAGGCAAGCGTGCGCCCGTCGGGCGAAATCGCGCACTGCACCCCCCGGCCCTGGACCTGCGGAGGCAACCGGGCTCCCCGCCTACCGTCCGCGCGGAGAACCACGGTCCCGTCCTCCCCGCACCCCACGACGATCAGTGAACCATCCGCAGACACGTTTACATGGGCCCCCCGCGGGTAGGGTAGGGTCCTCACGACGCTCACCCCGTCGGCGGCGTCGCGCACCTCGAGCTTGGCTCCCGACTGTCCGTCGAGGCTGTTGGCCAACACATGGGCGTCGTGATCGACGAACGCGGCGCCGGCTGCCCCAGGGAGGGCCCAGCGCGCCGCACCCTTCGAGCCGTCCGTCGGCACCACCTTCACAAATCCGGATATGAGGGAGGTAACAAGCGCCCTTCGCCCGTCGTGCGAAACGTCCGCGATGAATTCGGGGTGCTCGGAATCGATCAGTTGGGGTGTGCCGAGCTTGGCGCCGGGGCCGGCGGTCACGAGGATCGGGACGCGCAGGAGCCCCTCCTCGGCGGTGCCAACGAGCAGGCTATGCCCATCCCGGCTGAACCTGACCGAGCAGTAGTTTGTCGGGGATCCCAGCCTGATCGAGGCCAACAACGTGCCTGCGGCATCGCGTAGCTGGACGGAACCCCACAGGGCTGTCGCAAGCCACCGGCCGTCCGGCGAACCGTCGATCACCGGCACGGCGGCTGAAAGGACGTTCTCGCGTTCGCGGCTGCCGCTGGCGGCCAGTGTGCGCTCGACGCCCGACATCTCAAGGCGCAACACCTCCGCCCGGCTCGCGCCGTGCAGGGTTACGATCTGGTCGCCCGATTTGCTGACCTGGGTTTGCGCACCGGACCCGGGCGTTCCCGTAAGCAGGGGTCTTCCAGAGCCGAGGTCCCACAGGGTGATCGCTCCCGATGTGGCTGTGCTCAGCAGGGTGTTGCCGAGGGGCCCGAAGAAACTCCGAACGGAGTTCGGGTCGTCGATGGACCGGAGCATCTTCCCGCTCGAGGCGTCGAAGAGATCGAGGCGGCCACCGGTGACGAGGAGCTGGTTGCCCTCCGGGGACCATGCGATCGTCTGGAAGTTCTTCTCGACACTCAGACGGCATACTTCGCGCAGCGTCTGCGCTTCGTAAACCCGGACAAACGACACCACCCGACCTTCGCGGTTGCGCAGCCCGCGGCCAACGGCGAGGCTCCGGCCATCGGGTGAGAAGGCGACGTGGGTCGCCTCGACCTCGGTCGCGATCCTGCCGACCTCGTGCCCGTCATCCGGGTCCACGACCGAGACTCCGCCACCATGAAGTGCGCTCGCCAGCCTGAGGCCGTCCGGAGAGAATGCGTCGGGCTGCCCGTAACCGATGAAGCGCCCGGCGAGGACGTAGGGGCGGTCGTCGACCGACCAGAGGGTTCGGGGACTCCCGGCCGACCAGGCGAGGACCTGCCCCTTTTCATTGCGCAGGACGAGCCTGCGCCCGTCCCCGGAAAAACACGGGTAGGTGCAGAACTTCTCCCTCGGCCCCTCGAAGGCCTGGATCAAGTGGTTGTCGCCCAGCGCGCGAAGCTCGAGGACGCCCGGCGCTGTCTCGACCGCGTAGCGGTCACTGTCGGGCTCGTACGAAATGACGCCATCCTCGCAGCAGTTCGTGCCCCATGACCGGACGTGCAGGAGCTCGGGCCGCGCAAGGGCGGCGATCGCCGCGTCTCGGGCGTCCAGTCCGGGCCGGATCGTTGCGGCCTCGACCGCCGAGGCCAGCGCCTCCGTGCGCTGGCCGTCCCGGGCGGCCAGCCGGGTCGCCCGGCTCCGGTCCAGGAGTGCCTCGCGCAGGCGGTCCTGGGATTCGGACCGCGCGCGCGCGAGCTGCAGCGCCATGGCGGGGCCCCCGATGGCCAGCGCGAGGAGGCATACAAACCCGAAGGAGGCTGAGAGGGCCGCGGCCGGATGGCGTCGGCACAGGCGAGCGAGGCGCCCGGCGGGTCCGATCGCACGCGCGGCGATGGGCCGGCCGGAAAGGAAGGCCTGCAGGTCGGAATGGAGGAGGGCGGCCGAGCCGTAGCGCCGATCGGGGGCCTTCTCGAGGCACTTCATGCAGATGGTCTCGAGGTCGCGCGGTATGCCCGCCCTGAGGAGCCGGGGCGGGGGAGGGTCGACCGCAGGCAGCTGCGCGAGGATCGCCCCCGCCGAGTCGCCGATGAAGGGTGCGCGACCCGTCAGGCATGCATAGAGCACGGCGCCGAGCCCGTAGACGTCAGACGCAGGGCTCGCCTCGCTCGAGCCGTGGAGCATCTCCGGTGCCAGGTAGGCGGGGGTGCCGACCACCTGTCCCGGGAGCGTGAGGTCGCCCGAGCCTTCCACGGCCGCTGCCAACCCGAAGTCGGCTAGGTGGGGCTCGCCCTGCGGGTCGAGCAGGATGTTCGAGGGCTTGACGTCGCGATGCAGCACGCCGGCCTGGTGGGCGAAGGCGAGGGCGCCCGCCATCCGTTCCGCCAGTTTGGCGGCTTCCCGGACGGGGAGCGACCGCTCTCTGATGCGTGCCTCCAGGCTGCCCCCCTCGACATATTCCATCGCGAGAAAGGGCCGGGAACGCTCCCCGCCAATCGCGAACACCGCGACGATGTGCGGATGGCTGAGACTCGCCGCGACCCGACCCTCCCTCAGCAGGCGCGCTCCCCACTCGGCAACCGCGCCGGGTGCGGCGACCTTTATTGCAACGAGGCGGTCGAGTGCGCGGTCCCGGGCGAGCCAGACCACGCCCATGGTTCCGCGACCGATCTCGTAGACGAGCTCGTAGCCGTTCTCAAGGTCGTCCGACGATGCAGCCGTGGCCGCTGCGGGGCCCGGAACCGAGAGGGCGTGCTCAAAGGAACACCGGGGGCACCACGGACCCGCAGGATCGTCCTCGAGGGGTGAGCCGCACGTGCGACAGAGCATGGCGTTTAGCCCGAGGTGACCTGGAGGAGATGCCGGAGCTCCGACTCGATCTCGGAGCGATCGGCAAGGGTTTCCGCAACCTCGGAGCGGATCAGGTCCGCGTACCTGCGTGAGAGGCGGTGGATCAACACGGCAATCTGGCCACGCGGCAGACCGAGCGAGGGGCTTAGCCGGTCGTAGTCGCCTGGTGCGGCGGGCTGGGTCAAGAAGGGCCGCAGCATCTCGAAAAGGGCCGCCTTGCCCGCAGCGGACTGCTCACGGGACAGGCGTTCCCAGGCCGCCTGGAGCACGGTCCGCGCCCAGACCCGGTCGAATGCGAGAAGCGGGTCGCACGCCCGCGCGGTCGACTCGGCCAGGGCGCGCTCACCCTCCACGGTGTCGATGGAAACCTGAACGGCGGTGCGCTTGACCGCCCGCTCCGCCCTCAGGTGGTTCGCGAGGTAGTTATTGAGCAGCGCGCGCAGGAACGCTCGGAAACTGCCCCGCTTGGGATCGGCCTGGCTGATCCATTCCTTCTCGATCAGGTAGACGAAGAAGCGCTGGGTCACATCCTCTGCGTCCGACGGGGGGATCCCCATTCGCCGGATGTGAACGTACATCGGTCGCCAGTACTTCCGGCACAGGTGATCGAGTGCCTCCGACGCGGTGTCGCCGCTCCCCGCGGCCAGCACCAGGCTCCATTCCGTACTTCCGAATCCGCTCGAGACCCCATGGGAGTCCGGCGTTGTCAACGTGCGGTTCACCGGGGGTGCAAGTTATTGGCCCCTCAATCGGTGACGAGGTTTTTGTTCTACAATTTGCTCGATCAACGACCTGCAGCGCGGCGGCCGGGCGCTTGTTTACCCCTTGAAGCCCTACCCCGGGGCGGTTGTGCTGGGTGTCTCTCCCGCAGGGGAGGCTGCATGCGTGGACTGAGATTACCCTTCACCCCAAGGACCTCGAACTCCCGCGGGGCCAGGGTCGCCCTGGCGCTCGGGATCCTTGCCTGCTCGCCGCTCGCGGCACAGAACGCCCCCTTCGCGACCGGTGCCGACGCCAGCTGGTACACGCAGATGGTGCACGACAGCGGGTACGTGTTCCGCACGCAGCAGGGGATCCCCGAGCCCTGCCTGAACGTCCTTCAAAGCGTGGGCATCAACGCCGTCCGGCTTCGCGTGTGGCTAAACCCGGCCGGCGGCTGGTGCAACCAGGCCGATGTGGTCTCGAAGGCGCTTGCCGCGAATGCCCTCGGCCAGCGGGTCATGATCGACTTCCACTTCAGCGACACGTGGGCCTCGGGAGCCAACCAGGCGCCGCCCGCCGCGTGGGTCGGGTACGGCCTTTCCCAGATGGAGGCCGCGGTGGCCGGGGAGGTCTCGAGCGTTCTCGGCGCCATCCAGGCGGCCGGCGGCTCGGTGGCGTGGGTCCAGCTCGGAAACGAGATCAACAGCGGGATGCTCTTCCCGTTGGGAGAGGTCGGGGGCAGCGGGAACACCGGCTTCGGCAACCTGGCGGGCCTCATCAACGCGGGCTACGGCGCCGTGAAGGCCGTCTTCCCGGGCGCCCAGGTGATCGTCCACCTCTCGAGCGGCGAGAATGACAGCGTGTTCGAGTGGTTCTTCGACAACCTGAAGGCGGCCGGCGGCCGGTTCGACGTGATCGGGATGTCGGCCTATCCGTTCTGGGCCAACCTGCCGTGGCAGACCGAGGTCACCCAGGTCGTGGCCACCTTGAACGACATGAAGGCCCGCTACGGCGTGCCGACGATGGTCTGCGAGTGCGGCTACGCCGAGAGCGACCCCGCGGACACCTACAGCTACCTGCAGGCGCTGGTCCAGGCTGCAAGGCAGGCGGGGGCGCTCGGGGTCTTCTACTGGGAGCCCGAGTGCTACGGCAGCTGGCCCTCGGCGGCCAACGGCGGGACGTACGCGATGGGGGCGTTCACGTCGAGCGGCGAGCCCTCCGCGGGCCTGAACGCCTTCGCGGACAGCGGGGTCGCCCCGTACTATCCCTCCCAGACGCCTTCCGTGACCATGGCCTCGGGCAGCACGGTGCTCCTCTCGGCGCCGAGCCCGGCCTTTCCTGCGCCCAGCTACCAGTGGAGCCTGAACGGCGCGCCCGTCGCCGGGGCGACCGGCCCCATGCTCCTCCTGGCCGGCGCCACCGCCGCGAACGCCGGCGCGTACACGTGCGCGGCGACGAACGCCGCGGGCTCGGCCACGAGCGCGCCCGCGGCTCTCTCGGTCGTGCAGACGCCGAATCCCGGCAGGCTCGTCAACCTCTCGACGCGCGCCCAGGTCGGTACCGGGGGAAGCATCCTGATCGCGGGGTTCGTCGTCGGGGGCCCGGGAACCTCGGGCGCGCAGACCCTCCTCCTGCGGGGCTCGGGCCCGGCGCTCGCCGCCTTCGGCGTCAGCGGCGTGCTCCCCGACCCGCAGCTCACGCTGAACGGCCCCCCTGGGTTCGCGGCCCTTGTGAAGGAGGGGTGGGGCGGCAGCGCCGCGGTCTCGGCCGCCGCCTCGCAGGTGGGCGCGTTCGCCTGGACCGATCCCACGAGTCACGACGCGGCGCTCGTCGCGACGGTGCCGGGTGGCGCCTACACTGCGGCGATCGCGGGTCAGGGCGGGGACACCGGCGTCGCGCTGGCCGAGGTGTATGATGCCACGCCCGCCGGGGCCTACACGCCCTCGACCCCGCGGCTCATCAATCTCTCAGCCCGCGTCCAGGTGGGATCGGCAGGCGACATCCTGATCGCGGGGTTCGTCGTCGGGGGCTCCACCTCGAAGACCTTGCTCGTGCGCGCGTCGGGCCCGGCGCTTGCCGCCTTCGCGGTGCCCGGATACCTGCCGGATCCGCTTCTGCAGATCTTCCGCAGCGAGAGCGACGGCACGTCCACGCTGCTCCAGTCGAGCAAAGGCTGGGGCGGGTCTGCCCAGACGGCGTCGGTGGCCGCGTCGGTGGGCGCCTTTTCCTGGGGCGCCTCGGCGACTCCCGACTCGGCCCTGCTCCTCACGCTGCCGCCCGGCGCCTACACCGCGCAGGTCTCCGGGGCGACCGGCGACACGGGCGTTGCGCTTGTGGAGGTCTATGAGGTCCCCTAATCGGACCCCGAAAGCGATTGGCAGGCGCTGCCTTGGGTAAGGCGGGGGTCGCGGCAACGCCGCGGGGTGAAAAGGGGATTGCGAGGGGCCCCCCGGTCTGTTTTGTAGTTGCCCATGGCTATCTTCTCCTCCGCAGCTACGGCCCCCGGAACAGCGGCGCGACAAGACCCCCTCAAGAGAGGCGGAGCGGACGTGCGCACCGCGCAGACCCTCGCAAAGCAGAAGTCCCTCGAGAAAAGCGCCAAGAACTACAAGCTGCCGCTCGGCGAGCTCACGATGTTCACGCAGCAGCTGGCGTCGCTGCTGACGGCCGGCCTTCCCCTTGTGCAGTGCCTCGAGGCCCTGCAGGACCAGACCGAGGACCCGCGCTTCCAGATCATCATCCGCGACGTGCGCATGGATATCTCGCAGGGCAACTCGTTCTCGTCCGCGGTGAAGAAGTTCCCGAAGTCCTTCAACACCCTCTTCATCTCGATGGTCGAGGCGGGCGAGGCGAGCGGCGGCCTGGCCGAGATCCTGGGCAAGGTGGCCGGCTACTTCGAGGCCACGGTCAAGCTGACCAAGAAGGTGAAGTCGGCCATGGCGTACCCGATCGGCGTCATCTCGCTCGCCGTGGTGCTCGTCAACGTGCTGCTCATCTTCGTCATCCCGGTGTTCGCGGCCATGTTCGCGGACTTCGGCGCGAAGCTGCCCCTGCCGACCCAGATGCTGATCGATCTCAGCAACTTCATGAAGCACTACTGGTGGCTGATCGGCTCGGTCTGCTACGCGGCCTACTGGGTCTTCGGCAAGTTTGTCGCCACGCCCAAGGGCCGCAGCCTGAAGGACCGCGCCCTCGTCAAGGCCCCGATCTTCGGGAACCTGGTGCACAAGATCGCCCTCTCCCGGTTCTGCCGCACCTACGCCACCCTGATCCGCTCGGGCGTGCCGATCCTGCGCACGCTTGAGATCGTGGCGGCGGCGAGCAACAAGGTGCAGGTCGAGGCCGCCTGCCAGGAGATCGCCAAGCACGTGAGCCAGGGCGGGCAGGTCTCGGAGATCCTCGCGGCCAACGAATTCTTCCCGCCCATGATGAAGCACATGGTGAAGGCGGGCGAGGCGACCGGCAACGTCGACGGCATGATGAACAAGATCGCCGACTTCTACGACGTGGAGTGCGACGCCACGGTGAGCGCGCTCACGTCGCTGATCGAGCCGCTGCTGATCGTCTTCCTGGGCGTGATCGTCGGAGCGATCGTCATGGCGATGTTCCTGCCGATCTTCCAGCTGGGTGCGGTCGCCGGCGGCATGGGCTGATCGGTGCCGGCAGGGCGCCCCGATGGTAAGGCCCCGGTGAAACGGGGCGCCGCCGCCCGCGCGGGCGCGGGGGGTGTTGACTTGGCGTGGCCCCCAGAGGAATCTTCGCACTCCTCCGTCCAGCAATGCCTTCCGTCCTCATCGTCGACGACCTGATCTCCATCCACGAGATGCTGGATGCGGTCATCCAGCCGACGGGGTTCTCGACGGTGTTCGCGACGGACGGCGAGAAGGCGCTCGCGCGCTACAAGGCCGAGAAGTTCGACCTGGTGCTCGCCGACATCGACATGAAGCCGATGGACGGGATCACGCTGCTGAAGCACCTGAAGCAGTACGACCCCAACTCGGTCACGATCATCATGACCGCCTACGCCAGCACCGAGAGCGCCGTGCAGGCGCTCAAGTTCGGGGCGTTCGACTACCTGCAGAAGCCCTTCCGGGTCGACGAGCTGATCGCGACCCTGCGCAGGGGCATCGAGTTCAAGGAGATCCAGGCCCAGCGCGCGTCGACCGGCGGCGGGGCGGCCCTCAAGCCCGAGGACATCGAGGGCCGGCTGCTCGGGACGAGCCCGCAGATCAAGAGGCTGATCCAGCAGGTGAAGAAGCTCGCGGCCGTGCGCACGCCCGTGCTCCTGGTCGGCGAGAACGGCACCGGCAAGACGTCGATCGCCGAGATTCTCCACACGGTCACCGGCTCGGACGAGGCCCACTTCGTGCGCATCGACTGCTCGCTCAGCTCGGAGACCCACTTCAGGCAGGGCCTGCTGGGCCTCAACGGGGAGGGCGGCCCCTGGGTGCGCGAGGCGAAGGGCGGGACGCTCTTCCTGCAGCACCTGCAGTGCCTGCCCGAGGCGGTCCAGAAGGAGCTGGTGAGCGTGCTGCGCAACACCGCCCACGGCTTCCGGCTCGTGTGCACCACGACCGAGGACCTGGAAAAGATGGTCGACGAGGGGCGCTTCAACGACGAGCTCTTCTACCGGGTGGCTTCGCTCCCGCTCCAGCTGCCTCCTCTGCGCGAGCGCAAGGAAGATATCCCGCTCGTCATCAAGCATTTCACGACACAGTCGAGCAACCCCCAGATCGACACCAACCTGATCGAGTTCACGGACGACGCGATGGCGATCCTGAGCGCGTACCACTGGCCCGGCAACCTGACCGAGCTCTTCCAGCTGACCTCGAAGATCGCGTCGACGACCGAGACGCGGGTCATCACCTCGGAGCAGCTGCCGCTCCGGCTCAAGGAGCTCAAGCACTGGCCGACTCTTGCGGAATTCATTGCGGGACAAGAGAAACAGTATCTGGACCGCGTGCTGCACGCGAGCAGGGGCGACAAGGCGGCGGCGGCGAAGGTGCTCGGCGTGGACCCGGCGAGGCTCGGTTAGCCAATTTCCCTTGCGGCGGATTTCCGCGGCCGCAACTCTCGCAGGAATTCACGTCCACCGCACATGCCCAAACGCACCGACCTCGAGTCCATCCTGATCATCGGGGCGGGCCCCATAGTTATAGGCCAGGCCTGCGAGTTCGACTACTCCGGCACCCAGGCCTGCAAGGCGCTGAAGGAGGAGGGTTACCGCGTGGTGCTCGTCAACTCGAACCCGGCCACGATCATGACCGACCCGGAGTTCGCGGACGTGACCTACATCGAGCCGCTTACGGTCGAGATCCTTGAGAAGATCATCGCCGCGGAGCGGCCGTCGGCGCTGCTGCCGACGCTCGGAGGCCAGACGGCCCTCAACCTCTCGATGGAGCTGAGCAAGCTCGGGATCCTCGAGCGCTACGGCGTCGAGATGATCGGCGCCAAGCCCGAGGCCATCGCCAAGGGCGAGGACCGCGAGCTCTTCAAGCAGGCGATGGTGAAGATCGGCCTCGACGTGGCCAAGTCGCGCACGGTGCGCAGCCAGGAGGAGGCCCGCGCGGCGGCCGACCTGATCGGCTGCTTCCCCCTCATCATCCGCCCGAGCTTCACGCTCGGGGGCCAGGGCGGCGGCATCGCCTACAACCGCGAGGAGTTCGAGCGCATCGTCGCCAACGGCCTCGACATCTCCCCGGTCCACGAGGTCCTGGTCGAGGAGTGCCTGCTCGGTTGGAAGGAGTTCGAGATGGAGGTGATGCGCGACCACAAGGACCAGTGCGTCGTCATCTGCTCGATCGAGAACTTCGACCCGATGGGGGTCCACACCGGCGACTCGATCACGGTCGCCCCGGCGATGACGCTCACCGACAAGGAGTACCAGGTGATGCGGGACGCCTCGTTCGCGGTGATCCGCGAGATCGGGGTGGAGACCGGCGGCTCCAACATCCAGTTCTCGGTCTGCCCCGACACCGGCCGCATGATCGTGATCGAGATGAACCCGCGCGTCTCGCGCTCCTCGGCCCTTGCCTCGAAGGCGACCGGCTTCCCGATCGCAAAGATCGCCGCGAAGCTCGCCGTCGGCTACTCGCTCGACGAGCTCCGCAATGACATCACGCGCCTCACCCCCGCGAGCTTCGAGCCCACGAT
>CAIXHE010000091.1 GCA_903919205.1 uncultured Opitutaceae bacterium | reverse complement strand
TTGATGCTGTTGCCGTATTCGCAGATGATGACGCCGTCCTTCACGAGGACCGAGGCCGGTGCGTGGTCCCCTCGGGCAACGGACAGTCGCGACAGCTCGAAGGCGCGCGCCATGAACTTACGGTCCTCCGCAGTGCACGCAGGGTCGTCTGGGACAGGTGTGTTCGGCGGGCTCTCGGCGAATGCCAGGGTTGCCACCAGCAGCGGCAACATGATTCTCAGCGGGACCGACCGGCAGTGGCTTCTCATTTTGACGGCCATAAGCAGGACACCGTCACAGGACACGTTCATGGGAGCTCGGGAGGGTCTGCGTGGTCTGCATCGGGCACGGAAGAGCAACCGACGTGCCCAAGTGGCAGCCGCCCCTGCGAATGAATTTTTTTCCGGATTTGCGCGAGCGGGTGCATCCGATTCATGGCGGCCCGATGGCCGCGGGCGACTGTGCGCCTGGATATGCATCGGCTCCGCATCCCCGGATAGGGAGATCGGGCCTCCACGCGGATCGCGGACCCTCGTGCGGCCGTTCCTGGGAGGTGCTTCCCTAGCGTTCGATCCGGGGCCTCGCCATCCCATGGCCCGCGGGGTGCATGTTCCGCAGCGGATACCGCCGGGCGAGCTCAATTGGACGAGAGGCGCGGCCCGGTCGCGGCGGCGAACGCCTCTCGGAAGGGCCGAAGGTAGGTGCGGATGGACGCAAGCTCGTCCTTCGTCGGATGGTCGGGGTTGGCCACGGCGGGTGCAGGCCCGAACTGGTCGAGGCAGCGTCCGAGCACGGCAGATGCCTCGGATTCGCTGAGGTGGCCGGCATCGAGGAAGAGACCCTCAGGGTCGAGCCCGGATTCCCCTCCTGGGGCGATCCTCGCCACGGGCACCCCCCGCTGGGCCATGAAGCGGAGCGCGCGCTCGGCCCCCGCAGGGAACGATCCGTGCCGGTTGCCGACGCCAAGGACCCCGATGGCGCGATGCTCCCGCTGCAGGCTGGCCACTCGGAAGAGCACCTCGAACTCGCCGGCCCCTTCGCGCACCTCGTCGCCCGGTGACCAGGGAGCCGCCCTGACGACCGCGACGCCCCCGATCTCCGCCCTCGCCGCGGGCGCAGCGAGCGTGAAAAGGGTGACAAGCCCCAGCAAGGGCCTGCTGAGTCTGGACGCGGATAGAGGATCGCCCTGCATGGGGCTCTGCGAAGCAGCTCATGTGCCGCAATCACTCCGTTCCCCCGGCAGAAAAATTTGTCCTCCAGTTTCCGCTGGCCTTAATTCGGTTCATGGAGGCAGCTTGCCCCGCCGGGGCACAAAAAAGCCGGCCAATGCGGCCGGCTTGAAATTGCCTGGCTATCTCCCGTCAGGCGGCAGGCTTGTGCGCGGTGGCCTCATTGAGCGCTGCCTGGATCTCGGCGCGAATCGCCTGCGGCTGGCGGTCCAATTGTTCGCGGCAGATCTGTAGCACGCGAGGATACTCCGCGGCCTTCTGGGCCAGTGCGAAGCGCGCGGACGTGGCCAAGCCAGGCTCGTTGGACCCGAGCGCCGCGAATACCTTGAGGATAGGCGCCTCGTCGCCGCTCGCCAGGAAGGCGCCCCACTGGACGTTCATGGTGCCCTCGGAGACGACGGCAATCTTTGAGACGGGAACGGGCTTGGTCGCGAGGAGCTGGTAGACCTCGCCTCGCGCGTCGCCGTACGCGTGGTCGGCCAACTCGCGGAGCTGCTTGGCTCCCGCTGGACTTCCCGCCAGCCATGCGGCCGCGGCCAGGATGCGTCGGTGCTGTTCGGGGAGGAACTTGAACGAATCCTTGAGCCATCCCTCGACTTCCGAAGGACTCTCCTTGAATACGACGCTGAAGAAGCCGATCGCCGTGGCCGGCTGCCCGGGGCCATCAAAATAGCCCGCACGGTCGAGGCTGTAGACGGCCTGGACGAGATCGTCCGGGCGCGGATTCTGGCTGAATTGGCTGATCCAGTTCCGGCCGAAGTTTCCGTCAGCCCGGAGGTCGTTCAGGGCCATGAGCGCTAGGCCCATGGCCAATGCAATACGCAGGGGTTTCATTGGGGTTTTTTTGGGGGGTTTCTGACACGATTGTCATCGGAGAAGGGGTTTCTTCCGACCCACCAATATTACGGCTCCGAAAGCACCGTGTAAAGGGGGTCGGCCAAGAAATTAGCTCATGTTGCGTCGGCATGGCATGAAGAACCCTTATTCCCCTAGCGGGAGGCCGGACCGTTTCGGCATGGCCGTCCCGACCGGCTCCGATGGGAGTGGCATATCAGCTGCTGCCCGGCGCAGCATGAAATTCCGCATGCCTTTGGGCCGACACGTCCTCGTCTTCACCGCCTCCGCTGCGGTGTGTCTGGGAGCGGACCAACCGGCGGTCACCCCGCTTCCCGACGATCCCGCCTGCACGGCGGACGATCGCAGGTTCATTGCCCGGACGTTTGAGCTCGCGCGCGAGTCCACCGCCAAGGGAGATGGCGGTCACGGCGCCATCCTTGTGAAAGACGGCAAGATCCTCCTGGAATTCCAGTCAGCCACGGTCTCGATGCAGGACCTGACGAAGCATGGCGAGACGGGTCTCATCTCTCTGGCATCGAGGACGTTCGGGCCTTCGGGCTTCGAGGGTGCTACTCTCTACACAAGCGAGGAGCCCTGCATTATGTGCTGCGGGTCGATCCGGGCGGCGGGCATCCACCGCATGGTCTACGGGGTGACGGCTGTGCAGGCCCACCTCGTGGGCGGACATCCGCTTCCCGTGCACCCGATCCAATGCCGCGAGGTTTATGAGCGGCTCGACTACCCGATCGAGGTACGCGGGCCGCTCATGGAGAAGGAAGGCCTACAACTAACGGCGGAACACGCCGCACGGCAGAAGGCGGCTCACGGGGCTCAGTGACAGGCTGGGGCACTCGCACCACCCCGACATTGCGCGGGTGAGACCGTAGCCCACTGGCGCAAGGGCCGTGGGAAGATCGTTTTGCAGGAGTTCCGAAGGGAACCGAACGCTGCCGCTGCTCCAGAAGCGGAGTCCCCGAGGCCAAGACACGCCCCGAGACGCTCTCGGGGACATACGAGCCATAGGTCCGACAACAGATCCGTGCTTTGCCTTTTTGGCCCGCCCTCGCCTGGGGAGCGCGCTTGGGGCGAATCCCAACCTTTTGAATTTCGAATGCACAAGATTCCGCGAGGCTTTCACGGGCAGCTGCTAGGTAAGGTTGTACCCCATACCCGCACCACCCCGAGTCCGGTAGAGTCCGGTAACGTGATGAACGCGACGGCCAGGTTAATGGGGAAAATCCAGTCGAGAACTGCACTACTCGGCTGCAGGCGCTCGATTGTATCGTCGTGCAGCCGAGCCCCTAAGGGCATGCTTCAGACTTTGGTTTCGGCGTCCAGAGCCCACAAAGACGAGGCAAAATGCCCGATCGGATACGCATGAGGGGCCGCGTCCCTTCCGAGCGTTACGGACCCGCGCAGGACAAGAAGTGCGCCGTCTAACATAAAAAATGCCAAGAATTCTTCGACCGGATTACCGTACGATGGGCGCAGTGAAAGCGATACCTTACATTCGCGGCCTTACCGGAACGGTGCTTGGCGCCTTGGGCCTGATCGTGGGTGTGTCGCCTTGCCACGCACTGCCGAGCTTTGCGCGCCAGATGGACATGCAGTGCATTGCGTGCCACACGGAATTCCCGGTCCTCACCGACATGGGCCGCCAATTCAAGCTGAGCGGGTACACGATGAGCACCGAGACCTCAAACCTGCCCCCCTTGGCGTTCATGCTCCAGCCCTCGATCACCCAGACGAGCTCCGGGCAGCCAGGGGGCGCCGCTCCGGGCTTCGGAAACAATAACAATTTCGCGGTTACCCAGTTCAGCGTCTTCTATGCCGGGCGACTTTTCGGCCCCTACACCTCGAAGCTATTCGGGTCCGATGCCGCCTCGTTCCTGGACAAGATAGGCATCTTCTCGCAGACGACCTATGACGGGGTCGGGAAGTCATGGTCCTGGGACAACACCGAGGTTCGCTACGCGAACCTGTCCTCCTTCGCGGGGCAGGACGCGCAATGGGGCATCTACGCGAACAACAACCCGACGCTTCAGGACCCCTGGAATAGCACGCCTGCATGGGGCTTCCCGTTTTCGGGCTCCAACCTCGCACCGACGCCCGCCGCAGGCACCCTCATTGACGGAGGGCTGGCGCAGCAGGTGGCAGGGGTCGGCGCCTACGCCATGATCGACAGCAACTACTATGTGGACGTGGCCGCCTACCGGACGCTCGGTTCCAAGTATCAGCGCGCCCTGGGCGTCGACCCCACGGGAGAAACGGACATCTCGGGGCTGGCGCCCTATTGGAGGGTCGCCTACACGAAGCCGGTGGGCGACGCCATGTGCGAGATTGGATTGTTCGGCCTGGCCGCGAGTGCCTACCCGGGCCGCGACTCCAGCGCGGGGAGCGACCGGATCACCGATGTGGGCATCGACTCGATGGTCCAAAAGCCCCTCGGGGACGACACGATCACGACGATGCTTACGGCGATCCACGAGCATGATAAATGGAGCGCGAGCCTGCCGCTGGGCAACACCTCCAACGGCTCCGATTCGCTCACCGAATTCAAGGCGACGGTCGACTACCTGCGGGCAAAGACCTACGGCCTCGCCGTCCAGTACTTCGTGACCAACGGAACCGCCGACGCCCTCGCCTATCCTACGAGCCAGACGGGCTCGCCCGACAGCAACGGGTTCATCCTGCAGGCCAACTATCTCCCTTTCAACAGGGGAACAGGGCCGTCCTTCTGGCCGAGAAGCAACGTCAAGATCTCGCTCCAGTACGTCGTCTATAACCGCTTTGACGGCTCGACGACGAACATCGACGGGGCCGGCAGAAACGCCCGCGACAACAACACCCTGTACCTCGAGACCTGGATCGCATTCTGAGGCCAACCCCTCCTTTCAACCAAGAAGTCAACATCCCATGAAACCAAGAATCGTCCCGACATCCCTCCTACCGGCCTGCGCACTACTGGCGGCGCTTGTGCTAGCTTCCCTGCCCTCTGCCCGATCGGCCGACGACGTGAAGCAGGTCACGATCACAGCCAATGACGCCTTGAAGTTCGATGTAACCGAGATCGTCGCCACGCCCGGGGAAAAGATCCACGTGATGCTGAAAAACATTGGCACGCTGCCGAAGGACGGAATGGGCCATGACTGGATACTCCTCGACAGCGAGGCAGAGGCCAACACCTACGCGATGTGCGCGTTACCGGACCGCGCCGAAGGCTATGAGCCCAAGTCACAGGCGAAGCATGTGCTCGCGTCCATTCCGCTTCTAGGGCCCAAGGAGGTGGGGGAGATCACATTCCTAGCGCCTACGAAACCGGGCAAATATCCCTACATTTGCTCCTGCAGCGGGCATTCGATGGCTGGGATGAAGGGTATGCTCATCGTCAAGTAGACGCGCGGAGCGCGTCGAAGGGCCGTTTTGAGCGGTATCGCGAGGAGCCCGTGCGTCTTGCTGGGTCACCACGATTGACCCCAGGCCAGAGCCGGCGCCCTTACGAGGGCTCGAGTCCCTTTAGCCTGGCCTCGAGCGCAGCAATCCGGTCCCGCAACGGCTGAGTCGCTTCGGCAACCTCCGTCGCCGTGAATCTGGGCGTAATGTACTTCGGGCAGTTCCAGTCGAAGGAAACGACGTCGATCAGGAAGATGCGCTCGACCTGGCTCCGCTCCCCGACACTCGACAGCTGACTCACGAGGGCAGGATTCGTCCGGGCATCCTCGACACGGAGGTTGCCCAGGATCTTGAGGCGCGTGCGCCCGGGATAATCCATGAGGAATAGCGACACACGGTCATTGCCGGCGACATTCCCGGTGGTGATCATCTGCCGGTTGCCTCGGTAGTCGCAGAACCCGAGCGAGTGGGGTCCGAGAACCCTGAGGAATCCGGCGGGGCCTCCGCGATGCTGGATGTAGGGCCATCCCGTCTCGCTTACCGACGCGATGTAGAAACTGTCCCGTCCCGCGATGAAGCCACGCTCGTCCTCGCCGAGGGGATCGCGCTCCGGGGCACCGCTGGTGTCCATAGACCGTCCATAGTATCGGGTCTGTGCCGCACGAACGGACGGGGTCGTGACAATATCTAGGTATTTGTGGGCCATGAGGAGCGTAGACCTTGGCGGCCCAAGGCGGACCGAAGCGCTTGAGGGCGCAGCGGTCCGAGCAAAGGCGACCTCGAGGATTCAGAACACGAGTGTCTGCCAGCCGTCGGCCAGGTACTGGCGGACGCTTAGAAGGCCCGGCGTGCCGTCGACGGAGTTGTCCGTTGCCAGCGGAATGCCGCAGGCTTCGACTCCTTCAGTCGCCCCGAACACGGCAGCGCATCCGCAGGACGCGGCGGCCACGGTTTCGCGAACGGAGTCGTAGAGCGCGTGGAACGGGTGCCCGACTTTGGCCAGCTCGGCGGGCCAGCGTGTGCCGGCTCCGATGAAGGTGATGGCAACGTCGTCCCCCTTGCGCTTGGCCTCCTGGGCCAGGGAGAGGGCGTTAAAGGTGCGGCCTGCGGCCTCTTCGGTGCCGGACTTGGGATCTGAGATGATTACGATGGCGAGTTTCATGGGACCTTTTTCTGTGGTTGTGGCTGGGTTGCTGACGAAATGGGAATCAGGGGTGACGCCTCAGGAAATCGAGAATGAGCGAGCCAACTTCGCGGGCGTGGGACTCGAGGGCAAAGTGGCCGGCGTCTAGCAGGTGAAGTTCGGCCGTGGGAAGGTCGCGCAGGTAGGCCTGCGCCCCGGCAACCGTGAAGAACGGATCGTTCTTGCCCCACGGGATCAGGGTAGGGGGCTGCTGCGTGCGGAGGTAGTCCTGCCAAACGGGATAGAGAGGCGGGTTGGTGCGGTAGTCGTGCAGGAGGGACAGCTGGATCTCGTCATTGCCCGGTCGATCGAGAAGGGCCTGGTCGAAGGTCCACGCATCGGGGCTGATCGCCTCGGGATCGGGGGCGCCATGGGTGTACTGAAACACCGTCGTCTCCCTCTGGAGCATTGGGCGGGCGAGCTTCTCGGTATCCGGCGTACGCTCGGCGAAGAAAGGCATCATTGGGCCGAAGGCCTCGCTGAGCCCTTCCGCATACGCGTTCGCGTTCTGAAGCACGAGCGCCCGAACCAGGGACGGATGGCGCGTCGCCAGTCGAAAGCCGACGGGACCCCCGTAGTCCTGCAGGTAGAAAGCGGCCCGCTCGACCCCTAGCTGGTCGAGAAGACCCTCCATCAGATCGGTGATCCGGTCGAAGGTGTAGGAGAAACGGGAGGGGAGCGGCGCCTCGCTGTGGCCGAACCCGGGGTAATCAGGAGCGATCACACGGTGACCGGTCGCGAGGATCGCGATCAGGTCCCGGAACATGTGCGAGGAGGAGGGGAACCCGTGGAGCAGGACAACGGTCGGGCCGTCGGAAGGACCGGCCTCGCGATAGAAGAGCTTGACCCCTTGGACGGTGGCCCAGCGGCTGGAGACTTTGGGAAGGGACGTGATCGAGGTATTCATAGTAACTGTTATTATTAATTTTTGAAGGTTACTCTAAAGAGTAACTTGTCAACAGTAATTTTATCAGTTACTTCTTTTGCGTGAAACCCTCCGACTCCGAACAGCGAGGGCCCTTTTTCTTTGTGGGAGGAAACCGGGCCGTCGACTTCGTCAACACGCTGGCCGCCAACGCGAACGGCCCTGTGGACCTCCTGGAGTCCGCGGACTCCGTCGCTCAATGGAGCCTGCTTTCAGGCCTGTTCAACGAGGAGCAGTCGAGGCGCCTTGGAGAGGCATTGCGAGCCGATCTCTCAAGAGGAGCTCTCGAATCCGTCCGTGAGCTGCGCAGCGCCCTCCACGCTATCCTTGCTCTCGCAGGGACCGGAAAGGACTTCGCCGATGTCGCCGCTCTGCGGTTGAATCCTATCCTGGAGAAAATGCCCCTATCGCTCCGAGCCACCTCCAACGAACGCCGGCTTGGCGTGGAATTTACGGCGTCAG
>CAIXHE010000090.1 GCA_903919205.1 uncultured Opitutaceae bacterium | reverse complement strand
TCGCGGATGATGCCGGTGAAGTAGACGTTCCGGAAGGGGATGCGCCGCTCGACCGGCTCGCCCGGCCGCGCGAACTCGAGGCCGGCCATGATCATGCGCGCCACCCAGAAGAAGATGATGTCCGGCCCGGTGACGAGCGAGCTCGTCGGGTAGAAGTAGTCGAAGCCGTCGCGCTCCATGCGGCCCGGCTCGGGCCAGCCCATGGTCGCGAAGGGCCAGAGCCAGGACGAGGCCCAGGTGTCGAGCACGTCGCTCTCCTGCTCCCAGTTCTCGGGGTCGGGGGGACCGTCCACCGACACGTGGACCTTGGCGGGATCGGAGAGGTCGCCCTCGCCCAGGCGGTCGCGGTCGAGGCCCTTCCTGTACCACACGGGGATGCGGTGGCCCCACCACAGCTGGCGGCTGATGCACCAGTCCTGGATGTTCTCGAGCCAGTGCAGGTACACCTTCGACCAGCGCTCGGGGTGGAAGCGGATCAGCCCGTCGCGGACGACGGCCTTCGCCTCCTCCACGCGGGGGTAGCGCAGCCACCACTGCCAGGTGAGCCGGGGCTCGACCGGCACGTCGGCCCGCTCGGAGTAGCCGATGTTGTTCTGGTAGGACTCCTCGCCGACCAGGGCGCCGGCCTCCTTCAGGAGCTCGGCCGCCTTCTTGCGGCCGGCGAAGCGCTCGAGGCCCGAGAGGCCAGGGCCCGCGAGCTCGTTCAAGGTCGCGTCCGCGTTCAGCACGTCGATGACGGGGAGCTTGTGGCGAAGGCCGATCTCATGGTCCACCCGGTCGTGGGCGGGCGTGATCTTGAGGGCGCCCGAGCCGAACTTCGGGTCCACGGCCGGGTCGGCCACGATCGGGATCTCGGCGCGGCTGAGCGGCCGCCAGACGCGCCGGCCCACCAGGCCCGCGTACCGGGGGTCGTCGGGGTGCACCGCGATCGCGACGTCCCCGGGGATCGTCTCCGGCCGGGTGGTCGCCACCTGGACGTACTCGCCGGGCGCGTCCACGAGCTCGTAGCGCACCTTGAAGAGGGTGCTGGTCGAGGGCTTCATGATGACCTCCTCGTCGGAGAGGGCCGTCAGCGAGGCCGGGCACCAGTTCACCATGCGCTTGCCGCGGTAGATGTGGCCCTTGGCGAAGAGGTCCGCGAAGACCGTGAGCACCGAGCGGGAGTACTCGGGGTCCATGGTGAACTGGGCGCGGTCCCAGTCGCAGGAGGCCCCGAGGCGGCGCAGCTGCTCCAGGATGATCCCGCCCTTCTCGGCGCGCCATTCCCAGACGCGCTCGACGAACTTCTCCCGCCCGAAGTCGTGGCGGGTCTTCTTCTGCTTGCGAAGCTCGCGCTCGACCACCGTCTGGGTGGCGATGCCGGCGTGGTCGGTGCCCGGGATCCACAGGGCCGAGCGGCCCTCCAGCCGGGCGCGGCGCACGAGGATGTCTTGCAGCGTGTTGTTGAGCACGTGTCCCATCGTGAGGACGCCCGTCACGTTCGGCGGGGGCATCACGATCGAGTACGGCTCGAGGCCCGGCTGCACCTTGCCGACGAAGGAGCCGGACTCGAGCCACGCGGCGTACCACTTCTTTTCGACGTCGCGCGGCTCGTAGCTCTTGGTGATCTCGGGCATGGAAACGTCGAGCAAACCGGCTGGCCCCCCCTCAGGCAAGTCCCAGATATCCGCCGTCCAGGGTTGAATCCCGGCCCCCGCGGCCTTGAATGGGGTGCCTCCATGCCTAAACCCCTTGCAGAGCTGGCAGCCGACCGGCTGTCGTTCCACGTCCGCACGAGCGGCGCCGAGCGCAGCGCCGCCTGCCGGGCCTTCCTGAAGGAGTCGATGGCCGACCTGCGCGCCCGCCACGAGGAGGGGGCCTCGGGGCTCGAGGTCGAGAACGGGCGCTCGAGGATCATCGACCTGATGATATCGAGGCTCTTCGACTACGCCCTCGCCCTCTACGACCCCGGGGCGCCCCCGACGCCCGTGGCGCTGGTGGCGCTCGGCGGCTACGGGCGCAGCGAGCTGGCGCCCTGGAGCGACATCGACGTGATGTTCCTCTATCCGACCAAGTCGAAGCCCACGCTGATGGAGCCGTTCCAGGCCCACCTGACGCAGGAGGTCCTCTACCCCCTCTGGGATTGCGGCCTGAAAGTCGGCCACTCGACCCGCACGATGGACGAGGTGTTCGTGCAGGCCCGCCGCAGCATCCAGACGATGACGTCGCTCCTGGAATCCAGGTACGTGGCCGGGTCGGCGGCGCTCTGCGATTCTTACCTGCTGACTTACAGAAACTTCTACACGACGGACGACGCCAAGGGCTACATCCTCGCGCGGCTCGAGGACCAGGCGGCCCGCCGCGACAAGTACGGCAATACGGTCTTCAACCAGGAGCCCGACATCAAGAATGGCGTGGGAGGCCTCCGGGACTACCAGAACACCCTCTGGATGGCCAAGGTGAAGCTCGGCATTTCCGAGATGGGCCAGCTCGCCGACCAGGGGCACCTCACCCCGGCGGCGGTGACCGAGTTCTGCCACTCCTACGACTTCCTGCTGCGCGTGCGCAACGAGCTCCACTTCCAGAGCCCGAGGCCCACCGACATGCTCAGCTTGGACGCCCAGCCGCGCGTCGCCCTGAACCTGGGCTACACCCAGCCCGTGCTCCTCGACCGCGTCGAGCGGTTCATGCAGAACTACTACCGGGCGGCCCAGACCATCTACCAGACCTCGCGGACGGTCGAGAGCCGGCTCGCCCTGACGATTGGGCGCACCTCCTCCGGCGCCAAGGTGCCCATCCGGGAGGCCCTGAAGATCGCCCGGCTGCGCCGGGCACGAAAGGTCGACGGCTTCATCGTCCGCGGCCACGAGCTCGCCGCGGGCTCCCCCTCGGTTTTCGCCGAGGACCCCGTACGCATGATCCGGGTCTTCCGCCACTGCCAGCAGCTCGAGTGCGACCTCGACTTCCACCTGATGCAGCTGATTCGCGAGTCCCTCCCGCTGGTCTCCGGCATCACCACCTCCCCCGACGCGGGCACGGCCTTCCGCGCGATCCTCTCGGAATCCGGTGCGGTCTACCCGGCCCTCCGGCTGATGCACGAGCTCGGTGTGCTCGGAAAATACATCCCGGAGTTCGAGGCCCTCACCTGCCTCGTCCAGCACGAGTATTACCACCGGTACACGGCCGACATCCACACCCTCAACGCGGTCCGTGAGCTCGACCTCATCTTCACCGAGGCGGATCCCATCAAATTCAAGTACCGTAACGTCTTACATGAGTTTGAGGATCCGGCGCTCCTGTACCTGACCCTCCTCCTCCACGACATCGGAAAGGCCGCCGGGATCCGCAACCATTCGGAGTCGGGAGTCGCCCTCGCCGGGCCCCGCCTGGAGTGCCTGGGGGTGTCCCCGAGGGGCCAGGAGCTAGTTTCATTTGTAATCAAAAATCATCTCGCGATGGCACGATTCTGGCAGAAGCGGGATGTCGATGACCCAAAAACGTCCGCGAGTTTTGCAGAGCTGGCAGGGGACCCCGAACGCCTCAGGTACCTTTACGTGCACACGTTCTGCGACGCCCGGGGAACGTCCTCCGACCTTTGGAACAGCTACAAGGACACGCTTCATACTACCCTTTACCGCAACACGCTTGAGCGCCTGAGGCTCGGCTCCGCCATCGATGCCAGCTACGAGGAGAAACGCAAAATGACCGAACAGGAACTTATCGCACGGCGCATTCCGGGCATAAGCGACGACGAGATAGCGGCCCATTTCAGCCTGCTGCCGGACCGCTATTTCATCCTGACGGACGCCAGCGAGATCACGCTCCACATCCAGATGGTGAACCGCCTGCTGAAATCGATCACGGCGACCGAGTCGGTGGGCTCGCTGCGGCCCGTGATCGACTGGAAGGACGACCTGAACCGCTCGCTCACCGTCGTGAACGTGGTCACCTGGGACCGGGCGGGTCTCTTCTACAAGCTTGCCGGGGCCTTCAGCGTGGCCGGGCTGAACATCCTGGGCGCCAAGGTGATCTCCCGCACGGACCACATCGCGATCGACACCTTCTACGTGGTTGAGCCGGGCCGCGGCGTGGTTCAGAACTCGGCGGCCCAGGAGTCCTTCGCCAAGATCGTGGAGTCGTCGCTGGTCTCGAGCTCGGACCTCTATCCCGACATCGTCGCCCAGGCCCAGAAGATCGCGGCGACGCGCTACATCTACTCCAAGGGCGGCGACAGCCTCCACAGCTCGTTCCCGCCCACCGTGGACGTCTACCACGAGCTCTCGATGCAGCGCACCATCGTGGAGGTCCAGGCGCGCGACCAGATCGGCCTCCTCTACCGTCTGGCCAAGGCGATCTCGGACAGCGGCTTCGACATCACCTTCGCGCGCATCGGCACCGAGCGCGGCGTCGCCATCGACACCTTCTACATCGAGAGCGCCAACCACGAGCTTGTCGAGGACCCCGAGCGCCTGCGCAGGCTCAGGCAGGCCCTGACCGAGGTGATCTCGCCGGTCCCCGTCGCGGTCGCGGCGGTGTCCTGAGCGCTCCCGCATAATCCCTTGCGCGGGGCGTGGGCGTCCTGCACCACTGGAGGCATGACGGAAACCGAGGAACTGCGGCTGCTGCACGCCATCTCCTCCCTTGCGGCGAGCAGCGACGACCCGTCCGTCGCCACGAGGGAGATGCTCTCCCTGATCACGGGCGCCTTCGGGGCCGAGGCCAGCCTCTTCGCCTTCCAGAACCCCGAGACGGGAAAGCTCGAGATCGAGGCCGCCACGGGGCTTCCCGAGGGCTTCGAGCGGTCGTTCTCGCCGGGACGCGGCGTGCCGGGCTGGTCGGCCTGGCACGCCGAGCCGCTCCTGGTCGCGGACACGGCCCTCGACGTGCGCAGCCGGCCGATCCTCCCGCAGACGCGCTGCGAGATGGCGGCCCCGCTCCTCCTCGCCGACGGGCGCGCGCTCGGGGTCGTGGCCCTCGAGCGGAGCACGCCCGCGGCCTACGGGGCCGCCGACCTCCTGCGGCTGGTCCGGCTGGCGCGCGAGGCGACCGCCGTCCTGCACCGGGTCTGGGAGCTGCGCCACCTCAGGGGCAAGGCCAGGCAGCTCGAGGCGCTGATCACGACCGGCCAGGCGCTGGTCGGCAAGCTGGAGCAGGGCGAGCTCTTCGAGACCCTCGCGCGCGACGCGACCGCGATGGTCCAGGCCAAGTCCTGCGCCTTCTTTGTCCACGAGGCCGCCGCCGAGACCCTCCGGCTGGGCTCCTACACCGGGGCCCCGGAGACCCTCTCGCCGGAGGGCGACCTTCCCCTGCGCCAGTGCCTCGCCGCCTCGGCCATCCGAACGAGGAAGCCCGTCTCGTTCACGGACATCCAGTCGCCCGAGTTCGCGGACCTGGCGGACCTGCCGAAGGATCCGTCGCTCCACTCGGTCCTCGCCGTGCCCGTCCTCTTCGAGGGCGAGGTGATCGGGGTGCTGGCCATATTCATGGATCGGATACGCATCTTCGACAACGAGGAGCGCCGCCTCTGCAGCGCGCTCGCGAGCCTGGGCGCGGTCGCGCTCCAGAACTCGCGCCTCTACTCGCGCGTGTTCATGAGCGAGGAGTCGCTGCGCAAGAACGAGCGGCTGACGACCCTCGGGCTACTGGCGGCCGAGATCGCACACGAGATCCGCAACCCGCTGACGGTGCTCAAGCTCCTCCTCGGCGGCCTGGGGCTCGACTTCGACCAGGGCGACCCCCGGCACACCGACGTGCGCGTGATCGGCGAGAAGCTGAACCAGCTCGAGTCCATCGTCTCGCGGGTGCTCAACTTCGCGAAGGCCCCGACGAGCCTCCACGCGCGCCACCAGATGACCGAGATCATCGAGGACACGCTTGTCCTCACCCGCCTCAAGCTCGCCCAGAGCAACATCCGCGTCGTGTTCGAGCCGCCCGCGCAGCCCGTCGTCGTAG
The DNA here is from genome assembly GCA_903919205.1 of uncultured Opitutaceae bacterium. Lineage (GTDB taxonomy): Bacteria > Verrucomicrobiota > Verrucomicrobiia > Opitutales > Opitutaceae > Palsa-1447. The sequence continues at coordinate 1,603 of CAIXHE010000090.1, read as the reverse complement.
AGGCTCACAAGGGCCAGCTCCAGCAGGTGATCCTGAACCTGCTGATCAATTCCATGCAGGCGATGCCGGACGGCGGCCAGATCCAGCTGCGGCTCGGCACCGAGTCGCGCGAGTTCTCGGGGTTCGCGGTGCTGGACGTGGAGGACACCGGGGCGGGGATCCCGGACGCGATCCAGGGGCGCATCTTCGACTCGTTCCTCTCGGGGCGGCCGGATGGCACCGGCCTCGGGCTTGCGATCGCCAAGCGCGTGCTGCTGGGCCACAACGGGGACATCCGGCTCGTCAAGTCGAACCCGGCCGGCACCACGCTGCGGGTCACCCTTCCGCTCGCGCGCAACTAGGCGGCCGGGGCCTACTCCTCGAGCTCGACGTTCCAGTAGGCGATGTCGAGGAAGTCCTTCCAGAGCTCCCGGTGCTGGTTGCCGAGCACCATCGAGATCACCGGCCTCCACTTGGGGCGCGAGGGCTTGCGGATCAGGCGCATGCTGGCCTCATGCGGCAAGCGATTGGCCTTTCGCGAGTTGCACTTGATGCATGAGCAGACGATGTTCTCCCACGTGGTCTTCCCGCCGTAGTCGCGCGGGATCACGTGATCGAGATTGAGCTGCTCGCGGGGAAGCACCCGGGCGCAGTACTGGCAGGCGTTCTTGTCGCGCTCGAAGACGTTGTTGCGCGTCAGCTTGAGCTCCTTGCAGGGCAGCTTGTCGAAGAAGGTGAGGAGGATGACGCGCGGCAGCCGGATGGTGCGGGTGGGCGTGTGGACCATCTCCATGTCGAGCCCGGGGGGGTGGTCCGCCGAGAAGTCGATCCAGTCCATCATCGAGAACATTCTGAAGTCATCCTCCTGCTGGTGAACGACATGGGCATGACCCCTGGCCAGGAGCCCGAAGGCGCGCCGGGCGCCGATGACGTTGACCGCCTGCCACAGGCGGTTCAGCACGAGCACCGGTTGGTCGAGGGCTGCCTCCATACTGGAAGTCGAGATAGCGAGGACGTGCGTTCGCTGTCAAGCGGCGGGCCCTTCCAGCCCGAAATTGGTACAATTCCAGCTAACCCAGCCGTCGCTAGGAGCTTACGACCCCTCGATTGGGCCCAAACAGTCTCGGCTTGCGCCGATGGGCACTCCCGGCAGCGTCGACAAACCTGACGATCCGCTCGAGGTGGGGTCCGACAGGCTCCCCAGTCCACACGCATGTCTCTAAAATCCATCCTTTTTGGGCGTGAGAAGTCGCTCGAGGACAAGAACCTGTTCCACAGCATCTCGCTGATCGCGGTCTTCGCCTGGGTGGGCCTCGGGGCCGACGGCCTCTCGTCCTCCTGCTACGGGCCGGCGGAGTCCTACGCCGCTCTGGGGGTGAACACCCACCTCAGTCTGCTCGTGGCGCTCGCGTGCGTGCTCACGATCATCGCCATTTGCGCCAGCTACTCTCAGATCATCTCGCTCTTCCCGACCGGAGGCGGTGGCTACCTGGTCGCGAGCAAGCTGCTCTCTCCCAAGGTGGGGGTCGTATCTGGCTGCGCGCTCCTGATCGACTACGTGCTCACGGTCACGATTTCCGTGGCCAGCGGGGCCGACGCCCTCTTCAGCCTCTTTCCGCCGCAC
>CAIXHE010000089.1 GCA_903919205.1 uncultured Opitutaceae bacterium | reverse complement strand
GGAGTCGGTGCGCATCCCGGTGACCGCGAAGATGCGGCTGGGCTGGGACTCGGACAACCTGACGGCGCCCGACCTTGCGAGGGCCCTCGAGGAGGCCGGCGTGGCGGCCGTGTTCGTGCACGGGCGCACGCGCGCCCAGGGATTCTCGGGGCGCGTCAACCTGGCCGGCATCCGCTCCGTGGTACAGGCGGTGCGCTCGATCCCCGTGATCGGCAACGGCGACGTCACGACTCCCGAGGGCGCGAGGCACATGATCGCGGAGACCGGCTGCGCGGGGGTCAGCATCGGCCGGGGCGCCTTCTACGACCCCTGGATCTTCAGGAGGACCGAGCACTACCTGCGCACCGGCGAGCTCCTGCCGGAGCCGGCCTTCGAGGAGCGCCTGCGGGTGCTCAGGCGCCACTTCGGGCTCTACTGCGAATTCTACGGCGAGGCCCGGGGCTCGAGGCTCTTCAGGAAGGTCGCCCCGTGGTACGCGAAGCGCTTCGGTCCCGCCAAGCCCTTCAAGCAGCGGATCCTCTCGATCGAGTCGCGCGCGGACTTCGAGTCGGTGGTGGCCGAGTACTGCGCGTGGCGCGCCGAGTTCTGCGGGCCGTCCGGCGAGCTCCTGCCGAAGTTCCGGCCCGCGCCGCTGACGCCGTCGTTCCTGGGCGGCGACGAGGGCGACGTCTTCAGCCGCGACGCGATCCCCGTCCCGCGCGGCCCCATCGACACCTGGTGAGGAGCGGGCGGGGCGCCCGCTAGTAGTTCTTCGAGACCTGCGCGCCGGTCTCGTCCTTGAAGTAGATCACCTTCTTCACGGCGTCGATGCGGTCGAAGGTGATGCCGAGCGCGTTGCTCACTACCTGGCCCTCGCGCACGATGCTGCCGTTGATGAGCGCGCGCGAGGGAGTGCCCTGGAAGACGCCGCCGATGCTCGCGTCGGCCACGAACGTCCGGAACTGCGCGCTCGCGGTCGGCACCGCCTCGATCTTGGTGCTGTTCACGCGCACATCAGCCGACAGGGGCGCCTCGGCCATCACCGACTGGCTCAACTCGGGAGTCGGCGTGGGAGCGGCCGTGGCCGCGGGCACATCCTGGAGGGCGGCGGCGGCGTCGACCTTGGCCTGCTCCAGCTCGCGCTTCTTGAGGATGGCCGCCTGCCCGCTGTCGATCAGCTTGGAGGGGGCGGCCGCCACCTTCGCCACCATCTCCGCGGCGGACTTGGCGAGGTCCTTCTCCTTGGGCGCGGCCGCCTTCGTGACGGGATGCTTCTCCATCTTCACGGCCTGCGTCTGCACCGGAAAGAGGATCTTGTAGATGAAGATGCCCCCGACGGCGACCGTGACCACCACGAAGGCGATGCCGATCTTGGCCGCGATCCCGAGCGTCGGGCGCTTGCGCAGCGACGCCGACGCCTTCTCCCGCCTGACGACGGGCTTGCCACCCACCTTGCGGGGGCCGTCGGCCGGCATCTTGACCTGGAGGCCCTTGGGGACGGCTCCCTTGGCGAGCGTGATCGGGGGCCGCGCCGACGCGTCGGGAGCGCCCGCAACGCCACCGGGGGGAGGGGGCGCGGACAGAACCGACATCGGGGGCATGCTCAGCGAGGCCCGGGAAGGGGGGGGAGGAGGGCTCGCGAGCCCGTCGGGCGGGGGCGGCAGGCCGGGCTCTTCCGCGGGCAGCGGCGCCGCGTACGCCGAGGCGGGGGGCTCGGCATAGGCGCTCGGCGGTGGCGGAGCATAGGCGCCCGGAGGGGGAGGCGCGTAGGCCTCGGGGGCCGGGGCCTCGTAGGCGGGCGGCACCGGCGAGCGGCTCGGCTCCGGGGCCGCCTTGGGGCGCAGCTTGATGCGCGGCGCCTCGGGGGCCGGAGGGGGGGGCTCCTCGTAGGCGGGCGCGGCCGGCTCGGCCGGGGCCTGCGGCTCAGGAGTCAGGTTCAGGCGGGGCTTGAGCCTCAGGCGGCTCGCCGCGTCCCCGGCCTCGGGCCCTGGCGGCGGAGGGGGGGGCGGGTCGGGCGGCGACGACGGCGGAGCGCCCGGTTGCGGGCGCGATCGCAGGCGAAGCGGTTGCGGCTCCTCGCTCATTGGGACTCTGTTAAACAAGTAGATGGGAAAACACGAAACCAAAAAGATTCACTCGCGGTCTATGCCATCGGCCGCCACCCTGCCCTCCTTAAGCTCCATGAAACGCCTAGCACCCTTCCTCCTGGCCGCAGCCCTGCTCGCGAACACCTCCTGCCACGTGTTTTCGTGGAAAAAGAAGCCGGCCGCCCCGAAGGAGAGCTCCAAGGTCGCCACGGAGGTGGAAAAGGACTTCATGGCGCGCTGGGTCGACAAGCGCACGGCCGACCTGGTCGCCCAGGGCAAGTCGCAGGAAAGCGCCCGCGAGCAGGCCGCGGCCGAGTTCAAGGACAAGTTCGGCTACACCGACGCGGCCCGCCAGGCCCGGTGATCAGCCCTCGTGCTTGACGCCGACCACCTCGATGTCGAAGACGAGGGTCGCGTTGCCCGGGATGGCGGGGGGGCTGCCCCTGCGCCCGTAGGCGAGTTCGGGCGGGATGATGACGGTCCACCTGTCGCCCGGCCTCATCAATTGGAGCACCTGGTCCCAGCCGGGGATCACCTCGGAGCGCCCGAGTCGGAATTCAAAGGGCTTCGTGCGGTCCTTGGTGCGGTCGAACACGCGGCCGTGCAGCAGCATGCCGGTGTAGATCACCCGGACCTTCTGGCCGGGCGCGAGCAGCTCTCCCTGGCCGCGGACCTGCTGCACGTAGCGGATCCCCGTGCTCAGCTTCTCCGCGTCCGGCCAGGTCTTCTCCACGTAGTCGACGTCGTCGGGGGGGAGCCTCTCGCGCTGCGCGTGGAGCCCAGCCGGGGCGGTGAGCAGCACGCAGATGAGGAGGAGGCGGCGGTGGGGCAACATAGGGCACTAACCTGCTAAAGGACCCGAAGGCGTCAAGGAACGAGCGCGCACCGCCGGGTGGGCCGCGATCAGGGACAGGCCCTTGCCAAGCAGCGTCTTGCCCGGCTCCATGCGGTGCCACGGCGAGGCGCCCGAGGGGTGCGGCAGCGGGATGCAGTCGACCTCGCGGCCGGCGACCCGCACGCGGAAGCTCCTGCCGACCTGGTCCTGCAGCGGAGCGGGCTCGAGGAACCGGCCGATCGCGAGCTTGCCTACCGGGATCACGAGCTCCGTGCGCAGGAGCCTCACCTCGCGCTCAAGCCAGCCCGAGCAGGCCTCGATCTCCTCGGGCGCGGGAACCCGGTCGCCCCCCTTGGGATTCTTGCCCGGGAAGCATCGGCACACGGCGGCGAAATAGATGCGGTCGCGCACCCGCTCCTCGTCCCATCCGAGCGACCCCGAGAACCACCTGAAGAGCGTCTTCCCGGCGGTCCACGCGAAGGGCCGGCCCATCACCGGCTCCCTGTCGCCGGGCGCCTGTCCCACGAGCAGGATCCGGCTGTCGGCCGGACGGCCGACGACCACGGGCTTGTGCATCCGGGGGCACCGGTCGCAGCGGAGGAGGGAGCGCAGGTGCTGCTCGAGGGCCTTGGGGGGCATCTACAAAAAAGGGATGGAGGCCCGGAGGCGCTCCATCCCTTGCAAAAGTCTCGTTGGAACGGGAACTCAGTAACGGCGCTCGCCGCGGTCGCTGCGACCGCCGCCGCCACCGCCGCCG
>CAIXHE010000088.1 GCA_903919205.1 uncultured Opitutaceae bacterium | reverse complement strand
CCCCTCGAGCGTCTCAAGAACCTCTCCGAGGTCGTCTATCCCTTCCCCGCGCTCACGGCAGACCTCCTCGAACTCGCGCGGTGGATGGCCGTGTACTATTCGGCCCCCCTGGACGGCGTGATCGAGGGCATGATTCCGGCGGCGGTGCGCCGCGGGATGAGGGCCAAGGAAACCCGCCTGCTCCGCGTGGCGAGGAAGCTGCCGGCCGAGGAGTTCTCGGCGCTCGCGCGCAGGGCGCCCGCCCAGGCCCGCCTCTACGCATTCCTCCTGGGCCAGCTGCGGCCGCAGCCCCGCGGACTGGTGCTGGCGCGCCTCGGGATCTCGGCGGCCTCCGCGTCGGGGCTTGTGGAGCGGGGCATCGTCGCGGAGCAGCTCCAGCGCGTGGAGCGCGAGGGCTACTCCGACGCGCTCGAGAGCGGAGAGCTGGTGGCGGCCCAGCCGCATGCCCTCAACGACGAGCAGGCGGCCTGCGTCGCCGCCCTTTCCGGCCCCCTCGCAGGCGGTAAATTCGGGGTCTCGCTCCTGCACGGTGTCACCGGCTCGGGCAAGACCGAGGTCTACCTGCGCGCCATCCAGGACGCCCTTGCGGCGGGCGGCGGAGTGATCCTACTCGTGCCCGAGGTCGCGCTCACCCCGCAGACGGTCGCCCGACTGCGCTCCCGCCTGGAGGCGATCGCGCCCGGGCACCGGTGCGTGGTGTGGCACAGCCATTTGGGGGAGGGGGAGCGCCTGGACGGATGGCTCGCCCTCGCGTCGGGGGAGGTGCGCGTCGTGGTCGGGGCTCGCTCCGCGGTCTTCGCCCCGGTGCGCGACCTGAGGCTGATCGTGGTCGATGAGGAGCACGAGCCCGCCTACAAGCAGGACGAGAGCCCCCGCTACCATGGCCGCGACGTGGCGGTGATGCGCGCCCGCCTGTGCGGGGCGCAGTGCCTGCTCGGGTCGGCGACGCCCTCCCTCGAGAGCTACGCGAACGCGCTCGCGGGGAGGTACCGCCTGCTGCGCCTCGAGCGGCGGGTCGACAGCCGCAGCCTGCCCTTCTTCACGGTCGTGGACATGCGGATCGAGGTGGCGAGCCAGCGCGGGGCGACCGCGCTTTCCCGGCCGCTCGTGAACGCCATGATGGCGCGCCAGGAGCGCGGCGAGCAGACCATCCTCTTCATCAACCGCCGCGGCTATTCCTCGTCCATGCAGTGCCGCGCGTGCGGCCGCGTCGAGGAGTGCGCCCACTGCAGCGTCTCGATGACCTACCACCGCACCGACGAGACGCTGCGCTGCCACCTCTGCGGGGAGCAGCGCGCGGCCCCGGTTCGTTGCTCGGCGTGCGGGGCCCCCGACATCCGCTGGCGCGGGCTCGGCACCCAGCGCGTGGAGGAGGCCGTCAGGAGGGTCATGCCCCGCGCCCGCATCGAGCGCATCGACACGGACACGATGACCAAGAGGAACCGCTTCCGGGAGATCCTGGGGGACTTCAGGAGGGGCCGGATCGACATCCTGGTGGGCACCCAGATGATCGGCAAGGGGCTGGACTTCCCCAACGTGACCCTGGTCGGGCTCGTGGACGCCGACCTCTCGATGCACGTGCCGGACTTTCGCGCCAACGAGCGCACGTTCCAGCTGCTGGTGCAGGTCGCGGGTCGAGCCGGCCGCGGTGACCTTGCCGGCGAGGTGGTGGTGCAGAGCTTCACGCCGCAGGCCGAGTCGATCCAGTTCGCAAGGCAGGCCGACTTCGTCGGCTTCGCCGCGTCCGAACTCGAGGTGCGCCGGCAGTTCGGCTACCCCCCGGGCCGCCACCTGATACGCCACCTCTTCCGCGGCCCTAACCCCGACAAGCTCAAGTTTGTGGCGGAGCAATGGTCCAAGGCGGTGGCCGCCGCGCTGGGGTCCCGCGTCGAGCTCCGCGGCCCTGCCCCGGCCCCGATCGAGAAGATCCGCGACGAGTACCGCTGGCAGCTCTGGTACTTCGTCGCCAGCGTGACCCGCGTGATCCCCGACCTCTCTCGGCTCTGCGGCGGTTTCAAGTGGCCGGAGGGCGTCACACAGATGCTTGATGTCGACCCCATGAATCTGGTTTGATCCCTCCCATGCTCGTCCATGCCGTATTCTTCTGGCTCAAGCCCGACCTAAGCGCCGAACAGAGGGACTCGTTCCCGCTGGAGGTTAAAAAGCTCGCGGCCGTCTCCACCGTGCACGCGATCTACGTCGGCGGCCCTGCCCACATCGCCAAGCGCGACGTGACCGAGCGCAGCTTCGACCTCGCGCTCACGATCATCTTCAAGGACGGACCCGCCCACGACGCCTACCAGGTCGATCCGATCCACCTGGCGTTCGTCGAGAGGAACCAGCACCTCTGGACCCGGGTGAGCGTCTTCGACTCGGAGGAGTGACCCGGGGCCTCAGGGCTTGGTGAAGAGGTAGTGGCTGACGATCCACTCCTGGCCGCTGCGGTAGCCCCAGAGCTCGGCGCAGCTCATGTAGAAGGTCCTCCAGTAGGCCCACCACTTGCGGGCGCTCGGCGCCCCGTACGTGTCGCGGAAGAGCGCGAGGACCTCGTCCCGGTTCCTGTCCATGTTCTGGAGCCAGTGCTCCGCCGTCCGCTGGTAATGGGTGCCGTCCACCTTCCAGTCTGAGACGAGCCGCAGGTCGCGCTGGAAGTGCGTCAGCAGCTCGTGCGAGGGCATCTGACCGCCCGTGAAGAAATACCTCGCCATCCAGTCGGTCTGGTCGCGCGCGACGAAGTGGTAGGCGAAGCGCTGGTGGGTGAAGATGTGCACGAAGAGCAGACCCCCTGGCTTGAGCCACCGGGCGACGCCCGCCATCAGAAGCTCGTAGTTCTTCATGTGCTCGAACATCTCGACCGAGACGACCCGGTCGAAGCGGCCGCTCTCGATGTCGAAGGTGTTCATGTCGCAGGTGAGGATGCGCAGGTTGCCGAGGCCCCGCTTGCGGGCCTCCCCGTCGATGTGCTCCTTCTGGGTGCGCGAGTTGGAGACCCCCGTGATGCGCGAATTCGGGAACTTCTCCGCAAGGTAGAGCGAGAGCGACCCCCAGCCGCAGCCGAGCTCCAGCACCTCCTGTCCGTCGGAGAGCCGCGCGCGCTCGACGTAGAGGGCCAGCATCGCCTCCTCGGCCTCGTCCAGGGTCTCGCGCCCGGTGGGGTAGAGGCACCCCGAGTACTTGAGGCGCTTGCCGAGGCAACGCAGGTAGAAGGCCGTGGGCACCTCGTAGTGCTCCTCGTTGGCCGCCCGGGTGTCCTCGGCGATCGGGCGGTTCCTGAGGTCCTCCAGGTATGCCCGGGTGCGGGCGCCCGGCTCCGGGTGCGCCTCTTCGCGCAGGCGCTGCGCCAGCAGGCGGCGGATGCCGAAGCGGACGAGCCAGTCTGGCAGGAGGTCCTTCTCGAGGAGCGTGTCGATCATCGTGTGTGTGTGCGAGGCGGAAGCGGGACGAAGGCGCTGGTGCGCCGCTGGTAGCTGCGGTAGGCCTCCCCTTTTGAGCGCAGGGATTGCTCCTCCGTCGCGGGTATCCCTGTTACGCGCAGCAGCAGGAAGAGGATGCTCGCGGGGCTCACGATTCCGACCCATCCCCATGGCGAGGCGCAGCCGAACAGGAAGTACCCCACCCAGATCAGCCATTCGAAGAAGTAGTTGGGGTGCCTGCTGTAGCGCCAGAGGCCCGCGTCGCAAACCTGGCCGGCTCTCGCGGGGTCGCGCCTGAAGGCGGCCAGCTGGGCGTCTGCCAGGGCCTCGCCGCTGATCGCGAGGAGCCACACGGCCGCGCCCGCCCACTCGAGGGGCGCCAGGGCCGCCGCCGGGTTGCTTGCGGCCGCCAGCACCGGCAGGCCCAGGAGCACCACCGACGCGGCCTGGAGTTGGAAGAATCCCGCCATCTTCAGGTCGAAATGGCCCGCCCAGTCCGCCCTCAGCTGCCGGTAGCGGCCGTCCTCGGTCGGGTGCTTGGATGCGACCCGCACCAGCAGGTGGGTCCCCAGGCGCAGGCTCCACACGGTCACCATGGCGGCGATCAGGGCCCGTCGCTCGGGCCAGCCGCTCCCGAGAAGCGCGTAGCCGACCGCCAGGGCGGCGAAGGCGTAGGACCACGCGATGTCGACCACGCCGTAGTTGTTGAGCCAACGCGCGATCCCGTAGACGACCGCGAAGGCCGCGCACAGGACGACGAGGGCTCCCAGGGCGAGGATCCAGGCGCTCACGGGTGGAGGGCCCCGGCCACCGTCACGGCGATGCCTGCCAGGGCGAGCGCCACGCCGAGCCAGCCAGGCCCCGGTCGGCGCTCGACCAGCAGGTCGGACACCTTGCCCT
>CAIXHE010000087.1 GCA_903919205.1 uncultured Opitutaceae bacterium | reverse complement strand
AGGCCGGAGGCCTGCGCGGACTGGAGGGTCGTCTGGGTCAGGGTGGAAGGGCCGCCCGCTCCCGTCCCGAGAGCCGCCGTGGAGGCTCCCCCGGAGCTCTCGCTCAGGTTGACACTGGCCGAGCTCGACCCCGTCTGGGTCATTTGGAGGTAGTCCACCGGGTACGTGCGGGTGACAAACCGGCGGACGAGCAGGAAGCCGCCCGGGGCGACCTCGTAGCTCCAGCCCCTCGGCTCGCAGATCGCCTCGACGACGGTCCTCACGCTCGCGTTGTGGAGCTCGAACGAGACGATGCCCTGAACCTCCGGCTCCACCACGACCGGGAAATGGTAGCCGGCCCCGATGCCCTCGAGCACCGCACGGGCCTCCAGCGCCTGGGCGCTGAAGTCGCCCACCCGCCTTTCAAGCGCAGCGGCCACCTCCCCCGGCGTCTGTGCGGCGAGCACCTGGGCCATCAGGGCCGAGGCCAGTGCTGCGAGACGCCTGCGGCTTCTTGGGTTCTGGATCATGGCGTGAGACTCGTCTCGGTTCTTTTTTCGACAAGTCTGATTTACTGTTTTTATGATCAAGTTATTCACCCGGGCCGCACCCCTGGGCCGCGGATCATTCTGGGATTGGCTCGGCAGCGGCCCCGCCAAGACTGTCCGCGTGAACCGCACCCCGCGCACGCGCCCCACGCGCGGACACCCATGAGCGATCGCCCGGCCGAGAAACTCCTGCGCGCCCGGCTCCTCCTGGCCGCGGGGGCGCCGCTCGCGCTGCTCCTGTGCCTAGAGGCCACTCTCCGGCTTGCCGGTTTCGGGCACTCCACGCGGCTCTTCATACCAGACGATCGCAGCGGCTTTCTGCGCACGAACCCGTTCTTCACCTCGCCTTTCCTGCCGGCCTCCTTCGACATCGCCCCCCTGCCGCTGCGCCTGCCCAAGCACAAGCCCCCGGGGCATGTTCGCGTGTTCGTCCTAGGCGAGTCCGCGGCGCGCGGGGTGCCCGAGCCGGGCTTCGGGATGGCGGCCCACCTGCGCGCCCAGCTGGCGCACGCGTGCCCCGGAACGGTGTTCGAGGTCTACAACCTGGGCATCGTGGCGATCAACTCCCACGTGGTCCTTGAGGAGGCGCGCGAGGCGGCCGCCCTCGAGCCGGACCTCTTCGTCGTCTACATGGGCAACAATGAGGTGGTGGGCCCCTATGGGCCCGGGTCGGCTAACCTGCCCGGGATGCCGCCGCTCTGGCTGATCCGCGCCTCGGCATGGACGGCCGGCACCCGCACCGGGCAGCTCTTCGCGCGGCTTGCGGAACGGCTGTGGGGGGGCTCCCGGCGCGCGGTCGAGTGGCACGGCATGAGCACCTTCGTCGGTCACACCGTGTCGGGCGACGATCCCCGGCTCGTGTCCGTCTACCGCAACTTCGAGTCGAACCTCGAGGGCGTGGTCGACGCCGCCTCGCGGGCCGGCGCCAAGGTCGTCCTCGTGACGCTCGTCTCCAATCTCGACGACTGCCCGCCCTTCGCCTCGGTCCACGGGGCCGCCTTCGATCCCGCGAAGGCCGAGGCGTGGAGGCATGCCGAGTCCGAGGGGCGCCGCCGATGGGAGGTCGACCCCCGTTCGGCAGCGCAGGACCTGCGCCGCGCCCTTGCACTCGACCCCGCGTACGCCAGCACCCACTTCATGCTCGGCAAGGCCCTGGAGGCCGAGGGAGATCTGGCCGGAGCCCGCGGCGAGCTGCTCCAGGCGGAGCACTGGGACGCGCTCCGCTTCAGGCCCGACCCGCAGATCAACGAGATCTGCCGCTCCGTGGCTGCGCGTCACCCCGGAAGCGTCGCCCTGGTCGACGCCGCCCGGATTCTGGGGTCGGACCCCGCCTCGAGCGGGCCGCCCGCGGGCCGCAACCTGCTCTGGGAGCATGTGCACCTGAACTGGGACGGCAACCTGCGCGTCGGCAGGCTGATGGCCGAGGGTGCGGCCCCGCTGCTGACGCCCGGACTGCTGCGCCAGGGCTGGCCCGACGAGGCCGCCATCGCCCGCGCCCTCGGATACACCGTCTTCGGAAGGCAGGCTGCGCTGCGCGCGCTTGTGCCAATACGGGGGAAGCCCCCCTTCAGCGACCAGCTCACCTTCGGCGAGGACCAGCTGCGCTACGCCTACGAGGCGCAGGAGGTGGCCTCGGAGACGGCGGCGCCCGGCGCGGCCGAGCGCGCGCTTGGGCAGATCCGCGCCGCGGCCGGGGCCGACCCGGGCAATGCCGACCTCCAGATGCGGCTGGCCGAGGTCGCCCTGGAGTCGGGCCAGGCCGGGCAGGCCCTCCAAGCCCTCGACAGGGCCCTTGAACTTGAGCCGCCGAGCGCGGACCGGCTCGTTCGCAGGGCGCATACCCTGGCCGCGCTCGGCCGCCTGGCCGAAGCGCAGGCCGAGGCGCTTCGCGCGATCGCGATCAACCCCGAGCACCTGCCGGCCTACACGGAGCTGGCGGCTGTGGTGGCCCGGACCGGCGACTTCGCGCTCGCGCGCTCCACCCTGGAAAGGGCGATCCGCGCCAGACCCGGCAGCGACTACCTCCGCCTCACCCTTGCAGACGTGCTCTTCCACCACGGGGACCGGCAGGAGGCGCTCGACGCCTGCCAGGGCGTCCTCGAGCGGGATCCGGGAAGCGCGGAGGCGCTGGCCCGCCTCGTCTCCCTCGCCGCAGCCGAGGGCCGAAAGGACGATGCGTTCGCGCTCATGAGCCGGGCGCGCGAGCACCAGCCGCTCAATTTTGAGAACGACATGGCGCTTGCCCGGGCCCTCAAGGCCCGAGGGGACACCGCGGGCGTCGTCGCCTGCCTCGAACTGGCCGCCGCCTGCGGGCCCGCCCAGCCGGAGGTCCACGTGTTCCTGGCGAGGCACTATGGTCAGGCGGGCAAGACGGCGCAGGCCGAGCTCGAGTTCGCGCGGGCGCGGACGGCGGCCCTGCTGACGGGCAGGCCCGAGCTTGCGCAGAAGCTGGCCGAGCTTGGGCGGCTTCCGGCTCGCTAGGGGGGACGCACGGGCTTGACGCGGGAGCCGCGCCGACAAGACGCTGGAAGCATGCTGCACCGACGCCTCGCCCTCGCAATTCCCGTGCTCGCGGCCCTCGCGCTCGCCACGGCGTCCCCCGCCCGGGCCGAGGAGACCCCGAGCGCGTCTATCCAGTCGCTTTGCGACGCGCTGATCTCGGCCATGAAGCAGGGTCCGAGCCTGGGCTTCGAGGGTCGCAGGCATCTGCTTGAGCCGCACATCCGGGATGCTCTCGACCTCGGGCTCATGACGCGCCTGGTGATGGGTCCGCCCTGGAGGTCGCTCAAGCCTGAGCAGCAACAGCTGCTCGTCACCGCCTTCAGCGCGTACAGCATCGCCACCTATGCCAACCGCTTCAGCGGATACTCGGGGGAGCAGTTCACGGTGGACCCGACGCCCACCCGTCTGCCGAGCGGCGACCTGATCGTGCACACCACGCTGAAGACCGCCGACCCGGAGCCGGTGAAGCTCGACTACCTCATGCGCGAGAAGGACGGCCACTGGCGGGCGATCGACGTGTTCCTGAACGGAACCATCAGCGAGCTGGCTGCACGGCGCTCCGAGTATTCGGCGGTGCTAAGGGACGGCGGAGCCGGGGCACTCGCAGACCTCCTCAACCGCAAGGCCGCCGAGCTCTCGAAATAGGCGCTCGGGGTTACTTGGAGGTCCCGAGCTCGGGGTCGTCGTAGAGGCCTTGCTGTCCGGGCGGGGACTCCGCGCCCCGGATCTCGGCCGCGCGGTGCTGCCGGTAGAGGCTGCGCAGAGAGGCATAGAAATCCACGGCGTCCTTCTGGACGGCGTCGAGCGTGTCGATGTTGCGCGCGCGCTCATCGATGCCGCCGACCACCAACGGCCCGTACCTCACCCAGGAGGCGAAGTCGTCCTCCCGGGCGACGTAGCGGAACGGGTCGAGGTAGCCGTCGGTGCCCCGCCCGATCGCGTCGCGCAGGTTCGCGGGCCCGAGCACCGGGATGACCAGGTACGGGCCGTCCCCCGCGCCCCAACGGTAGAGGGTCTGGCCGAAGTCTCCCATCTGGCGCGGCAGGCCGCGTTTCGTGGCAACGTCCGCTAGCCCGGCCACCCCGAATGTGCTGTTGATGAGAAAGCGGCCCGTTGTCCGGGCGGCGGCCCCGAGGCGCAGCTGGAGCACGTCGTTGGCGAAGACGACCGGCTCGCCGATGTTGAGGACCACGTTGCGCAGGGCGTCCCGGCCTGGCGCCGGAATCGTGTGCAGGTAGGCCTGCGCGATGGGCTTGAAGACGACCTTGTCGATGCCCTGATTAAGCGCGAACACCCTTCGGTTGAGCGGCTCGAGCGGGTCGTTGGCCTCGCGGAAGCGCGCCCTGCCCGCGGCATCCGAAGGCTGCGTGGCGCAGCCACAGAGTACGAGACAGAGGGCGAGCGGCGCCCATGCCCGGCGATGCCTCATGGAGGGGGCGGCGACGGCCGCGACGGTACCGGACCGAGGAGCGCGGGCAGCACGACCAGCGTGCAGGCGAGCGTGAAGAAGAGGGCGAGGCTCAGGAGCTTTCCCATGTCCGCCATGCCCGGGGAGCGCGAGAGCGCCAGGCTCCCGAAGGCGGTCCCGGTGGTGAGGGCGCTGAAGACCACGGCTCGGGCCGTGCTCGACTCGAGCGGCCGGGGCTCGCCCGCCCTCCACCGCATGACGAAGTAGATATCGAAGGCGACGCCGATCCCGAGGAGCAGGGGCAGCGTGATGATGTTCGCGAAATTGAGCGGCAGGCCCACCGCTATGGCCGTGGCGAGCGTCAGCAGGCCGGCGAGCAGCAGCGGCGCAAGGACCATGGCGACGTCCCTCACCCGGCGAAGCACCGCCAGCAGGAGGATCGAGATCGCCCCCAGGGCCAGGAGCCCCGCCGACGCGAAGGCCCCGGTTACGGTGCGGGCCGACTCCTGGATCGTGACCGGGGTCCCCGTGGCGTCGGGGGCGACGCCGCGGACAGCGTCGCTGAAGCGTCGGAGCACCGCGTTGTCGCGCGCGTCGCCCTTGGGGAAGACCTCGATCCGCCAGCGCCCGTCCGTGCCGACCCAGTCGGCCGTCATCTCGGCCGGCATCGTGGCGACGGTCACCGGGCCCGCCTGAAGGGACAGGCGCAGATCCTCGAGGCGCTGCCTGGCGCCGGCGGCCAGGTTCGCGTCCAGCTGGGCGACGACGGGCTCGCCCTTCGAGAGCGCATGGCGCACGGCCGCCACAAACCGGGCCGCCGAACGGTCGCCGCGCTCGGCGAGCTTCTCCATCCTCGCCGAGCAGCGCGCGGCGGCCTCCAGCACCCCGTGCGGCGAGGGTGCGCCGGCCACGCTGGCGGGCTCAAGGGTCGGCGCCAGGAGCGCCTGGGCGTCGCGCAGGAGGTCGAGCTTGGCCGCCTGGTCCTCGGGAACGAAGCTCGCCAGGCTAAGGACCTGCGCCGCCTCGGGCAGTTGGGCGAGCCTGGCGGCGAGCCCGGGGGCGGCCTCCGGCGTGGCGAGCACGTCGATCGTGTAGGGGGTCGTCTCGGGGTCCGCCATCAGGTCGAAAAGGGTCGCCACCGACTCCGAGTGCTGGTTCTGCAGGTTGAGCGGGTTGAAGTCGAAGCGAAGCCGCGGAAGCAACGCGGCCGCGGCCAGGGCAAGCGCCGCGGAGCCGAGCAGCACGGCGGAGCGACGCCTCAAGAGGAAGCGGTCCGCACCCGCCGCCCACGGCGAGGACCCGGCGTGGACGCGCGCCGAGCCGCCGAGGAGCGTCAGGAGCGCCGGCAGCAGGGTCAGGTTGAGCGCGAGCGCGATCACCATGCCGACGCCGGCGATGATCCCCAGGTCCGAGACGCCCGTGTAGTCCGTAGGGACGAACGAAAGGAAGCCGACCGCGGTCGCGGCGGCGGCCACGGTGAGGGCTCCGCCGATGCCGAGGGCCGTGCGCCTGAGCGCCTCGCCTACCGAGGGCGCGTGCGGCTTCTCCGCCGAGAAGCGCACGCTGAACTGGATGCCGAAATCGATCGCGATGCCGATGAACAGCGGGGCAAACGCGACCGAGATGGGGTTGAACGGGCCCACCGCGGCCACCGCGAACGCGGCGCAGCAGATGAGGCCGGCCAGGAGGGTGGCGAGGACGGCGGCCACGGCACGCAGCGAGCGAAGGCCGAGCACGAGCCAGAGGAGCAGGAGCCCGAGCGAGAGGGCGGTCGAGAAGCCAGCCCCCTCCGACAGGGTCGAGAGCTGGTCGTCGGAAAGCGCCACCGGGCCGGTCACCCGGGCGCGGACGCCGCGCTCCGGCGTGAGACCGGCGCGCCGAGCGGCGGCCCTCAGGGACTCGATGGCGTCGTGGCCGGGCTCCACGGCCTTGAAGTCGAGCACCGGCCTCGCGAGCACAAAGCGGCGCAGCTCGCGGGGCATCGCCTTGCGGGACGTGAGGAGCGTCTGCCAGGAGAGCGGCGCGTAGCGCCCGTCGGCGGCGGCCTCGACCGAGGCCGCGACCGCATCCAGCGGCCGGTCGATCGCCGCCGGCCCCAGGTCCCCGTGGAGGGCCCCAAGGGCCATCAGGTCAAGGGCGCCGAAGACGCCGGTCAGGTGGGGGTCCGCCGCCAGCGTGCCGAGGAGCGGCTGCGCCGAGATCATGTCGTCCGCGAACTTCTGGACGTCGGCGCGCGGCAGGAAGAGCAGCCCGTTGCGCCGGAAGAACAGGGTCGCGTCCGGCTGCCTCACGTCGCTGAAGAGCCCAGGCTTCGAGCGAAGCTCGGCCGTCAGGGCCGCGGCCGCGTCCCCGGCAAGGTCCGGCGTCGCCGCGTCGATCACGACCACGAGCAGGTCCTTGTTCTGGGGAAACTCGCGGTCGAGGTCCGCGGCCGTGCGCCTCCAGCCGAGGTTGGGCGAGATCAGCTTGTTCTCGTCCGTGTCGATGGAGACGTGGCGCGCGGTGTAGACTCCCAGCAGGGCGCACACGACGGCGCCGGCAGCCGCCACCCAGCCGGCCCGCCGGCGGCTGAATTCCACCAGGCGGGCGGCCACGCGTGCGATCATCTCGGGCTAGGCAATTCGGGTGCCGCGCGGCGCTCCCTAGAAGCGGTAGTCCGCGTCCACGAACCACAGGCGCCCGATCGAGCCCCCGTAGGTCCCGAAGTCCGCGTTCGTGTTCGGGTAGGCGTTGGGGGCGAGGGGCGGCATCCGGTTGAAGGCGTTGTTGACGCCCACGCGCAGCGTGACCTTGCCCAGCCTCGCCAGCGAGCGCACGCGCGAGAGGTCGAGTCCGAGGATCAGGTCGTACTGCTCGTAGGCGCCGACTTTGGTCGGCGCCGACGCGGCGTCGCCGCCGGGCCCGATGTCGGTGACGCTCGGGATCAGCGTCTGCGCCACGACGACGTCGTAGGCGCCCATCGACCAGTCAAGCGTGGTCTGGGTCCTCCACCGCGGGATCGTGCCCTGGCTGCTGCTGGCCTCTCCCGAGACATGGCCCGCGTACTGATAGTATCCCTCGGTCGGGATCGACTGGACGAGGAAGCTGTCAAACACCGTGAGGTTCGACGTCAGCTCGAAGCGCCCGGCGGACGCCGTGCTGCACGTGTAGGCGACCTGCGCGTCGAAACCCTTGATCGTTTCGGACGCCAGGTTGATGAGCGGGGTGTAGATGTAGACCGTCGAGGGGTTCGTCGTGCTCAGCTGCCCCGGGGCCGAGACCGTCGGGCCGGCGGGGCTGCCGAAGTGCACGTACTGCGCAAAGGGAGAGGCGGAGCCCAGGAGCTCCGCGCTCTGGACGATCGCGGCGTCGCTCAGGTAGCCGATCTCGTTGCGGTCGAACGCCTCGAAGTAGTCCCCCGTGACCGAAAGGCCCTTGATCGCCTTCGGCGAGTACACGAAGCCCGCCGACCACGTGTTGGCCTTGGACGGCTGGAGGTCCGGGTTGG
This sequence comes from uncultured Opitutaceae bacterium, assembly GCA_903919205.1. Classification (GTDB taxonomy): domain Bacteria; phylum Verrucomicrobiota; class Verrucomicrobiia; order Opitutales; family Opitutaceae; genus Palsa-1447. Next base: position 11,421 of record CAIXHE010000087.1, on the reverse strand, counting down.
AACCCCCGAAGCCGTTGAAGGTGGCCTGGGGCGTCACGCCCCCCCCGAAGTCGTTGAAGGTGATCGGCGGAATCTGGCCGTACTGCACGGGACCGTAGAGGTCGTAGAGCTGCGGCGCGGCGAAGGACCGGCCCGCGGAGGCCCGCAGAGAGAGCCCCGAGTCGAACGGCTCCCACGCCACCGAGACCGAGGGAACGTCGGAGCTGCCGACCAGGGTGTACTCGTCGCGCCGGCCGGCCAGGTCGAGGGTCAGGCTGTGGATGCCGGGGATGTTCTGCGAGGGCCCGAGGATCGGGAACTTGAGCTCGGCGAAGTAGGAGGTGACATCGCGGGAGGCGTTGAAGGGCGAGAGGGACTGGTAGCTGAGCCAGGCCGGGATGCTCTCGGCGTTCGGCACGCTGTTCGCGTCGGGCTGGCCCGTCAGGTGCTCCCGGGTGAAGCTCGCACCGGCGGCGAAGCTGAACTTGCCCCCGGGCAGCTCAAACGGCGAGCCGCGGAAGAGCCCGTTCACGCCCGAGAGCACGCTGAACATGTCGTCCATCTTCACCCCGAGCACGCCGGCCGGGGGCGCCGAGGACTGGCTGTAGGCGAAGGGGTTCACCTGGCCGTCGGCGAGGGCCGTGTTCAGGTTCTGGGTGTCGATCTGCCCCGGGCTCGAGTACTCGACGTGGTAGCGGCTGTAGGTGGCGGCCACCTCCCACGAGTAGTTACTGCCGATCTTTCCCCGGAAGCCGCCCTCGCCCCGGAAGAAGTCCGAGGCGTCCTGGGTCACGATCGGGTACTGGGTCAGGATGTCGTGCGCCGTCACGAGGTTGCCCTCGCTTACCCAGAGCGGCGAGAAGGGGTTGGTCGACGTCGAGGCGGGCACGTAGGGCAGGAAGGCGTACTGTCCCGGCGGCGGCGGGGTCGTCCCGTAGATCGCGTAGTCGGTGGTGGGCGTGGAGACGTAGGGCGAGAGCGCCTGGCCGTTCACCTGGGACTGGGAATGGACCTCGGAGAGGATCAGGTCCCCGAACGCCTCCAGGCGGTCGCCCGAGACCTTCTGGTCCAGGTTCGCCACCAGGCTGCGCCGCTTCAGGCTCTCCGAGAGCGACTGGCTGTTGGCAAGGTTGAAGCCCGCCAGCACCTGCTGGGGGGTCTCGGGTGTGTAGACACCCATCTGAACAAGCTGGTCGATCGTGTACTGGGCGCCCCCCGGGGGGGCGTTCAGGGAGGGGTTCAGCTTGTAGAAGGTATCCGTCCCGGTCTGGAAGCTCGTGACGTCGATGATGCCCGGGTAGGTCGTGCTCCCGTGGATGACGCTCGAGAAGGGCCTCTGGAAGGCGAAGACCGGGCTGAGCTCCGTGCCCTCGACCGAGACGAGGATGGAGGTCTTCGCGGTGCTCACCCCCCCGGAAACGTAGCCGGAGCGCTCGGTGTAGTGCCCCGTGTTGTCGGACTCGCCGAAGTGGACGCCCGCGGTCCAGCCGTTGTAGCCGGACTTGAGGATGATGTTCACCACGCCACCCACGGCATCGGAGCCGTAGATCGCCGATGCTCCGTCGGAAACGACCTCGATGCGGTCCACGGCCGAGGGCGGGATCATGTTGAGGTCCACGAACTCACCCCCGACCGCGGCCTCGGCCGGGTCAAACGCCACGCGCTGGCCGTTGATCAGGACCAGCGTGTGGAGGTCGTGGATCGAGAGGAAGGAGCCCCCCATCGTGAAGAACGACTGTCCCTGGGCGTTGTCCGTGCCCAGGTTGCCGTTGCCGGCAAACTGCGGGAGGGCCTTTCGGAGCACGCTCAGCAGGTCGGTGCTGACCCCCGTGTTCTGGATGTCCTTGGAGTCCAGGGTCGTGACCGGGAGGGTCGACGAGCCGGCGGGCCCGGGCAGGTTGGAGCCGGTCACGACGATCGCATCCATCCTGGAAACGTCGTCGGCGGCATCGGGCGCGGACGGGGCCACCGTCTGGGCGAAGGACGGGCTGCACAGGAAGCCTGTGCCGAGCACCAGACCGATCATGAGATTCCTCAAATTCCTAAGCGAAGTCGGGTCGCACATAAATCGCGGGCGGGTTAGCCACGTACCCTGCCCAATTTCAGTCATTCGTCCAATCAGAAACTAAAATCGGCAATCTGATCCATTAGGGATCTAATATTTTGCTATCCGGCTTCTTATAAATGATTTTAGGGGTCTAGACGGCCCGAGGACCCGCCGGAGGGCCCGGACACGGGCGTCCTTTGATCGCACGCCGCACCCTGGCCCCTGAATTAGGCTCGCCAAGGCCTACGCCGCTGCATCCCCTTCACACAGACGCGCGTATGAGAGATAAAGACCCATGTCACTCGCCCTACAGAACACGCGCCTCCCGTCCCCGTGGATGGGTGCGGATTCCGATTGGAATCCGCTCGCCTGGTTCGTCGAGATGACCTCGCCCGGACAGGCAGATCCCCAGGAGGACCGGACCCGCGCGAACGCGGCGCTCCTGAGGCGCATGGCCGGGGGGGACCGGGACGCCCTGGCGGAACTCTACGACCAGTTCTCACGCCCCCTGTATGCGACGGCGCGCCACATCCTGAACGACTCGGCCGAGGCCCAGGACGTCGTCCACGACGTGTTCCTCGCGCTCTGGGAGAACGCAGCCACGTTCGACAGCGGGCGGGGGGCTGCGTTCTCATGGGCGGTGACCCTTACGCGCAACCGGGCAATCGACCGGCTGCGCACCCGCGCCAACCGGGCCCGCCTGCTCGGCAACTCGGTGCCCGGGGACCTCGGCTACGACGAGGACGGATCGCTGCTCGGCGGCGACAGCCGGGCGGATCTCGGCGACCGGGCGGTGGCGGTGCGCTCGGCGCTCGCCGCGCTGCCCGCCGAGCAGCAGCGCACGCTTGAGTTGGCCTTCTTTTCGGGCCTCACCCAGAAGGAGATAGCGGAAAAACTGAGCGAGCCGATCGGCACCGTGAAGGCACGGATCCGGCGCGGCCTGCTGAAGCTGCGCGACGCGCTCGCGGACCGCCTATGATCGACGAGAACCACGAGGAACTCGCGGCGCTCTACGCCTTCGACCTGCTCGAGGGCGGGGAGAGGGAGCGCTTCGAGTCCGCCCTCGCCTCGGATCCGGACCTTCGCCGGCTGGTCGCGCAGCTGCGGACCACCGCCGCCGGGCTGGCCCACTCCGCTCCGGAGGCGACGCCCCCGCCTGAGCTCAGGGCCCGGGTGCTCGCCTCGGCCGAGCGCTCGATGCCGGCCACGCCGGCGGCCCCGGCCGGGACCCTCCTGCGGTTCCCCGCTCTGGTGCCGTGGCTCGCCGCGGCAGGCCTGGGCATCACGGCCCTTTGGGCCGGCAGGGGCTACCTTGACGCCGTCTCCGAGAACCGCACGCTCCGGGAGCAGCAGCAGGCGCAGCAGGCCTCCCTTGAGCAGGTGCGCTCCCAGCTGGAGGAGTCCAGGCGCAAGCTTGCCGACTCCGGCCGCGAGGTGGCCGAGTCCGGCCGGAAGATCGCCGAGCTCGAGTCGAAGCTCAAGACCGAGGGCGACCTCGCGCACTTCAAGATCGCCACGCTGGCGTCGATGCTCGGCAACTCGCCGGAGGCCCTCGCCGTGGCGGTGTGGGACCCGGCCCGCGAGGAGGGTATCCTGACCGTCTCGAAGCTGCCGGCGCTGGCCAAGGACAAGGATTACCAGCTGTGGGTCGTCGACACGCAGTACCCCGCGCCGGTAAGCGGCGGCGTCTTCGTGGTGGATCCCGTGACGGGCGAGGCCCGCGTCAAGTTCCACGGCGACAAGCCGATACGCTCGATTGCGAAGTTCGCGGTCAGCCTCGAGCGCAAGGGCGGCGTGCCGCTGCGCGAGGGACCCATCGTGCTGCTGAGCCCCTGAGTCAGGTCGCCCGGCGCGCCCGGCCGGTAAGCAGGACGCCCGGGGCCGCGATCAGTCCCGACCGGACGACGTCGAGCTCGGGCGACTCGGCCGCCAGCAGGTCGACCTCCCCCGCGAGGGCCATGACCGCGCCCTCCTGGGAGGCGAACGGACCGCAGAGGCGGTAGACGGGGAAGCGGTTCTGGTGGCTCGGGTAGGCCGCAATCCACCACGAGTGGACCGGCTCGCCGGAGGCACCGGCCTCCACGCTGTGCTGGATGTCGAGGTCCATGCGTCCGAGCACGGAGGAGAAGGAGAAGGGTAGCCCGTGGGGAAGGAGAATCTTCAAGGGAGGAGCGGCGCGCGAGCGCCATTGGGAGCCTAGGCAAGCGGCTGACAATTTCAAATCGGGCCGGCCGCCCGGCAAACAGCTCGGGGCATGCCAACATTCTGTAACATCGCCTAAAGTCGCGCTCCGGCGGGGCCGATAATCCTCAACATACCTCCGATGCACCAGGACCTCAATAGCCTCGTCCGTCTGCCCTTCCCGGGGACCTCGGGCAAGAAGAAGACCTTCGCCTATGACACCGTTTGGGGCCGGCCCGTATTTCGGGCACCCGAGCTGCTCTCGCCCCACGTCATCTTTGATCCCCTGCCCTTCCGCTTCCTCTCCGGCGACCGCACCCATCCCACGCCCGGCGGTCCTCGCTAGGACCCCAACAGGACCCCTTCCCCCGACGGCTCCTCTTTGATGAGGGGCCTTTTTTTTGCGGCTTCGGGAGGAACGCCGCAGCCCGCGACCGGAACGTTTGTGGGATCGCCTACTCGACCCTGCGGCGCGCGCGCGCGAGCACGACCCCGAAGGTCATCACGCCGAGGAGTGCCGCATAGGTCGAGGGCTCGGGAATCGAGGTCAGGACGTAGGTCTGGTCGTTGCTGCCCTCGGCCACGATCGCGCCCGCGTCATTGATCGCCGTCGCATCGACCAGGGTCACGCCCTTGATGCTGACCAGCGAGTTGAGGTCCTTCATGACACCGTGGATGTCGACGAAGGCGTGCTCCGAGGCGTCACCCGCCGTGAAGGACTCGCCCACGATCGTCCCGGCCGCGTTGACCGCGTTGGCGATGCTCACGTCGCCTCCAAGCGTGCCCAGGTCCGTCATCATTCCATCGCTGTAGCTGAACGCGTGCTCGGCGGCGTTCCGGGAGAGGTACGACTCTCCAACGATGAGGCCCGAGGAATTGATGCCGTAAGCGATGCTGAGGGTGCCCCCGAGGGTGCCGAGGTCGGTCATCTTGCCGCAGCTGAAGCTGAACGCCTGCTCGGCCCCGGACGAGGTGGCCGAGCCGCCCACGACGGTTCCGGAGTCGTTCACCCCGTAGGCGAAGCTCGAGCCGCCGCCGAGTGTGCCGAGGTCCGTCATCCTGCCGCCGCTGTAGCTGAACGCATGCTCGGAGGCGTTGGCCGCCGTCGCCGAGTACCCGACCACGGTGCCGGCGGCATTGACGGCGTAGGCGAAACTCGAGGTCCCCCCGAGCGTTCCGATCTGGGTGACCGAGCCGCCCGCTTCGCTGAAGGCGTAGGACCCGCCGCTCGCCCCGGTGTAGAAATCTCCCACCACGGTGCCGGACGCGTTCACAGCGTAGGCATAGCTGTCGTACCCGCCGAGCGCTCCGAGATTCGTCATCGTGCCGCCCTCGTAGGAGAACGCAAGGGAGCCTGCGTTCGCGCTCTCGGAGGAGTAGCCGACGACCACCCCCTCGCTGTTGATGCCGTAGCCGAAGCTCTCGGCGGAGCCGAGCGTGCCCACATTCGACGCCGTGAAGGACTGCGCCCGCGCGCCGGCCTGGCAGGCGCACAGGAGGGCGGCGGCAAGCAGGCAGCTTCTAAGGGGAGGCGTGAGGTGCGGATTCAAGGCGAGGTTGGATTTGGGACCTACATCGACCTCCCTCCCGGAAATTTAATGGCAAACGGCCCCCCCAAGCGGTCCCTCGCCATTTGTAACACTGCGGAGGGCCGAACACCCGTACCCGCAATGTCCCTACACGGGTGGCGCCCCGGGTGACCGCGGAAACCGCTCAACCCCGGGCCCGAGCGTGACGATACACCCTCGCAGCCTCGGTGCGCCGACGCACCCCGTCCGCGCCGCTGCGGCGTTGGAAATCGAACCGGCGCAGCCGTCCAAAGAGAGGAACGTGCAGGGCGACCGCTGCCCGAGTAGTCGTGGGGCGGGCGGTGGATCCGGTGGAACCGGGCCGGAGCAAAACCCGCCGCGACCCCAACACCGCCCTTGCGCGCGACCGACCGGCAGCCCGCAGTCGGTGGCTTCGGGGGAAGGCCGCCACAAGGCACCTCGTAGATCTCGATAAGGGCCGGGCCGCTGTCTGGGCTCGCCCCGGATACGCTGCCTTCGGCCCACAAACCGCGGTGGAGATCCAGCGCCCGGCGCCACGCGGGGAGCAACCCCGGCGGGAGTGGTGCTCAGGACAGGACTCGAACCTGCACGCCTTACGGCACACGCCCCTCAAACGTGTGTGTCTACCAATTCCACCACCTGAGCATCTGAACCGGGGAACGGATAATCAGTGACATCGCGCCGGCCTTGTCCAGCCCCGAAATTGGGTTTTGACGGAAGCCCCTTCCTGCGGGACGTTTCGAGCGGCCGTCAACCCATGAAACGCGAAGCAATCAAGAAGGCGCTGCTCGACTCGTACGAGACGGACGGGGGCATCAACCACCTGGACGGGGTCAACCTGCCGGCCCAGGAGTCGGTGAACGCCGTTGCCCGGGACTGCATGCACCTGCTCTTCCCGGGCTACTTCGAGGACACCCGGCTTGAGAAGGGCAAGGTGGCCGACCTGGTAGACGCGCTGCTACTGCGGATCGAGGAGCGGCTCGAGATGGAGATCGAGAAGTGCCTCAAGTTCGCGGGCGACGCGCGGCCCGCCACGACCGCCCGGACGCTCACCTTCGAGGTGCTCGAGCAGCTGCCCGACCTGCGCAAGCTGATCCGCACCGACGTCGAGGCCGCCTACCAGGGCGACCCCGCCGCGCGCAGCAACGAGGAGATCATCCTCGCCTACCCCTGCGTGCTGGCGATCTCCCTGCAGCGCTTCGCCCACGTGCTCTACCGCCTGGGCGTTCCCCTCCTGCCGCGCATGGTCACGGAGTTCGCCCACGAGCGCACGGGCATCGACATCCACCCCGGGGCCAAGATAGGCACCCATTTCTTCATCGACCACGGCACCGGGGTCGTGATCGGCGAGACCGCGACCATCGGCTCGCACGTGAAGCTCTACCAGGGTGTCACGCTCGGGGCCAAGTCGTTCGAGACCGACAACAACGGCAACCCCGTGAAGGGCGTAAAGCGGCACCCGGACATCGGCGACAACGTCACCATATACGCGCATGCCACCATCCTGGGCGGCGACACCTACATCGGGGCCAACTCGGTGGTGGGCGGGAACGTGTGGCTGCTCGACTCGGTGCCGGCCAACAGCATCGCCTACTTCAAGGCGGACGACCTTGTGATCCGTCCCCGCCAGAAGAAGGAGAGCCTGGTCGGGTACGTCGAGGACTGGGTGATCTAGGCCTAGCGGCGCTGGCGGTCCTCGAGGCCGTGCGCGAGCGCCCGGGCGAAGAAGGGACCGCGGTAGATGAGGCCCGTGTAAAGCTGCACGAGGCAGGCGCCCGCATCGAGCTTCTCGGCCGCGGACTCCACGCTGGTGATACCGCCCACCCCGATGACGGGCACCCGGCCCGCCGTCTTCAGGCAGACGTAGCGGATGACCTCGGTCGATTTGCGGCAGAGCGGCGCGCCGCTCAGGCCCCCCGTCTCCGAGGCGCCGGAGAAGGGTCCGGGGCGCGCAAGCGTCGTGTTGGTCGCGATCAAGCCGTCGAGGCGGTGGTCGAAGACGACGCAGACCACGGCGTCGATCTGCGCGAAGGTGAGGTCGGGGGCGATCTTGAGCAGGATCGGCACCCGCCTCTTGCCGGGGGTGCCGGCCCTGCGCGCGTTCGCCTCGGTGACGGCGGAGAGGAGCTCGCGCAGCCGCGACTCGTCCTGGAGCTGCCGCAGCCCGGGCGTGTTCGGGCTCGAGACGTTGAGCACCACGTAGTCGGCGTAGTCCGCCAGGCGGCCGAAGCTCTCGAGGTAATCCTGCGGCGCGCGCTCGATCTCGGCGGCCTTCGACTTGCCGAGGTTGATCCCGAGCGGGATCCGGCGGCGGCCCGGCGGCGGCTGGCCGGCGAGCCGCGCGGCCACGGCCTGCGAGCCCTGGTTGTTGAACCCGAGCCGGTTGATGACCGCCTCCTCGGCGGGATAGCGGAACATGCGGGGCCGCGGGTTTCCCGGCTGCGGGAGCGCCGTCACGGTGCCGATCTCGACATGCCCGAAGCCGAGCGCCGCGGCCGCCCGCCACGCGCGCGCGTTCTTGTCGAATCCCGCCGCAAGCCCCACCGCGTTCGGGAACTTGAGACCGAAGGCCTCTATGGGCCTGAAGCTCGAGGGGGACACGCGCCCCAGCCGTTCGAGCGCCCGGCAGACGGGCTGGAACCGGCCCAGCAGCTCCATCGCGCCGACCCCGACCTCATGCGCGCGCTCGGACTCAAGTCGGAACAAAGCCGGCCGTAGTATCCTTTCATAAAGTGCGCCCATGTCACGCGACGGTGAAATCCGACCGAAAAAATAGCAAGACCCTCCGTTGAAACCCGCCGTGGATCAATATCTTCTGCAAGCGGGCCAGTCAGGATTAGACCGTATGCTTTTGTGCTTGTTATTGAACCCTGCCCTCGCACGCTGCGGCTAAAGTTTCCCGCTATTCCCGAATTTCCATGGCAAAGCCCACTTCCGCTCTCGATTGGTGCATCGTCCGTCTCGGTGAGGACCACAACTGGTGGGTCGCCGAGACCAGCGATCCCGTGCGCTGGGACGTCGACGGCCTGAGCATCATCGACCCGAGGCAGGTGGCCCACCTCGTGGAGCTGGTCGACGCGCTGCGCGACTACGGATTCGACCAGGACCTCTTCGAGGCCGCGTTCATCCTCTTCCGCATCGACAAGGATCTCGGCTCGGGCAAGGTGCGGCTGAAGCGCGTGAAGGAGTCCATCTTCGAGTCCGAGGAGAAGCTCTTTGCGCTGCCCGACATCCTCGACGAGGAGAACGGGCCCTACGCGGACCTGCTGGACCACCTGACGCGATGCCGCGTGAAGATGCTGAACGACCTCTTCAACTTCGAGAGCAAGCTGACCGTGGACGAGGTCGAGGACGAGATCCGCGAGGAGCAGAACACCCATTTCATCGAGGGAAAGGCCGTGCACACGTTCTCCGAGCTGAGCGCGATCCTCGACTTCATGCCCGAGGGCATCGACTCCGACGAGGAGCAGCCCTCGAAGGCGGTGGAGGAGGAGGACGACGACCTGCCCACGCTCGACGCCGAGGAGGAGGAGAAATTGAAGAACGACGAGTCGCTCAAGTGGGACGAGGACGGCGACGAGGAGAAGGACGGCGACGAGGAAAAGAAGGGCGACGAGGACGAGGAGAAGGAGGAGGAGGCCGGCGAGGAGGAGGAGAAGCCCCGCCGCAAGTCGCGCGGGAAGCGCTGAGGGCAGGCCCCGGGCGCAACCCATGCACCTCGCACGCGCGGCCGCGATCGCCCTCCTCGGGCTCCTCGCGGGGTGCGCAAGCGTGGAGCCCTCGGGCAAGAACCCGGTCATCCCGTCGGCGGCATCCGCCTCGCAGGTGCGGCCGGGCGACAGCCTGACGGTGGCCATCTTCGGGGTGCCCGACCCGAGCACCAACAGCGTCCAGATCGACGACCAGGGCTACATCAGCCTTCCGTACATCGGAGCGCTCAAGGCCTCGGGGGAGACGACGGCCGGCCTCACCCAGCGCATACGCGAGACCTATGTCGCGAAGAAGATCTACACGGTGGTGGACGTCTCCGTCAGCGTCACCGAGCGCTACGTCTACGTCGGGGGCGAGGTTCAGAAGCCCGGACGAATCGTGTGGACGCCCGACCTGACGGCGGCGAAGGCGATCGAGGCGGCGGGAGGCTTCAGCCTCTACGCGAAGAAGGACAAGGTGAGCGTCGTGCGCAGCCAGCTGCTCTACGACGTCGACATCAAGCTCGCGCAAAAGGACCCCTCCCAGGACCCCCGGCTCGAGCCCGGCGACTCGATCCAGGTCTCGCGCTCGGCGTTCTAGGGTGGGCCGGCCCCCCCGGGAGACGGCTGGCCATCGCCGGCCTCCCGTGCCTACATCGGGGGCTCCCCACCCCATGAAAGCCCTGATCGCCTGCCTGCTGGCTTCGTTCGCCGTCCGCGCGGCGGCGCAGGCCCCCTCGGGGGCCCCCGCCTTGGCCGCCCTGCCCTTCGGATTCGCGGAGGTGCGGCTGCTCGACGGCCCCTTCCGGCGGGCGATGCTGCGCAACCAGGACTACCTGCTCTCGCTGGAGCCCGACCGGCTGCTCCACAACGCGAGGCAGTACGCCGGCCTGGCGCCGAAGGCCGAGCGCTACCCGGGATGGGAGTCGACCGGCGTCGGCGGCCACATCCTCGGCCACTTCCTGACGGCCGCCTCGCAGCAAGTTGCCGCCACGGGCGATCCCCGGCTCCGCGCCCGCATCGCCTACATCGTCTCGGAGCTGGCCCTCTGCCAGAAGGCCTACGGCGACGGCTACGTGGGCGCCCTGCCCCCGCTCGAGCTCGCGACCCTGCGCGGGTTCGGCAGGGGCCTGGTGAAGATGAGGGACCCGGAGAGCTACGAGGGAGGGGCGTGGGCGCCCTGGTACACCGAGCAGAAGGTGCTCAACGGCCTGAAGGACGCCTGGGTGCTGACCGGCAACACCCAGGCCCGCGACGTCGCCCTGCGCCTCGCGGACTGGTTCGGGGCCATGACGGCGACGCTCTCGCGCGATCAGCTCCAGGAGATGCTCGGCGTGGAGCAGGGGGGCGTCGTCGACACGCTCGCCGAGCTCTCGGCCCTGACGGGCAACCCGGGTTACCTGGAGACCGCTCGGCGATTCCGCCACCGGGCGATCCTGGACCCGCTGCTCGCCCGCAGGGACGCGCTTGCCGGGCTGCACGCGAACACGCAGATCCCCAAGATCACCGGCGAGGCCCGGCTCTACGAGGTGAGCGGCGACGCGGACAGCCGCGCGATCGCGGAGTTCTTCTGGGAGAGCGTCGCCCGCCACCACTCCTACGTGATCGGGGGAAACAGCGACGACGAGCACTTCTTCGAGGAGCCCTCGACGCCGAAGCACATCGGGGCCAGCTCCGCCGAGACCTGCAACACCTACAACATGCTCAAGCTGACCGAGCACCTGTTCGGCTGGGACCCGCGGGTCGAGTACGCCGACTTCTACGAGCGGGCGCTCTACAACGACATCCTGGCCTCCCAGGAACCCCGCAAGGGCATGTTCACGTACTTCATGTCGCTCGAACCGGGGCTCTTCAGAACCTACTGCACGCCCTACGACTCGTTCTGGTGCTGCGTCGGGACGGGCATCGAGAATCCCACCCGCTACGCACGGGCGATCTACTTCCACGGCGCCGACTGCCTCTACGTGAACCTCTT
>CAIXHE010000086.1 GCA_903919205.1 uncultured Opitutaceae bacterium | reverse complement strand
GACGCCAGTTCCGCGACATCGAGCGGCTGGGTCGTCCAGCGCGCGTGGGGATTGCGCTGCCAGGTGCCGACGCCGCTGCAGGGGGCATCGACCAGCACCCCGTCGCACCGGGTGCGGAACGGCGCGGGCCCCTGCCCCGACCACGAGGCCGCCCGGTAGTTGAACATCTGCGCCCGCGCGGCGCGCTTGCGAAGCTGCCCGAGCCTCCTCGCGGAGCGGTCGCTCACCCAGAGGATTCCCTTGTTCTGCATCAGGTCCGAGAGGTGGAGGGCCTTGCCGCCCTCCCCGGCGCAGGCGTCCCACCAGGTCTCGCCGGGCCTGGGGGCGCAGGCGAGGCCGACCAGCTGCGACGCGAGGTCCTGGATCTCGAAGAGCCCCGAGCGAAAGCCCGGCGTCTTGAACAGGTCCGACGTGCCCCGGTAGCGAAGCGCGCAGGCCTCGCCCGCCGCGGCCAGCGTCGGCGCAAGCGCCGCGGTCTCGCAGGAGCCCAGGTCCCGGGCGACCCTCCCGGCCTGCCCCGCCTTGGCCCGGATCCAGAGCGCCGGGTCTGCCTGGAGCTGGCGCAGGAACGCGGCGGGCAGGTCCATCTCCCCTGCGAGCCACGCCGGCACCGCGCGCGCCGCAAGCGCCTCGCTCTTGATGCTCGAGGGGTTCGCGTCGAACCGCGCCTGGTATCCCAGCGCAGCCATCACCTGGCTCTGCAGCGACGCCTTGGAATCCAGCCATTGCAGCCACCGGAAGTAGGTGAAGACCGCCCGGCTGACCGACCTTCGGCCCACCGCCCCGAGCGAGGCGCGCCCGACCAGGTACTCGCGAAGCGCCGCGTCCGCGGGCAGGTCCGGGCGCACCGAGCGCAGCACGCGTGAGGCGTGGTTCTCTAGCGTCTCGCCCATCGGGTGTCGGCCTTCAGCTCAAGCGGTCGGGTTTCCAGGTGGACGCCGGCGACGCCCGGCTGGGCGCGCAGCTCCTGGAACACCGGGGCGGACAGTCGCCAGGAAAGCGCTGCGCTCGCCTCGGCGATCGGCGCCGCGCCCCCGTCGACCAGGATCGCGAACTCCATGCGGGTGTCGCCCTGCTCGCGCACGACCACCTCGCGCAGGCGCCGCAGGAACGCCGCGGCCCCGGGGTCGTCCGGGCGCAGCAGCCAGGTCACCTTGCGCACCGTGCGCGCCACCGCGAGGTTGAGGGCGTAGCACTCCTTCACGTTCACGCGCGGGCCATCGGCGCCCCGGATGATGTTTCCCTGCACGAGGACCGGCGCGTTCTCGGCGAGCGCGCCGCCGAAGGATGCGAACGCGTCCGCGAACATGTTGAGCGCGATCGTCGAGCGGCGCGTGGCGAGCGTGAAGGCCGCCCACGGGCGGTTGTCCTTCTTCGCGTATTTCTTGGCGATGTTGCCCACGATGCCGCACAGCCGGAACTCGCCGCGGTCGGGCAGGGACTGCAGCTCCTCGGCCGGCGCCGTGTCCAGGGCCTCCCAGAGCCCCGCGTAGGCGTTCATCGGGTGCCCCGTCACGTAGAAGCCGAGGAGTTCCTTCTCGAAGGAAAGGCGCTCGTGCGAGGTGAAGTCGGGCACCTCGGCCGAAGCGGCGGCGCCCCGTCCGCCATTCGCGGGCCCGGGCTCCGCAAGGGCCCCGAGGAAGTTGTCCTGGCCGACCGCGCGGTCGCGCGCGCGGGCGGCGCTGGCCGCGATCGCGCCGTCGATGCCCTCGAAGAGCACGCGCCGGTTGGCGCCGCTCGAGTCGAACGCGCCCGTCTTCACGAGGTGCTCCAGCACCCGCTTGTTGACCGCCCGGCCGTCGACCCGGGCGGCGAAGTCCGCGAAGTCCGCGTAGGGGCCGGCGGCCTCGCGCTCGGCGATGATTCTCTGCGCGGCGAGCTCGCCGACGCCCTTGATGCCCGCGAGGCCGAAGCGGATCTTGCCCCCGACCGGCGTGAACATCTCGCGGGACTCGTTCACGTCCGGGCCGAGCACCCCTAGCCCCATGGACTCGCACTCCGCGACGAAGTGGGCGACCTTGTCGGAGTTGCCGAGCTCCGAGCTCAGCATCGCCGCCATGAACTGCACGGGGTAGTTGGCCTTGAGGAAGGCCGTCTGGTAGCTGAGGAGGGCGTACGCCGCCGAGTGCGACTTGTTGAAGCCGTAGCCCGCGAACTTGTTGAGGATGTCGAAGATCGCGTCGGCCGTCCGCTCGTCCATGCCGTGTAGCTTCCTCGCCCCCGCCACGAACTTCCCCCGCTCCTCGGCCATGGCGACCGGGTCCTTCTTGCCCATCGCGCGGCGCAGCATGTCTGCGCCCCCGAGCGAGTAGCCCGCGATCACCTTCGCCGCCTCCATGACCTGCTCCTGGTACACCATGACGCCGTACGTCTCGCTGCAGACGTCCTCGAGCAGCTTGTGCGGGAAGCGCACGGTCGACGGGTCCTTCTTTCCCCGGATGTAGTCGGGGATCCAGTCCATCGGGCCGGGCCGGTAGAGCGCGATCAGCGCGATGATCTCGTCGATCGAGGACACCTGGAGCTGGCGGCAGAGGTTCTGCATGCCGCCCGACTCCAGCTGGAACACGCCGGTGGTGCGGCCCGTGTTCAGGAGCGCGAAGGTCCGGGCGTCGTCGATCGGGATCCGCTCGATGTCGAACTTCGGGTCGGCCGAGCGGCGGATGTTGTCCACCGCGTCCGCGATCACGGTCAGGGTCTTCAGGCCCAGGAAGTCCATCTTCAGGAGGCCGAGCTTGCCCACCGCGTTCATGTCGAACTGCACGGTGACGTCGCCCTCCTGGAGCGTCAGCGGCACGAACTCCTCCAGGGGCCGGTCGGTGATGATGATGCCGGCCGCGTGCTTGCCCGTGTTGCGCACCATGCCCTCCAGCACCCGGGCCTGCTCGAAGATCCGCTTGGCGACCGGGTTCTTGGTCACCTCCTCGCGCAGCTCCGCGGACTTGGCCACGGCCTGCTCGAGCGTGATGTTGAGCTCGTCGGGGATCATCTTCGCCAGCCGGTCGGCCTCGGCGTAGGGCAGGTTGTGTACGCGCGACACGTCGCGGATCACCATCTTGGCGCCCAGGGTCCCGTAGGTGACGATGTTGGCCACGCACGCGTCGCCGTACTTGCGGCGCACGTAGTCGATCACCTCGCCGCGCCGGCGCATGCAGAAGTCGATGTCGAAGTCGGGGGGCGAGACGCGCTCGGGGTTGAGGAAGCGCTCGAAGAGCAGCTTGAAGCGCAGCGGGTCCAGGTTGGTGATCCCGAGCAGGTACGCCACCAGGCAGCCGGCTCCCGAGCCGCGCCCCGGCCCCACCGGGATGCCCTGTTTCTTCGCCCAGTCGATGAAGTCCCACACGACCAGAAAGTAGTCCAGGAAGCCCGTCTTCGTGATGACCCCGATCTCGAAGTCCAGGCGATCGACCAGCGTGCGCGCCTGCACCGGGTCGGCGGCCGCCTCGGGCGCGTGGAAGTCGACCCCGTAGCGCTGCTTCAGGCCCTCGATGCACAGGCTGCGCAGGTAGGCCGTGCGGTCGGCCCCGACCTCGGCCGGGAGCGGGTACTTCGGGTAGCGCTCGCTGCCCTTGGGGAAGGGGATCGCCAGCTCGCACATCTCGGCCACAGCCTGTGTGTTCACGACGGCCCCCGGGATCTCGCCGAAGAGCCGGTCCATCTCGGCCCGCGACTTCAGGTAGAACTGCTGCCCGTCGAAGCGCATCCGCTTCTCGTCCTCGATCTTGGCGCCGGTCTGGATGCAGAGCATGGCGTCG
>CAIXHE010000085.1 GCA_903919205.1 uncultured Opitutaceae bacterium | reverse complement strand
TCGATCCTCCTCACCCTCAGCCCGCTGGGCTTCATGATGGACGGATTCCACGTGTGGATCCATGAGGTGGGCCACGCGAGCGTGTCGTGGCTCTCCGGGCGTCCCGCACTTCCGTTGCCGCTCGGCTGGACCAACGTCGAGCACGACAAGTCGCTCGCGCTTTATGCCGGGGTGCTCTTTCTCCTCTGCGCCCTGGGCTCGGCGGGCTGGAGCGAGCGGCGCCTCGGGCCGATGGTCCTCTCCGCAGCCCTGATCGGCGCGCAGACCTACATGACATGGGTCCTTCCCGAGGACCGTGCGCGCCTGTGGATGATCTTCGGGGGCGTGGGCGGCGAATTCTGGGTCGCGGCGGCCATGGTGGCGCTCTTCTACTTCGAGTTTCCCGAGAAATTCAGGTGGGGCGCATGCCGCTACGGGGTCCTCTTCATCGGCGCGGGGAGCTTCTACAAGAGCTATGCGCTCTGGCGGCTGATCCTTCGCGGCAGGGAGGGCATCCCCTACGGCTCGATGATCAACGGCGAGGACGACGGCGGCGGCGACATGGACATCCTGAGGAACGAGTATGGGTGGACGCAGCACCACATCATCCACGCCTACGCCCATCTCGCGAACGTGTGCCTGGGTGCGATCATCGTGACCTACCTGGTGTTCAGCCTCGGCCTCAACCGGGTGTTCAACCCATGGCTCGGCCGGCTGTTTTCCGTGGGGCTCACCGAGCCGGAGGCGTAGCGACAGGACTTCGACCGGTCCCGAGCGCCCGCCCGCCTCGCAACCCCGACGCTCTTGCCGGGATCGCCGGTTTGCACCAAGACTCACCCCGCTCGTTCACCCCCAAACGACCCTACCCCTGACATGAACCGCAGAGACGCCCTCCGCAGCCTGATCGGGGCCGCCACCTTCCCCTCCCTCGGCCTCCTGGAGGGTCGTGGGGCCGACACGGTCGAGCGGCCGGTCCCCGCGGCCCTTTCCCGCATCCAGGTTCACCCGTCCGGGCATCTTCTCCAGACGGAGGATGGGCGCCCCTTCTTCTGGCTGGGCGACACGGCCTGGCAACTGGTCCACGGCACCAGCCGCTCCGAGTGCTCGTATTACCTCCACACCCGCGCGCTCCAGGGATTCACCGTGATCCAGACGGTGATCCTGAGCGAATTCGACGGCCTGAACCACCCGTCTGAATTTGGGGAGAGGCCGCTCTACGACGACGATCCCGGCCGGCCGAACCCCGCGTATTTCAGGCGGGTTGTGGAGATCGTCGACGAGGCCGCGCGGGAGGGCCTCTATGTTGCGCTTGTACCGGCATGGGGGGACAAGCTGACGGCTCCGTGGGGCGTGGGCCCGCGCATTTTCACCACGCAGAACACGCCTGCCGCCGCCGGTTTCGGGCGCTACCTAGGGGCCCTGCTGAAGGACCGCGGCAACGTCGTCTGGCTGCTGGGCGGGGATCGCCCGGCCAAGCTGCCGGGGCTCCGCAACGACTACCTTTCGAAGATGGCGGCGGAGGCGGGGTTCCCGCCGGACCAGGATTGGTCGCCGGTATGGCGAGCCCTGGCCGAGGGTCTCGGCGAGGGACTCGGCCGGCCGCCCCTCACCATATTCCACCCGCAGGGAGGGCCGGATTCCTCGTCGGTGCTGCTGCCGGGAGCCCGCTGGCTCGGGGTGAATGGGATGCAGAGCGGGCATGGCGGGGGCCACGACGTGCCCGTGTGGGACTGGATCGCGAGGGACTTCGCGCAGTTCCCCGCAAAGCCCACCCTGGACCTCGAGCCCAACTACGAGGACCATCCCTTCAACCCCTGGCCCCGGTGGGACCCCGCCACCGGTTATTTCAGGGACCACGACGTGCGCAAGCAGACCTACCGATCCGTGTTCGCGGGCGGCTGCGGCGTTACCTACGGGCACCACGCGGTGTGGCAGTTCGCGGGCCCCGGGCGCGAGGTCATCAACCATGCCGACCGGGACTGGGCCGACGCGCTGTGGAGGCCGGCCGGCCGCCAGATGCGGTTTCTGAGAGCCCTCGTGGAGTCCCGGCCGTTCTTCACAAGGATCCCCGATCCCGGCTTCATCGTGGGCGACCCCGGCTCGGGCGGCAACCATGCCCAGGCATGCCGGGACAGCGCTGGATCCTATGCGTTCGTTTACTTTCCGGGCTGTGACCTGACGCTGACGCTGGATGCCACGCGCCTGAGGGCCGCCCGGGTCCGGGCGTGGTGGTATGACCCAAGGACGGGCGTCGGCTCGCCCGCGGGCGTGATGGCCGGGGGAGGCCAGCTGTCGATGAAAAGCCCCGCCTACGGGCCGGATTGGGTGCTTGTCCTCGATGATGCCCAGGCGCCGTTTGCCCCGCCCGGGCTGCCTCCCGGGACGGGGCCTGCCGTGCCCTCCTAGAGGCCCCATGGATTGTCGGGCCCGGCTGGCTGCACGGCACGGAGTTGGCCGAGGCGGACGATCGGAAGGCTCGCCCCGGGGAGAGGGCTCAGGTGTCGTCCGTGATGTGAAAGAGAATGGGTACGATCATGTGCGTGAACACGGTGTGCCCATTCTTGCGGCCCGGGCTGAACTTCCAGATCGCCACCGCGGCGACGGCGTTATCTTCAAAAATTGGAGCCGATGACTTGAGCGCGTGCGCGTTGCGCACGTTGCCGTTGGTGTCCACGATGAACTCGACCATCACGCTGCCCTCCAGCTTGGCGCGCTTGGCCTCAAACGGATAGGCCGGCGCGGCCTGAAACTTCGGCCGTGGGACTTGATCGAGCTGGGAAATGTCGATGATGGTCACGTTTCCGAGGTAGTTCCGCCCTTCGGGAATCTTCACGACCGACGACGAGAGTGCCGTCAGCTCCGGGGGCGGCGGCTCGATCGGCACGATGAACGAGTCGGGGGCCGCCACCTGCGGCACGTCGTTCTGCATCGGCGGGGCAAAATCCACTTTGTCTGGAGCCGGGGCACCCTCGACAACCTCGGGATCCTCCGCCTCGAGTTTCGGCATCGAGAGGGCCACGGCCACCTCGGTCTCCTTCACTTTGGGCTTTGGCACATAGTGGGTCCGGTTGCTGGTCCAGGCGAGGCCGCCCTGAAAGAGGACCGCCACCAAGAGTCCGACGGCCAGGCCTGCTCTGCGTTCGTGCGAGCGCCCCCATAGCCCGTACTCCGGCGAGAGCACGGGGGTTTGCGGGAGCATTCGGGGAGGGGGTAGTGTCTGCATGGGGACCTTTGGCTACTGAGGCTATGGGGGGCCGGAGGCCGGTGGAGTTTCCATGGATCGGCTGTGCGGCCGCGGGGTTTGAGTGCGACCCCATTATAGCGCGATCCCTTAGGGCTCCCTGACCGTCCATTGCTAACCGCTCCCTATCCCTTGCTATTCAGACGCTGCAGCGGGTGAAAAACCGCGATTGAGACATGCCCCCTCACTGGAACCGGAAGTTCAACGAGGGGCTAACCCATTGCCAGGGGGATGATTCCGTCGGTCCCGGGACTGCTTTCGACACGGCAATCGGTCATTGGGGCCGACGGGGAGGAGCGAGGGCCCAAGGCACGGCCGGCCTGGCTTCAACCGGGCCGCCCCGAGGATGCGACCGGTGGCCTGTTGCTCAGGGACCGCACCACGGCTTCCGGACTTGAATCGTTCCAAATGGCTGCCCGGCCTGGATTCGAACCAGGACTAGGTGAGTCAAAGTCACCTGTGCTACCATTACACCACCAGGCAAAGGGGGAACCGCAGAACCTGCGGCCCGGACGGTAGCACGGTCAAGGGAGTAATCCAGCCGCTTTGTACTGGGGAGTTGACGCGCTATTTGCCGAATCGTTTCATTCGTCCCCATGCACGCCCCCCCCCAGGTCGACCCCCGTGTCCGGTACAAACGCATCATCCTCAAACTCTCGGGTGAGCTGCTCCGGGGCGAGAAGACCGGGGACCCGATCGACGCCGATGCTCTCGAGCGTACGTGCAAGCAGGTCAAGGAGATACACGATCTTGGGGTGCAGATTGGCCTGGTGATCGGGGGTGGCAATATCTTCCGCGGCCTCTCAGGCGAGAAGCGCGGCGTCGATCGCACCACCGGCGACTACATGGGCATGCTGGCCACCGTGATCAATGGCATGGCGATCATGGACCGACTCGAGAAGATGGGGGTGACGACCCGCGTGCAGAGCGCCATCCCGATGAACCAGATCGCCGAGCCGTTCATCCTCAGGCGCGCGATCCGACACCTCGAGAAGGGCCGCGTCGTGATCTTTGTCGCCGGGACCGGAAATCCGTACTTCTCGACCGACACGACGGCGGCGCTGCGCGCCTCCGAGATGCACGCCGACATCATCGTCAAGGCGACCAAGGTCGACGGCATCTACGACAAGGACCCGAAGAAGCACCCCGACGCCGTGAAGTACGACGAGATCACCTTCATCGATGCCCTGAAGCAGCGCCTGAAGGTGATGGACTCCACCGCCTTCTCTCTCTGCCTGGACAACCACGTGCCCATTCTCGTGCTGGACCTCCACGAGGACCATGCGATCCTCAGGGGAGTGACCGGCAAGAAGGTCGGCACGCTCGTACACGGCTGAATCAACCCCCCACTCCCATGTCCCACCCGCTCGTCACCGAGGCCACCACCAAGATGCGCAAGGCGCTCGACCACACGCTCCACGAGTTCGCGTCCATCCACACCGGCAAGGCCACGCCCGCGATGGTCGAGTCCGTGATGGTGGAGGCCTACGGCTCGATGATGCGCCTGAAGGAGTGCGCCGCCATCACCACCCCCGACGCGAGGATGATCCAGATCCAGCCCTGGGACGGGGGCCTGACGAAGGCGGTCGAGAAGGCGATCCAGATGGCGAACCTCGGCTTCAACCCGGTCGTCGACGGAAAGATCGTGCGCATTCCGCTTCCGGACATGAGCCGCGAGCGCCGGCAGGAGTTCGTGAAGACCGCCTCCCGCATCGCGGAGGAGGGCCGCGTGCAGGTGCGCAACATCCGCCGCGATGTCCTGGAGTCGGTGAAGAAGGCCAAGTTTCCCGAGGACGAGACCAAGCGCCTCGAGAAGGACATCCAGGCCCTGACGGACAAGACGATCAAGGACATCGGCGACCACTTCACGGCCAAGGAGAAGGAACTTCTCGCGGTCTGAGTGACGGCTCCATGCTGACGCCCCTAAAGCGGCCGGCGCGCGTTGTCGTCAAGCTGGGCACGGTCATGCTGACCTCCGGGGCGGGGCGCCTCGACACGGAGAGAATCGCCTCCATCTGCGCCCAGCTGGCGCGCCTTCGCGAATCGGGGACCGAGGTTCTGGTTGTCTCCTCCGGCGCCGTAGGCCTCGGGCTCGGGCGCCTCGGGCTCGCCCGCAAACCGAGCGAGATCGCCAAGAAGCAGGCGTGCGCGGCCGTGGGCCAGAGCCTGCTGATGGAGACTTGGCAGGCGGGATTCGCGCCGCACGGGATCACGGTGGCCCAGGTGCTCCTGACCCACGAGGACCTGCGCGCCCGCGCCCGTTATCTCGGCGTCAGGGAGACGCTGTCCCAGCTGATCGGCTACGGCGCCGTCCCCATCATCAACGAGAACGACGCCGTCAGCGCGGCAGAGATCCGCTTCGGCGACAACGACACGCTCTCGGCCATGGTCGCGAGCCTGGTGGGCGCCCAGTACCTGGTCATCCTCTCCACCGCTCCGGGCCTGGTCGACATGAAGGGCACGGGCGAGGTGGTGCCGGTTGTCGAGCGGATCACCCCGGAGATCGAGGCCATGGCCGGGGGCACGACCTCGGAGCTGGCGGTGGGCGGCATGGTGAGCAAGATCGCGGCCGCACGGCTCGCGACCAAGTCCGGCTGCGGCGTCTTCATCGCGAGCGGCTCCGAGCCCGACGTCATCCCGCGGCTCCTTTCGGGAAGCGGCCCGGGAACCTTCTTCGTCCCAAGCGGCTTGCCGCTCGAGGCCCGAAAGCGCTGGCTCGGGTACTTCCAGCGGCCCTCGGGGGTCGTCTCCATCAACGCCTGCGCGGTGCCGGTCCTAAGGGAGCAGGGCCGGAGCCTGCTCGCGGTGGGCGTCACCGGTGTCAACGGAGAGTTCGCGGCGGGAGACGTGGTGGACATCGCCGGACCGGACGGCTCCGTCTTCGCGCGCGGCAAGACCGCCTTCTCCTCGGACGAGCTGCCGGCCCTCGCGGGCAAGAGGAGCGACGAGGTCCGCGCCCTCCATCCCCAGCGCAAGCGCCTCGAGGTGATCCACCGCAACGACCTCGCGCTGCTTTGAGCGCGTTCCACCAGCTCCGCACGATGACGGGCGCGCAGTGGAGGGCGTTCATGGCCGCCTACCTCAGCTGGGCCCTCGACGCGTTCGACTTCTTCCTGCTGGTCATGGTGCTGGGCCACGTGGCTGCGGACTTCCACGTCAAGATGTCGTCGGTGAGCTACGCCCTGTTTCTCACCCTCGCCTTCCGACCGGTGGGCGCGCTCCTGTTCGGGTACGTCGCCGACCACTACGGACGCAGGCCGGCCCTGATGGCCAGCGTGGCGCTCTACGCGCTGATCGAGCTCCTCTCGGCCTTCGCCCCGTCGCTCGCCAGCTTCCTCGTGCTCCGTGCGATCTTCGGGATCGGGATGGGCGGGGTGTGGGGCGTGGGCGCCTCGCTCGCGATGGAGAGCGTGCCCCCGGCGAGCCGCGGCATGCTTTCCGGCGTGCTCCAGCAGGGCTATCCCGTGGGCTATCTCCTGGCCGTGCTCGCCTACCGGATGCTCTTCCCGATCCTGCACTGGAGGGGCCTCTTCATCGTGGGGGCGCTCCCCTCGCTCCTCGTGCTGTTCATCTGGTTCGGCGTGCGCGAGTCGCCCGCCTGGGTGGGCCTGCGCGAGCGGCAGCGGCAGCCTGCTGGGAGCGCCCGGGGCAGCCTCTGGGAGGCGCTCCGCGCGCATGGGCCCCTCTTCCTGTACATGGTGGCGCTCATGGCCGCCTTCAACAGCTTCAGCCACGGCACGCAGGACCTCTATCCCAGCGGCTTCCTCGAGAAGCAGCGCCAGCTTCCCCTCAACTCGGTGACCCTGATCGGGGTCGTCTACAACCTCGGGGCCATCACCGGGGGCGTCCTGTTCGGGTCGCTCTCCCAGGTCGTCGGTCGGCGCCGGGCGATCGCCGCAGCCGCGCTGCTCGCCCTTCCGATGATTCCCCTCTGGGTGGGCCCGAGCTCGGTGGCCGCGCTGGCCGTCGGCTCGTTCCTCATGCAGTTCGCGGTGCAGGGAGCGTGGGGGGTGGTGCCGGCGTACCTGAACGAGCTGGCTCCGGCGGGGGTGCGGGGCACGTTCCCGGGGCTCGCCTACCAGACGGGCAACCTCTGCGCCGCCGGCATCGGCACCCTCGAGGCGAAGGTGGCCGAGGCGCACGGCGGCGACTACGCCCTGTCGCTCGGCTGGGTGGTCGGCGTCGTGGCGGTCGTGCTGGCCGTCCTCGCGCTCGCGGGCACCGAGAAGCGCGAGGTGGCGCTTGCCGAACTCACCGCGTAGGCTCTGCCGCGCACACCCATGGATTTCGTCCTCGAAGGCCCCAGCCCGTCCGATTCGCTCCCTCAGATCGACTTCCGCGCGCAATTGAACGACGAGCAGTTCGCGGCGGTGACGGCCGAGCCGGGGCCGCTGCTTGTCCTGGCCGGCGCCGGCTCGGGCAAGACACGCACGCTCACCTACCGGGTTGCCTACCTCCTGTCGCAGGGGGTTCGCCCCGGGGAGATCCTGCTGCTCACCTTCACGAACAAGGCGGCGAAGGAGATGCTCTACCGGGTCCAGGAGCTGACCGGCGTCGAGCCCCGGCGCTTCTGGGGCGGCACCTTTCATTCGATCGGGCACCGGGCGCTGCGCATGTACGGGGACGCGATCGACCTTCCGAAGACCTTCACGATCCTCGACGCCGAGGAGGCCGAGCGCCTTCTGAAGCAGGTGGTCGAGTCCCAGGACAAGGGCTTCTTCAAGGACAAGACCCACCCCAAGCCGGGCCCGCTCTTCGGCGTCATCTCGCTCGCGCGCAACACCCAGCTGAGCGTCGAGGAGACCGTCGACAAGTACTTCCCCCACTACTCCGACATCAAGGACCGGCTTCCTGGCTTCGCGAAGGGCTACGACGCGCGCAAGCGCGAGCAGAAGGTCTGCGACTACGACGACCTCCTCGAACTCTGGCTTGGCGTGCTCAAGAGGTCGCCCGAGGTCGCCGCCTACTTCACGCAGCGCTTCCGCCACGTGCTCGTGGACGAGTACCAGGACACCAACACCCTCCAGGCGCAGATCGTGGACACGATCGGCGCCCACCATCGCGTCATGGCGGTCGGCGACGACGCCCAGTGCATCTACTCGTGGCGGGGGGCCAACTTTGAGAACATCATGTCCTTCCCCGAGCGCCACCCGGGGACGGCCATCCACCGGATCGAGACCAACTACCGCTCGACGCCGGAGATCCTCAACCTGGCGAACGGGGTCCTCGAGGCCCAGCCCAAGGGGAGGCACTTCGACAAGGAGCTGCGCGCGGCACGCGGCCACATGGAGAAGCCCTTCGTCGTCCAGGCCATGGACGACCGCGAGCAGGCGGAGTTCATCGTGAAGCGGGTGCGCGCGCTCCACGAGGACGAGGGCGCGTCGCTGAACGCGATCGCGATCCTCTACCGCTCGCACTTCCTCGCGGTCGAGGTCCAGATCGCGCTCGCGCGGGCCGGGATCCCCTATCACATCACGAGCGGCGTCAAGTTCTTCGAGCGCCAGCACATCCGGGACCTGGTCGCGCTGCTGCGCTTCGTCTTCAACCCGGCCGACGAGCAGGCCTGGGAGCGGATCGCGGTGCTGCTTCCCAAGGTGGGCGAGAAGGGGGCACAGAAGATCCACGCGGCGGCGCTCGCGCACGCGCGGGACTTCAGGAAGAACTTCCTGGACGCCCTGCAGAGCGAGGACGTCCGGGCAAAGGTGGCGCGCGACGCGCGGGACGAGTGGGAGGCGCTTGTCACGTCGCTCCGCCAGGTCTGGGACGCGATGCAGACCGGCAAGCCCTCCGACGCGGTCGAGACCGCGATCGAGGGCTGGTACGGCGACTACCTGAAGGGGGCGTACGCCGACTACGCCGACCGGCTCGAGGAATTGACCGCGCTCGTCGGCTTCGCGCAGCGCTTCGAGGAGACGCAGGACTTCCTCGCGCAGATCCTGCTCCTCAACAGCGAGACCAGCGACCGCCAGGTCGACCCGGACGCCGACGCCGTCAAGCTGACCACCGTGCACCAGGCGAAGGGCCTCGAGTACGACGTGGTGTTCGTGATCGGGCTGGCGGACGGGCAGTTCCCGGGGCGGCGCTCGATCGAGGCCGGCGACGTCGAGGAGGAGCGCCGGCTCTTCTATGTCGCCGTGACG
The DNA here is from genome assembly GCA_903919205.1 of uncultured Opitutaceae bacterium. GTDB lineage: Bacteria > Verrucomicrobiota > Verrucomicrobiia > Opitutales > Opitutaceae > Palsa-1447. Next base: position 3,518 of record CAIXHE010000085.1, on the reverse strand, counting down.
CGCGCCCGCAACGAGCTGTACCTCTCCTACCCCAAGATCGCCTCGCGGCCTGGCCCCGGGGGGATGATGCTGACGCCGAGCCGCTTCCTGCAGGAGCTCTCGCCCGACCTCTACCAGCAGCTCAAGATCCGGCGCATGAACCCCTGGTAGGCCCCCCGCCGGCCCGTTTGCGATTTTGCCCTTCCCAATTGTGATAAGGTAGACCCAACCTAAACCCCCATCATGTCAGAACCCACCGTGGAGAATGTCGTCATCATTGGCACCGGCTGCGCCGGCCTCACGGCCGCCGTGTATACGGGCCGCGCCAACCTGAGTCCCCTCGTGGTCGAGGGACCGCTGCCCGGCGGGCAGCTGACCACGACCAGCGAGGTCGAGAACTTCCCGGGCTTCCCGGAGGGCGTCGACGGCTTCCAGCTGATGGACAACCTGCGCCGCCAGGCGACGAAGTTCGGCACGCGCTTCGAGCAGGCGCTCGTCCAGTCGGTGGACTTCACAAGCTCGCCCCGCAAGCTCGTCTGCGGCGACCGCACGATCCTCGCCAAGGCCGTCATCATCGCCACCGGCGCGTCGCCGCGCATGACCGGGATTCCGGGCGAGAGCGAGCTCTACGGCGGCAAGGGCGTCACGACCTGCGCCACGTGCGACGGGGCCTTCTACCGCAAGATGGAGGTCGCCGTGATCGGCGGCGGCGACAGCGCAGCCGAGGAGGCGCTCTTCCTCACGCGCTTCGCGAGCAAGGTCTACTTCGTTCACCGCCGCGACTCCCTGCGCGCCTCGAAGATCATGGCGGACCGCGCCACCTCGCACCCGAAGATCCAGATGGTCTGGGACTCGGTTCCCGTCGAGGTGCTGGGGGTGCCCGAGGGCGCGGTCAGCGGCCTCAAGGTGAAGAACGTGAAGAGCGGGGCCGAGAATGTGCTCCCGGTGAAGGGCATCTTCGTCGCGATCGGCCACGTGCCCAACACGGCGGCCTTCGCGTCCGCGCTCGACGTGGACGCTAACGGGTACTTCGTGCCGAGCACCGGCTCCCAGGTCCAGACCCGGGTTCCCGGGGTCTACGTCGCCGGCGACTGCGCCGATCATGTCTATCGCCAGGCGATCACCGCAGCGGGAATGGGCTGCCAGGCCGCCATTGAGGCGGAGCGCTGGCTTGCAGAGCACGGCGGCTAGTGCGATCGGCCTTAGGAATGGCCCTCGGAGCCGGCCACCGGCAGGAACAGCCGGAAGGTGGTGCCCACACCCACCTGGGACTCGACCCGCAGCTGGCCGCCGTGCGCCTTCACGATCGAGTAGCAGGTGGCGAGGCCGAGGCCCGTGCCCGTGGGCTTTGTCGTGAAGAAGGGTTCGAAGATGCGCTCCAGGTTCTTGGGGGCGATGCCGACGCCCGTGTCCGCGACCGAGACCTCGAGCCAGGACTGGGCCGGGAGCCCCAGGGGGGCCGCTGCTGCCGGGGCCACCACCGAGGCTGTCAGGCGCAGGTCGCCCCCCTTCGGCATCGCCTGCACCGCGTTGAGCGCAAGGTTGTTGAGCACCTGCAGCATCTGGGCCTTGTCCGCCATCACCTCGGGCAGCTTGTCTGCAAACTGGTAGCGCAGGCGCACCTGGGTGTTGGAGACGGCGAAGCGCGCCGCCTCGCGCGCCACCGGGCCTATGTCGACCAGCTGCTTCGCGGGCGTTTCGCCCTTGGCAAACGCCTTCAGCTGGTCGGTCACGTCCTTCGCGCGCGCGGTCGCGAGCAGGATCTCGTCGATCCGCTCCTTGTGGACGTCCGTGATGCCCTTCTCGCCCTCGAGTAGGTAGACCTGCCCCATGATGACGGTCAGCAGGTTGTTGAAGTCGTGCGCGACGCCGCCGGCCATCATGCCGAGCGAGTCGAGCTTGTTGGCTCGGGCGGCCTCCTCGGCTAGCCTGCGCTCAAGCGTGATGTCCCGGAACACGCCGAAGATGCCCACCGGGGCCCCGTGGCCGTCGCGGATCACGTCGGCGCGCACGTGTGCCGGGATCCGGCGCCCGTCCTTGGCCAGTAGGTCGGTCTCGCCGCTCCAGGGCCGTCCCGCGGTGATCGAGGCGTGGATTGCCTGGGCAACCCGGTGATCCGCGAAGAGTACGCCTCGACCCGGCACCGCGTTCAACTCCTCGACCGTGTAGCCCAAGAGGGCCACGTGGGCCCGGTTGTGATACAGGGAGTTCCCCTCAAAGTCGCCGACGCCCACGGCCTCGCTCGTGCTCTCGATCGCCTGAAGGATGCGCTGAAGGGCGAGGCCGGTCGTGTCGAGCGCGCGGCGCTGCTGGCGCTGCACGACGAAGAACGCCACCGCTCCCGCCGTGAGCAGCCCCCAGGGCATAATCTGCAGAAACCCGAGCATACCTAGGTACATTACGATCCACAGATCGGCCCGGGTGCGGGTTTCCCGAGGTTCTTCGCACCCAAATCAGCCGCCCGGGCAGCGACCGGGCTCGATCCCCGCTACGGCTTTTTTAGCAAACCGTTGTCGCCTAACCAGTTCGCCATCAAATGAGGCCATTCCCTTACCGACGCGTACTTCGAGCGGTCGCCCATGTTGAAGGCGTGCTTTCCGCGCTCGATGAAGTGGGCCTCCACCAGGACCTTGGATGCGCGGAACTTCTCAAAGAGGTCAAGGGCGGCTAGGTCGCAGCCGTACTCGTCATCGTTGGCGGCGACGAGGAAGGCCGGACCCGTGTCCGCGGGCACCACGGCCGGCGACTCCTCCTTGCCCGGATAGACGATGATCTCGAAGTTGGGCCGCGCATTGAGCCGGTCGACGGGATCCGGGGCCGACGGATCGCCGTCGCCGCGGTCAAAGGCGACCATCTTCACGACCACCCCGCCCGCGGAAAACCCGAGAATGCCCACGCGGGCCGGGTCGACCCCGTAGGCGGCGGACCGGCTTCGAATCACGCGCATCGCCCGCACCGCGTCCTCGCGCACGTTCGCCATCGTGTAGGGCGAGTGTTCCTGCCGGGGCAGGCGGTACTTGAGAGCGAAGGCCGTGATCCCGAGGCCGTTCAGGAACTCGGCGGCCTGCCGGCCCTCCGCGTTGAACACGAGTTCCCGGAAGCCGCCGCCGGGAACGACGAGCACCGCGGTGCCGTTCGCCTTGTCCCTGGGCGCGGGGTACACCGTGAGGGAGGGATTGTTCACCGAGCGCACCCAGTAGTCCTTCGCCTCCTCGGGCTGGTCCCGGAGTTTCTCGAAGCCCGGCGCTCCCGCGCTCCAGAGCGGAATCACCTCGGGGGCCATCTGGGCGAGCGCGGCAAGCGGGCAGATCAGGGCGAGGACCAGTCGGGGGGCGCGAAAATTCATGGTGGGGTATGAGCGGTGCCAGGGGCAGGCCCGCGAAGGCGGCTCTCCCCTTAGTTCAACACGCGGCCGCCAAACGTCAAATGCTGCCGCGCACTATGGCTGCAGGGCCGCCGCCTCCCGCGCCACCGAGAAATCCACCCACTGGCTCATCTCGGGCAGCTTGGCGGAGGGACGGCTCCGCAGGAACTCGGCC
>CAIXHE010000084.1 GCA_903919205.1 uncultured Opitutaceae bacterium | reverse complement strand
GCTGCGGACCCTCGGGACCTCGCCGCGCGCCTCGGCGGTCGTGATCGCGGCGCTCTCCCCCGCAAGCTTCCTGCTCGTCAACACCGTGTTCGCGTGGCCCAAGCTGCTCTCGGCCGCCCTGCTCCTCGGCGCGTTCAGCCTGTGGATCTCGTTCCCGCGCGACGCCCGGGGGCCCGGGCGCCGCTCCGCGGTCTGGGGGTCGCTCGCGGGCCTCGCCTTCCTCGCGCACGCCAGCTGCGCGTTCTCGCTCCTCGGATGGCTACCGTTTGCGCGCAGGCATGTCCGTGTCCGGCGTGCCTCGTCGTGGCTTCCGGCGGCTGCGGCGTTCGCGCTGCTCGCGCTGCCCTGGTCCGCCTACCAGAGGTACTACAACCCGCCCGGCAACACGATGATCAAGCGGCACCTGGCCGGCGTCGCCGGCTACGACGACCGCAGCACGTCCGCCGCCCTGGTGGACGCCTACCGCTCGAGCGACTGGGCGACCCTCGCCGGCAACCGCCTGGCCAACCTCAGGACGCTGTTCCTCGGGCCCTGGGGCGACTGGCTCGCCTTCCGCACGGGTGACCTGGCCGCGAGGCGGGAGGCGGAGTACTTCGGGCTCGCGATGACGCTCGGCTGGTGGAACCTGGGGTTCGCGGCGATCGCGGCCCTGCTGGTGCTGCACTTGAGGGGCCAGGAACTCACCCGCCCCGAGGGGGACCTGCTGGTCGCGGTCGGCTGGAGCCTGGCGACGCTCGGCGTCTGGCTGCTGCTCATGTTCTCCGCGGGCAGCGCGGTCGTCCACCAGTGCAGCTACGCCTGCATCCTCACGCTCCTGCTGTGTCTCGCGTGGGTGCTGCTGAACGCCTCCGCCTTTTATTTTCTGCTCGCGGCCGCGGGCTGCGCGGCCGTCTTCATCCAGATCTGGCTTCCGCCGAACCCCGCCCGGATCGCCCCGCTGCACCCGGAGGCCGCAGCCTGTGCCGTGGCAGGCGCCTTGATTCTGGGCCTGGCCGCCGCCCGGGCGCCGCGGTCGGGACCCGGGGAACCGTCGCGGCCCGCCGATTAGGGACGCTCCCGGGGGGAGTTGCTCAGAGCGCGAAGGTGAGCGAGACGTACGCGATCGGCCCCTTGTAGTTGGTGAAGTACCCGGTGGTGGTGTCCACTCGCTTCAGGTAGCCACCGCGGGCCTCTCCCCTCAGCCTGGGCGTAAACTGGTGCTTGAGACCCGCCGAATAGCTCTGCTCGGCAAAGCCCGCGCCGAAGGGCTGGCCGCCGGCGGCGATCTGCCCGTTGTAGTCATCCGCCCGAAGCCAGTTGATCTTCACATCCGCGTCCGTCTTCTTGTCGAGGACGAAGCCCGCGAGCGCGCTTCCGGCGACATAGTTGTTGTTCGCGTTGTCGATGGGTGTCGGCACATAGGTCGTGGTCGACACAACGACCACCGGGTAGGCCGTCTGGATGTAGGAGTAGACCACGTTAAGGTTGGCCTGCACGTACACTTGGGGAATCGGCGTCCAGTTTACCGTCTCGCTGATCATCTGGGTGCGCGCCTTGCCGGAGGTGATCTCGCCGCCAAGGCCCCCGTTCAGCGGGTTCGAAGTGACGTGGATCGTGCCGGACTGGGGCTGGTAGCGGGTGCTGAAGGTGAGCGTCGGCAGCGGCTTGAGGATCACGCTCAGCTTAAAGCCCAGGAATTCATAGCCCGTGGCGAATAGGCCGCCGTAGCTGGCGGTGCCCACGAGGTCGTTGGAGCCCACGAACTGGTTCTGGTGGTCCTTCTCGTAGGCCTCGGCGCGCACGGTGAAGAGGGCGTTCGCATTCCAGTTGGCCCCGAACTTCACGTCCTTGTAGTTCTGGTCGGCGTCCTGGTAGAAGACGTTGCCGATCGGAGCCCCCTGGAGCACGGCGGCGGCGTTGCCGGTGACGGCCGAGGCCGCATACGGGTTCACCCAGTGCTGCTGGCCGTTGTCGATGCGGTCGTCGAAGGTCGCGTAGAGCGTCAGGCTCTTCATACCCTGGTACTGGAGCGACACCTCGGGAGTGGACACGTGCTCGGAGTAGTGCGAGTAGGTCGGCTCCTGAGACGTCGTGACGTAGAGGGGCGAGACCGCCTTCGCGGTGGAGACGAGGGCCGTGTTCGTGAAGCTGCCGTCGCTCGCCACGACGCTCGACTCGTCGCGCCAGGCGACGGTGGCGAGCCAGTCCTTGGTCGGGGACCACTCGACGGAGATGTTGCCCACGTAGTCGTCGAACTTCGAGTTGCCGTAGATGTTGGCGGCGGTCTCGGCCGCGTAGACGGCGTTGGCCGACGCGTTGTAGGTGGGCGTGAGCCAGGTGCCCCCGTCGGTGGCCGACAGGTGGGTGTAGGAGAGCCCGACGTTCACCGCCAGCTTGTCGCTGAGCTTGGTCTCGGTCTGGTTCACCAGGCGGAAGCTGGTGGTCTTGGTGGCCTCCTGGTCGTCCTGAACGACGACGGTCGGATCCGCGATCACCCTTGAATTCGGGTACTTCACGTAGTCGCGCCCGTCGTTGTTGTTGATCAGGTCCACGGTGGCCTTGAGCGTCTCGGTCGTATTGCCGAGCGCCGCCACCATGCCCGCGTCGAACGTGTTCCGGTGCTCGTCGAGCGTCATCACGTTCGGCCCGATGTAGGGCGTGTTGGCGGGAACGGCATTGCCGACCAGCTTGCCCTTCACAATGACGGCGTTCGGGTTGATCACCGGCGCCCACTCCGTCGAGTCCTTCATGCCGGTCCTCTGGTTGTTATGGTAGGAGACCGTGAACACGGGGGCGCCGGGCTTCGCAAGCTTGGCGTCAAACCAGACCGTCGCCCGGTCCACGTGGAGGTCCTGGGTCTGGTAGGTCTCGAACGTGTTGGCCAGGGGGAAGAAGCCGCCCACCCCGTCGTAGAACGTCCGGAAGCGGCTGTAGCCGGCGTCGATGCTGCCGACCTTGTCGTTCTCGACGCTCACGCTCGCCAGGTAGTCGTCGACCCCGCCGAGCGCCCGTCCCTTGACCGTCAGGGTCGTGTCGTTGGAGAGGTCCTTCGTGTAGAAAAGGTCCTCGATGCCCGCCCAGCCGTTGCTGGGGGCCCCGGTGCGGCCGGCGAACGCAGCGGAGTCGCCCGTGATGAACGGGGCCTGTCCCGCGAGCTTGATGTAGCTCTCGTAATCGGGAAAGGCGTCAGCCTGCGGGGCGTCGTCGGCGAGCACCCGCGCGGCGGGGATCGAGAGGGCGGCGCCGATGCAGATCAGGCCGGCGCTGCGACGAACAAGGGAGAGGATCGTGTGCATGGTGGCGTGGATCTTCAGTCGTTAGGGGCGTATCGAAGCATTGACGTTTGAGCCGTGGACATCCTCGTGGCATCCCGCGGACCAGCAGGTGCCCTCCGCCAGGCGCGAGCCGATCGCGTTGGCGTGGGCGCCCCCGGACTTGTAGCCGCCGATGTTGAAGCCGGGGCTGAGCACCTCCAGGTGGCAGCGCAGGCAGAGGTTTGCGTCCCGGGCCAGGAGCATCTTGTCGTTCACGGTGCCGTGCGGGTTGTGGCAGGCGCTGCAGCCCTCCTCGCGGATCGCGCCGTGCGGGTAGATGTAGGGGCCGGCCTGCTGCGAGTGGCACTTGAGGCAGGTCTCCGTCTCGCTAGCCAGGGCCGCGCCGCCGCCGCGGATCGAGTTGCCCTTGTGGACGTCGTGGCAGTCCACGCAGCTCACCTTGCCGGCGAGCAGCGGGTGGGTGTGCGGAAGGCTGAACTCGCCGCGCTTCTCGAGGTGGCACTGGAAGCAGGCCTCGGGGTTCTTGCGGGGGTTGATCGCCGTGCCGGCCTTGCCGCCCGTCTGCACGTGCAGGCTGCCCGGGCCGTGGCAGGCCTCGCAGCTCGTGTCACCGACCTTGGCGTCCGCGAGCCGCAGCCGCGCGTGGGTCGAACCCGCGAAGTGCTCGGTCTTGTCCTTGTGACACTGGACGCACTCCTTGCTCCCGACGTAGGTGGCCCCCGGGATACCTGTACCGGGGACGGTGATGAAGCGCTCCGTGGTGACGCAGGAGATCAGAAGGAGCGACCAGGCGACGCATCCTCCGAAGATTGCGCGGTCGGTGAACCATTTTCTTTGGGTCTGCATGGGGAGGTCTCGGGTTAGGGTTGGGCGTAGGTCTCCGCTTCTTTGATCGGACCATTCTGACAGAGGAACGTAACGCTGACTGGCCACGAATTGCGGTTGTCTGCGCATCGATTGGTGCGATCCCCGCGGACCTCGCCGACCGCGCCGGACCCCGCCTGCAAGCCTCGCACACGGATTGCCAAGAACCGCGCAACGTTTGCTGTCGACCCCGAGCAGGCCAGGCCGCCGGATGGGTGCTGACCATGGAGCGACCGCACATACGCATCGACGAACCTGTCCCAGCGGGCTATGCTACCCTTCCCGTGCGACGCGCCCCCCTCCCCTGTGTCCGCCCGGTGGCGGCCCTACTGATCTGCTGGGTCCTCCTTGCCTCCGGCTGCAGGGACCGGGGGCTCACGAGCTACCGGATCCCGAAGGAGCCCGACGCGGCGCCCGCCCCGGCGGTCGAGGGCGCGGCGGGTGTGCCCGCCGCGGGCCTGGCGGCCGCCCTGCACTGGGACGCCCCCGGGGACTGGAAGGCGCAGCCCGCCTCCGGCATGCGGCAGGCAAGCTTCCTCGCCCCGGGCCCGGACGGGACGACGGCGGACATCTCCGTCGTGTCGTTCCCCGGTTCGGGTGGCGACGACCTGGCGAATATCAACCGCTGGCGCGGGCAGCTGAAGCTCGACCCCGTGTCCCAGTCCGACTTGCCCTCCCAGCTCCAGGCGCTCGCGTCGCCGGCCGGCCCCCTCGTCCTCGCCGACCTGACGGGGACGGGCGCCGTGCGGATCCTCGGGGCCTGGCTGCGGCGCCCGGACCGGGTATGGTTCTTCAAGATGATGGGGCCCGAGGGCCTCGTTGGCTCCGAGAAGGAGGCCTTCCTCGGTTTCCTTGGATCGCTGCGGATCACCGACGCGGGCACCCCGGCGCCCGCGGTCGCCGCAAACACGAACGACCTGCCGCGCACGCCCTCCGCCGAGATTCCGTTGGCCGCCGAGACTATGCCGCCCGAACCCATGAACTCCATGCGTGTGCAGGCCGCCCCCGGCGCCTCTCTCCTCTGGTCGGCCCCCGCCGGCTGGCACGACAAGCCGGGCAGCGCTGTCCGTCGCGGCAGCTACAGCCTCGACGGCGGCGCCGAGGTCGCGGTGACGGCGTTCCCGGGCGACGTCGGCGGCGTGCTCGCCAACGTGAACCGCTGGCGCGGGCAGGCCGGCCTGGCGCCGGTCGACGAGCCCGGGCTCGCCTCGGCCACCACGGCGCTCGAGAGCCACGGCCTTCACCTGATCGTGTGCGACGCTTCGACGGGCGCAGCGCCGGTAGTGGCCGCGCTCGTGCCCTGGAACGGGGGCACCTGGTTCTTCAAGCTGACCGGCCCCGCCGAAGCGGTCGCCCGGGCGAAGCCCGAGTTCATCGCGTTCCTTGGGACGGTGCGGGCCCCCTGATCCCGATGCCTCCCGAACGCCCGAGCCTCTTCGCGCCGCTCGCCTTCATGAGGCTCACGGTGACCCTGCTGATCCTCTCCATCGTGCTCGTCTTCGCGGCGACGCTCGACCAGGTGCACCTCGGCATCTGGGCCGTCCAGGAAAAGTATTTCCGGTCGTTCTTCGTGGTGAGCCGCATCGCGGGCACCGGCTTCGTGGTCCCCGTGTTCCCCGGGGGCTACCTGCTCGGGGCCGGCCTCCTCGTGAACCTGGTCGCCGCGCACGTCTCGCGCTTCCGGCTCTCGTGGACAAAGTCGGGGATCTGGATGGTCCACGCCGGCCTGATCCTGCTGCTGGCCGGCGAGGGCCTCTCCGGCCTCCTCCAGGAGGACAACCAGATGCGCCTCGATGTGGGTCAGACCCAGCGCTACTCCGAGAGCTTCCGGGAGACGGAGCTCGCGGTCGTCGAGACCACCCACGCCGGCTACGACCAGGTGGTGTCGATCCCCGCCGAGCGCCTGCAGGGCACCGCCTCGCTCCAGAGCCCGCTGCTGCCGTTCGTCGTGAAGCCGGTGGCGTATTACCCCAACGCCCAGCTTCGCATGCGCTCGCAGGTGCCCGACGCCCCGCCGAGCCGCGCCACGGCGGGCTCGGGCGTCGACATCCTCGCGACGCCGCTGCCGGTGACCGCGAAGCCCGACGAGGCCAACTGGCCCACCGCCTACGTGGAGCTCGTGGGCACGGACGGTTCGCTCGGCACCTTCCTCGTCTCGACCATGCTCGGGGGCCCAGAGGAGCTCGTCTACCAGACGCGCACCTTCCGCCTGTCGCTGCGGCCCCGTCGCGACTACCTTCCCTTCGCCATCACGCTGGAGAAGTTCACGCATGACATCTACCCCGGGACCGAGATCCCGCGGGACTTCGCGAGCACGCTCCGCATCCGCAGCGACGACGGCCGCGAGGACCGCCGGGTGCGCATCTTCATGAACAACCCGCTGCGGCTCGCCGGGCGCGCCTTCTACCAGGCGGGGTATGCCAACAACGACCATACGTCCGTGCTGCAGGTGGTCCGCAACCCGAGCTGGCAGATCCCGTACGTGTCCTGCGGGCTGATCGTGCTCGGCCTCGTGGTCCAGTTCGGGATTCATCTCTCCGGCTTCTTCCTGCGCCGGGGCCGAGCCTCGGCCGCGCCCCCGGCGCAGGCCGCAGCCGCGGGCGCCCCGGTCCCCGCGGGATGGAGGCACCACGTGGCCCTCGCCGCGTTTGCCGCCGCGCTCGCGGGCGTGGCGTTCACGCTCGTGCCGAGGGGCAACGCGGGCGAGTTCGACCTCGCGGGCTTCGGGCGCCTGCCGGTCCTCGCCGACGGCAGGCTGAAGCCGCTCGACACCGTTGCCCGCAACCACCTGCTCATGCTCCAGGGCCGGCAGCGCATCGAGGCGAACAGCGTCGCGCCGGTGACCCCGGAGGAGTGGCTCCTCGAGGTCCTGTACCGCCCCGGGGTCGCCGACAAGTACCGGGTGGTGCGCATAGACAACCCCGAGGTCCTCTCGCTCTTCGGGCTGGGTGAGGACCGGGTGCGCTTCTCATTTTCCGAGCTGGAGGCGGGTCTGCCGGAGCTCGACCGGCAGGCGCAGCTGGCGCTCCAGGTCGACGCGTCGGCCCGGACCGCCTTCCAGCGCGCGGTGGTGGACCTGCATCGCCACCTCGATTCCTACGAGCGCCTGAAGTACAGCCTGCAGCCCCCCGACCACCCTGACCTCGCCGCCGCGCTGCAGACGGCCGCCGCGCGGGCCGCGGCGCGCACGAGCTTCGAGGCCATGGCCACGTTCAGCCCCCTTCGCGCGGTGCCGCCGGCGGCCCCGTCGGTGCGCGCCGAGGACTGGAGGAGCGTGGGCCAGTCCCTGCTGGACAGCGCCCAGGCGGGCAGCGTGAGCCCCGCCGCCGGGTTCTACGCCGCCCTGGGCGGGGCCTGGCGATCGGGCCAGCCCGACGCCTTCAACCTCCTGCTGCACACTTACCAGGCGGACCTCGCCGCCCGCCTCGGGCCCGAGGTCACGCGCTGCGACCGCGAGGCCCTCTTCAACCAGGCGGAGCCCTTCTACACGAGCCTCGTGCTGTACGTCGCCGCCTTCCTGCTGGCGGGGATCTCCTGGCTAAGGTGGCCGGCGGAGCTCGGCCGCGCCGCCTTCGGCCTGATGGCCCTCGCTTTCGTGGTGTCGACGGCGGGGATCGCGACACGCATGTGGCTCGAGGACCGGCCGCCCGTCACGAACCTCTACTCGTCCGCGCTCTTCATCGGCTGGGGCGCGGTGGCGCTCTGCCTCGTCCTCGAGCGCGTCCACAAAAACGCGGTCGCGAGCGCCGCGGGCTCGCTGATCGGGTTCGGCACGCTCGTGATCGCGCACAACCTGGCCCTGGGCGGCGACACCCTGGAGATGATGCGCGCCGTGCTCGACTCGAACTTCTGGCTCTCGACGCACGTGGTCGCGGTGACGACCGGCTACGCCGCCACGTTCCTGGCGGGATTCCTCGCGCTCATCTACATCGCGCGCGGCGTCCTGACGCGCAGCCTCGACCCGCGCACCGCCGACTCGCTCGCCCGGATGGTCTACGGCATCGTGTGCTTCGCGACGCTTTTCAGCTTCGTTGGAACCGTGCTCGGCGGCATCTGGGCCGACCAGTCCTGGGGCCGCTTCTGGGGATGGGACCCGAAGGAGAACGGGGCCCTCATCATCGTGGTCTGGAACGCCGTTTTCCTGCACTGCCGCTGGGGGGGCCTGGTGCGCCAGCGCGGGCTCATGTGCCTCGCGGTCTTCGGCAACGTCGTCACGGCCTGGAGCTGGTTCGGCACCAACATGCTCGGCGTGGGCCTCCACAGCTACGGCTTCACGAACGCGGCCTTCCAGGGCCTGATCGCCTTCGTCGCCGTGCAGCTCGCGGTGATCGCCCTTGCCTCGGTGCCGCGCGAGCGCTGGCGCAGCGGGCCGTCCGCCCCCGCCTGAGGCCCCCAAGGGCGCCTGCCGCCCTCAGTTGTCCTGGTTCTTGCCGTTATGGCAGTCGCTGCAGGTGAGCCCGAGGCCCTCGATGTCCGTGGACGGGTGCTTGAAGGCCACGCCCCCGGTCGAGAGCTGGGTCAATTCGGCGCCGGCGCCCTGGGCCAGGATCACGTGGCAGCTGTCGCAATCGGTGGCGGGCATCTTGGCGCCGCCCTCGGCCACGTGCTTCTCGTCGTGGCAGCGGAAGCACCCGGCGGTGTCCATGTGCCCGATGTTCTCGGGGTACTGGCTCCAGTCGGCCTTCATCTCCGGGAAGAAGTTGTGGCGGTATACGGCCTGCACCGCCTCGATCGTGCCGTCGACGCCCTTGGCCGCGCCGTATTTCTTGCGCAGGCCGGCGGCGATCTGGTCCCGCGCCTGGGCGCTCGTCGCGTAGGTCTGCGTCAGCAGGTCGACCGCGGTCTTCTTGATGGAGGGGAGCGAGACGTCCATGCGGCCTAGGTAGAGGGCCTCGTCCACGGCGTCGTTCGGGGTGCTGAAGCGGTGCGCGGGTCGGTTGTGGCAGTCGAGGCAGTCCATGGTCCGGAGCGCGGCCGGGTCCGGCTCGCCCTTGAACGCCTTCGTGCGGTACACGGTCACCCTGCCGCCCTTCTCGGTGACGCGCATCCAGGGGATCACCTGGCGCTGCGGGTCGGTCGCCAGGTACTCGACCTTGCTGTCCGGATTGGTGTGCCAGTGGATCCCGCCCGGCACCCCGTGCACCGTACCGCCGCCGCCCACCTTCAGGAGCAGCGTCACCGAGTAGGGGCTGTTGGTGGCGTCTGCCAGGTATCGGTGCTGGATGCGCTCGAGGTCCCCGGTCCGCTTCTCGGGCCAGTGGCAGCGCTCGCAGGTTTCGCGCGCGGGCCTCAGGTTGTGGATCGGCGTCGGTATCGGGCGTGGGAACCGGTTCAGGGTGATGTCGACCAGCTGGTGCACGCCGTTGATCTTGGCCGAGATGTAGCTCTTGGCGCCCTCGCCCACATGGCAGTCGACGCAGGCTACCCGTGCGTGCGCATTGCGCCGGTAGGCGGTCAGCTCCGGCCCCATCACCGAATGGCACACCTCCCCGCAGAAACTGTCCGACTCCGTGTAGAGATAGGTCTGGTAGCTGCCGAAGGCCGTCAGCACCAGATACACGCAGGCGCCCCCGATGAACACCTTGAGGATCGTGCGGTCGCGCGAGCGCGACAGGTCGATCTCGATCGGCATCGCCTGGCCGAGGCCGCGCAGCCGGGCGAGCTCCCTGCGCCGGCGCACGAAGCCAACGGCGGCAACCGCGAGGCCGAAGGCGAGGAACGACGGGGCGACGACATAGCAGAGGATGCCGAGGTAGGGGTTGCCCCGGCCCTTGCCCATCAGGTCGAGCGCCAGGAGCAGGAAAAACGCGAACAGGCTGCCGGACGCCAGGATCGCCCCGGCGATCGTGAGCCAGTTCCTCCAGCCCGACTGCGGGGCCGGCCCGGGGGGGCCTTCACCTGGGCTCGTCTGGGTCACTTGGCCAGCGTGCGAACGTAGGTGACCAGGGACTTTATATCGTCGTCGGAGAGCTTCTCGGCGAAGGGCTTCATCTTCTCGGTGCCGTCCTTCGCGGTCAGGCCCTTCTTCACTGCGGTGAAGGCCTCGTCGTCGGTGAAGGACTTCTGGTAGTCCGCGGCGGTCAGGTCCTTAACATCGAGCTTCCGGCCGGCCTTCGTGTGCCCGGCTCCGTCCGAGCCATGGCAGGAGGCGCACAGCTTGCCCCAGCTGGGAGGGGCGTCTGCGGCGCGGGACGTGGCGGCGGCGAGGGCGAGGGCCGCGACAGCGGCGAGGAGGGTTCTCATGGCGAGCGGAGTCTGGGGCGTTCGAGAGGCTTTGTATATACCGTGAAACCAGCATAACAGGTTGCTGGAACGCGTCTGCGCATTGGTTGCCGGACTGTACGCATGAGTTGGGTATCCGTCCCGGGGGTGGCATGTACCCTGCTCCCCGGGGGACCATGATCCGCCCCGCCGTTCGCCTGGCCGTGCCGCTGCTCGCCCTCGCCGCCGGCCTGAGCGCCGGCGAACTCCCCCGGGCGAGCCCGGCAGCCGCGGACGACCTGCGGGTGAGCGGCCTCTTCCAGTCCACCGCGGACGGTTCGGTGAAGTACTTGCCCCGCTCGGCGCTCCTGGCGCTGCCCGGGGTCACCCATCTCCATGAGAAGCCCGCGGATTCCATCGCGGCCGCCGACCTGACGGTCCTGCCGATCCCCCGCCTGCTCGAGGCCGTGCCGCTCGCCCCGGGAGCCGACGGGCTCGTGCTCGTCTGCTCGGACCGGTGGGAGACCATGATGCCGCTCGACCTCGCCCGAACGGTCCACCCATACCTCATGCTCGAGTACGCGGGCCGCACCCCCGCCCAGGGGTGGCCGCGCTTCAGCCCGGTCGAGGGCCTGGCGCCGTACTACAGCAACTGGAGCCCGGCCCTGGGGCCCAGGGACGCGAGCGGCACCCCCTACGGGGAGTTCGACGCCACCCAGATTGTCGAGATCCGCGCGGTCAACATGCGCGAGCGCTACGCCCCGTTCTACTCCGGCCCCCTCGCCCACCTCTCCCCGGAGGCCTCCGAGGGCCGCAAGCTGTTCATCAAGGAGTGCAACATGTGCCACCCGGGGCCGCAGGGAGTCGGCGGCAACACCTCGCAGCGGCCGATCGCCGTGCTCGAGGTGCACGCCACCCTGAACGCGGCCTACTTCAGGCGCATGGTGACGAACCCCAAGCAGTTCTTCCCCCAGACGGTCATGCCCACCCACGAATACTTCACCCCGCAGATGATGTCACAGCTGGTCGCGTTCCTCACAGAGGCGCGGGCCGCCGGCGTGAACTAGGGCGGCGCCATTTGCAGTTTTCGCGCGGGCGGCTTCATTGCGCCGATGATCGCAAACGACCTGCCTGCCCAGACGGCGTCGAGCGGCGACGCCCCGCTGCTTGACGCCTACTCCGACGCGGTGTCCCACGCCGTGGCCGAGGCCCACGCCGCGGTGGTGCACATCGAGGTGGGCGCCGCCTCCAACGGAGGCTCGGGCTCCGGCTTCTTCATCTCGCCCGACGGCTACCTCCTGACGAACAGCCACGTGGTCCACGCGGGCGGGGGACTGCGGGTCTCGCTCGGCGACGGCCGGCGCCTGGAGGCGGACCTGGTCGGGGACGACCCCGCCTCGGACCTCGCCGTCCTGCGCGTGAGCGCCGACGGCCTCGCGCACCTGACGCTCGCCGACAGCGACCAGGTGCGCCTGGGCCAGATCGCAATCGCCATCGGCTCGCCCATGGGCTTCCAGCAGACGGTGACCGCCGGCATCGTGAGCGGCCTCGGCCGCTCGCTCAGGGGCGCCTCCGGTCGGCTGATCGACTCGGTCATCCAGACGGACGCGGCGCTCAATCCCGGAAACTCGGGAGGACCGCTCGTCAACTCCCGGGCCGAGGTGATCGGCGTCAACACCGCAATCATCCGCCCCGCCCAGGGTATCTGCTTCGCGATCGCGAGCAACACGGCCCGCTGGGTCGCCGCGTGGCTCATCAAGGAGGGGCGCATCCGCCGCAGCTTCATCGGGGTCGCCGGCCAGACCGTGCCGGTCGCGCGCAAGCTGGTCCACCACCACCGCCTCGCCATCGGCACCGGGGTGCGGGTGGCCGGCATCGAGCCGGGCAGCCCCGCCTCGCGGGCCGGTCTCTTGGAGAATGACGTGCTGCTGGCGCTTGAGGGCGCAGACACGCCCAGCGTCGACGCGCTGCACAAGCTACTGACGGGCGACCGGATCGGGGTGCGCGCCCTCGTCTCGTTCCTCAGGGGCGCCGAGCTCAGGCGCCACGCGATCATCCCCCAGGAGATGCCCGAGGGCCGGTAGGCCCCACCCTGCCAAGCGGGGCCGCCGGACTTGTGTTTGGGGCCGGCGCAGGCGACCGTCCTCCCACCATGGCCCGAAACGATCCCGACGCGCAGGAGGCGGCCCTCGAGCGCCTGCCGAAGGCCTCGCTCAACCGCGAGAGCCTCTCGCGGATGCTCTCGCTCGCGGGCTACGTGCGCCCCTACCGCGCGCGCTTCCTCGCGGGCCTGGCCACGCTCTTCGTCAGCGCGGGCTGCGGGCTCGCCTTCCCGCTCCTGGCGGGCGACCTGATCGACGCTGCGCTCCGGCCCGGGGGCGCCCACCTCCCCCTCCTCGGCGCGGCCGGCCTC
>CAIXHE010000083.1 GCA_903919205.1 uncultured Opitutaceae bacterium | reverse complement strand
GATCCGGGCCATCGAGAGGGCCTCCACGGCCCGGTGCACGAGAGGCAGGCGAAGCACCAGACGGTCCACGAGCGGCCTGAACCGGGGCCGGAACGCCACCCAGATGAGCGCCGCCGGCAAGCAGGGGGTCGCCGCCGCCCATACGGGATGGCGCACGACCACGTCGCTCAGGCCGAAGAAGAATCCCGTGAGCCCGTTGCTCTTGGCCACCCCGATGTCGCGGAGCATCTTCGAAAAACGCGGAAGCGTGAAGGTGCACAGCACCACCGAGGAGGCCAGCCCGGCGGCACACACCAGGGCGGGATAGGCGACGCCTCGAAGCGACTCCCTTCGGACTTCCTGCATCTGGCCGAGGTAGTCGCGGGCATTGTGAATACCCTCGGGCAGGCGACCGGCCGCCTCATGGGCCGCGACCACTCCCACGATCGACGCGTTAAATACCCTCGAGAAGGGCCTGATCGCCTCCGCGAAGCTGCCCGTCCCCTCTATCCCGCGCACCACCTCGGTCCAAAGCCGGCGCGACGGACCGGGCGGGGAGCAGTCGGCCAGCGTGCGGGCTGCCGCATTCACCCGCACCCCGCTCATCAGCATCAGTTCGAGCGAGTCCATGGCAGCCAGAAGGATCTGGCCTCGGACCTTCAGGCGCCCCGGAGGCCGGCCGGCGCCCGAGGCCCTTTCGACCGCCAGGACGTGGGACCTGCACTGGACCTCGACGTGGCGCACGACGCTCGCGGCGTCCACCGCGTCAAGCGTCAGGCGCCTGCTGCGGCCGTTCGCATCCACGAAATGGGCTCTGAATCGCGGCATGGCTCCTAGCGTTCGCGGGTCTCGACCACCACGCGCAGCCTGATCGGCGCAAAGAAGTAGGCGCCATTCCTCTCGAGAAGCACCCCCGAGGCCAGTACGCGGGCCACTCCGTAACGGCCGACCGAGTCTCCGCGCCTGACGGGGCGTCCATTGAGGAAGGCGACCGGACCGCCCTCACCCCCGATAATAACCCCCCCGCACATGAGCTCCTGCTCGGTTGAGGAACCCTTCTGTGCGGATCTCACCTCCCATGGATTGCGCAGGCGGGGCTTCGCGTCCGCCGCGGCGGACAGCGGGCCGTCCGAGATCCGGCCGCTTGGATCGGGCCACCTCGTGGAGGGCGGCAAGGGCTCGGGCTCAGCGCGTGCTGAGGTCGCCGGTGAGGCAGCTTTGGGCGGCGCATCGAGGTCGATCGCGACCACAGGCAAGGCCGCCGCATATGGGAGCGGCCGAACGGGGGTGGCACCCACGAGGGTGATATCCGCCTCGCTCGGCGGGGGTGCGACGGACACCTCGATGCCGGGGGATTGGGCTCCCGGGGCGGCCACGCCGGTCCAGACCTGCGCGGCCGGGGGTCCCGCCACGGCGCGGCTTGCCAGGAGACCCAGAAGCGCGACGATGGCCTTCATGGCGAGGGCGAGGGAAACGTGATCGAAATGCCGGGAACCGGTGCGGCCGCCAGCTGCACCGGCACTCCCTGGATCAAAAGCTGGCAGGATTCGGGATCGACGCTCGCCTCGACAAGGCTCGCGCCCTGCTCGAGCAGGGCCTGGACGACCGCGCCCACGGTGACGTCCAGATCCAGTCGCCTGAGGTTGTCGACCGTCTCGCGCAGGCTGCAGAGGACGCCCTCCTCCCGCGGGCCAAGAACGTCCGGACGCGCTCCAGGGATCGAGGGCTCGCTCATGGGGATGCGGGAGTCTTCGCCGTTTCCTCCACGGCGCGGCGGGCCTGGTCGATTGCCGCCGCAAGCGCATCCAGGGCTGCGCGCTCGCGCACCAGTCGCGCCGTCAGTCGGCTTGATTCGCGCTGCCTGAGGGCCACATCGTCGAGCAGGGCGTCGCGCTTCTTCTCCAGGTCGGCGCTCTCCCGGCGAAGGTCGTCGTCTGATCTTGCCCCGCGCAGCCGCTCCTTCAGCTGGGCCGCCCGCTCGGGGTCGTTGGTGAACACCTGGAGGAAGGCGGGGCTGCCGTAGAGCTCGGCGATCTCCTGCACCGCCGACTGCATCTTGTTGAGCATTTCCTCGTACCGCTTTTCCGCCCGTGACGGCGGGGTCGCCTCGGCGGGAGCGGTCGGGGCAACCGCAGCCGCCGCAGGCGGCCCGGGCACGGCGGTGGACGGTCCTTCGGCGAGCGCCTGGGCGCTCATGAGTGCGGCCGCAAGCGCGACCAGTGTCGAATGGGCTCGGTTCATAGGGGGGAAGGAGGGTCGGATCTGTACAGGATGACCTCGGCAGCGACCTCGACTGACTCCACTGACCGCAGTTGCCGGTCGCCGCGCGTGCGCATCTCGAACCGGGACACCCGGGCGCCGCGGACCTGCTCGAGCGAACCGACGAGGTCGACCACGGCGGGCCAATCGGAGGGTTCTGGTGAGACGAGGCTAAGGGTTGTGCGTGAAACGGCGTAACTCCCACGCTCGCTCGGCACGCCCGCTTCCACGCGCCAGGTCGTCGGGACTGCACGAAGGAAACCCTCCCATTCCGACTGGCCGGACATTTGGGCACGGGCACCCGCCAGTTCGCCCCGCCGGCGCTCCAGGTTCGCGTCCGAAAAGGCTGCCAGGCCCTCGATCCGGATCGCGAGCTGCGCCTCCAGCGCCCTCTGACGGGCGTTTGCAACGAACCGATCGCGCGCAGCGCGGTGATGAGAGGCGGCCGCGCAGGCAGCTACAACGCACATGGCGGCGCAACCCCACGCCCGCCGGCGGCTGAACGTGACGCCGCGGTTCATGGGCGAGCCTCCGTGAGGCGTCCGCGGACCAGCAGCCGGCCCGACGCCCCCTCGTAGGTCCAGCCCCCATGGTCCGCGGGGACGAAGCCCTTTGCCTCGAGCGACTTCCTGACCCTTTCGGCGTCAAAATCGGTCCCCACGCACAGGCCCTCGAGGGCGAACGCCCCGTCTGGGCCAATCACCAGCGAGGTGAGCGTCAGGGAATCGGGAATTGCGTCCGCGAGGCCGACCAGCGAGGCGTGCCTGCGCGGGGAGGAGGCCGGCGAATCCGGGATCTGCGACGCCATGCGCTGCATCTGCACCTTGTTGGCCTCGAGGTGAACGAGGCGTTCCTCCATGCCCCGCGCGCGCACCCCGGACGCCGACTCGTCGGCACGGAGCGCGTTGCGCTCCGAGACGCTTGAGGCCGCCAGTGCCACCGCGGCCGCAAACCCGGTGAGGCCGGTCGCCAGCAGGTAGAGGTCCAGACTGCGGGCCTTGGGAAACGCCTCCACGAGGTTGGCTGGGTGGGAGGACGGAATCTGGAGGACGGCGGCAGCCAGGGACTCGAGGGTCGAGACCGAGGACACACGGCCCGAAGCCTGGAGATCCGCCCAGAGCGGGCACAATACCGCCGGGTCACCGTCCGCGATCACGGCGACCGGGCTGCGCCTGGAGTCCGCATCGGGCTTCGACGGAGCCGGACGGCCGTCCACCTCGCCCAGGCTGGTCGCAAGCGAGAGCCAGTCCCTCTCGGACAACGGGCCCGTCCATGCCTTGAAGGCCCTCCGTCCCCTCCCGCAAGCCGCCACTGCGGCGAAATTGTCGGCGAGGATGAGCGCGAAGCGCGCCCGGGGTGACGAGGCCCTGAGGAAGGCGGCGGCGACGGTAAAGGCGGACCAAGCGGACACGAGCTCCGAGCGCGGGCCCGCGCAGGCCTCCCGCAGGTGGACGAGCCCGGGCGTGGGTTCCGAATGCACGAGCGTCGAATAGCCGCCCCCGGGCACGGGCTCCGGGGGCTCCAGACCCCAGCCCAGGTTCTCGGACTCCACCACCGGATGCTCGGTGCGAATCCTTTCCAGCTTGCAGAAAACGCTCCGGCCCACCCTGGGGGTCTCGGCGGGCTCGTGGACGAGCCCCTCGGGCTCGAACACGAGCACCGCGTCCTCGGAAGAAGCCGCCGCCAGAAGCTCGGAGAGCCGCGAGAGGGCGTCCGCGACGGACCGGGCCCTCTCCCGCCTCCAGCCGGAGGCTTCTTGGACCCACAGGGATCGACCCAGCAGCATGCCGATTCTGGGCGCCATGGTCAGAAGTTGCCGAGATAGACGTACACGTCGGTGACCCCTCCCACCGCCGCGGCATAGGCGACCTCGCCCCGTGTCTGGGCGGCGGCGGCCGCGCCCGACGTGTCGTCCATGAAGGCCGGCGTGTTGATTGCCGCGGCGATCTGCGCCGCCTCCGTACCTGTGACCGACTTGATGACGGCGTAGGCCACACGCCCCGCCGGTAGGCTGTTCACGCCGTCGACCCGGAACGTCGTGCCCCCGTTTGCATCCACCGTACCGGGGGCCTGCGCCGGGTTGACCGAGGCGCACTCGAGGCGGGAGACGCTAGCGTACCCGTATCCCGAGGGCAGGCGGGCGTCGGGCAGGTTGTAGAAGGTGCCGCTCGCCGGGTTGTACCTGGGATCCCCCGCGGCGGAGCCGGCGGCAGGCGTGAACACCTGGGACCCACACGCCGGCGCAAAGTATTGGCCAAGCTTCGGGCTCGGCACCGAGATCAGGATGTCCTCGAGCCTGAGCGCGTTGTTGAAGTCGGCGACGGCGGAGGAGGACAGGTTGGGGTTCGAAACGGCATTCACCTCCGGCGCGAGCGACACGTAACCCTTCGTGAGCGGCAGGGTCCCCCCCAGCTGGTTCGCCGCGTCCGCCGCGAAGCCCTTGAGCTGCCTCAGATCGGCGATCGTCCGGTTCACGTGGGCGGTCGAAAGCGCCCGGTTCAAGGCCGGCAGAAGGATCGCGGCGAGCACGCCGATGATGGCGACGACCACGAGGATCTCTATCAGGGAGAAGCCCGCGGCGCGTGGCCGTTGGGCTGGAGGCTGGGCGGTGTGTGTATGGGTGTTCATGGCAGAGAGTTCCCGCGGGCTAGGGTCCGTCGAGGGTCGCCCCGAAGACCTCCTCGGGCGTCGTCATGCCCGAGGCGGCCTTAAGGAGGCCGTCCTCCCTCATGGAGCGTGACGAGATATCGCCCTCGAGGGTGGCCCGGCTGAACAGGCCCTCGGCCGAGATCGGGTCGAACCGGCCCCGCTGTGCGAGGAGCAGGTCGGCCAGCGGCCGGTTGAGCTCCCTCACCTCGAAGATGCCGAGACGGCCGCAGAATCCCGTCTGGTTGCAGGCCTCGCACCCACCCCCCGCCTCCCGAAAGGCCGCCTCCTGCGAAGGGGACTCGCCGAGCAGCCCCGAGCGCGCGGCCAGGGCCGCCAGGCGTTCGTAGCGCTCTCGCAGGACGGGGGTGTTGCGGTGGGGGCGCCTGCAGCGCGGGCACAGGCGCTTCACCAGGCGCTGGGCCATCATCAGGCGGCCGGTGGCGGCGATCATCGAGGGCTCGACGCCCAGGTCGAGCAGCCGGCTCAGGGCCTGGACCGCGGTGTTGGCATGCACGGTGGTCAGGATCAGGTGACCCGTGAGGGCCAGCCGGACGGCAAGCGACGCCGTCTCCGTGTCGCGGATCTCCCCGACGATCACGATGTCCGGGTTGTGCCGCAGAAACGCGCGGAGGGCCGAGGCAAAGGGAAGTCGGGGGCCGACCGGAGCCTGGGTCACGGTCCTCAGGCGGTACTCCACCGGATCCTCCACGCTGAGCACCCGCTTGTTCCTCGCGTCGAGCCAGGGGATCGACGCGGCGAGAGTCGTGCTCTTGCCGTGGCCCGTCGGGCCCGAGACGAGCAGGATGCCGTTCGGCCTCCTGAGCGCCGCCCGGAACTGAAGGGCGGTGTCGCCGAGCATGCCGAGGTCCTCGAGCGAGCCCACCTGAGCGCTCTGGTCCAGGATCCGGATCACGATGCTCTCGCCGTTGATCGCGGGGACGACCGAGTAGCGCAGGGACACCCGCTTGCTCCCGTACTCGCGCACCGCGGAGGCGTCCTGGGCGTCGAGGCGATTGGCGACGTCGAGGCCCCCGGATGCAAGGGAGCCCCGGGCCTTGCCATCGGCGCCCCGGGTAGAGGAGAGCTTGAGCTGGGCGCAGACCGCCTCCTTCATGGCGCCCGGCAGGGTTCCCCACGGCACCAGGTCCCCGTCGATCCTCCAGCGGATCTCGCAGCTGCGGTCCTCGGGGATGCAGTGGATGTCGGACACCCCGCGCGTGTGCGCCGCCTCGCGGATCATATCCTCCACGAAGCGCTCGAGCTCGTTGTCGCCTACCTCGAGGCTGGCCGCGTAGCTCTCGGCGATCCTGGCCGCGATGTCCGCCTGGGGGGAGACCACCCAGTCTATCGCGTGCCCGTCCAGGGCGTATTCGACCTGCGCAAACTGGGGCCAGGTCGGGTCCGCGACTGCCACCGTCAGCCGGCTGCCGTCCTTGGCGAGCACGAGCGCGCGGCGGTTGCGGGCGATGGGCTCTGGGAGCATCCGGTGGGCCTCGCCCCGCACCCGCAGGCTGTCCGGGGGCACGTAGGCCCAGCCCAGGCAGTCCGCTATCCAGCGAGCGACCGCCTCATCGCTCGCGAGTCCCAATTCGACCAGGGTCCGGCTGAGCGGCTGACGCCCCTCGACCTCACGGTGAAAGGCCTGTGCGGCCCCGACCTGCCGGTCGGAGACTCCCGCCGCGAGCACCCTTGCCAGCAGGTGCGAATCGACGCCGGCGGCAGCTTCCCCCGGCTGGGCCGCGAGGCGCGTCATGAGGCCCTCCCCCCAAGGTCGATGCGCTCCACGCGGCGGGCGGGGGGCTCCGGGAGCGGACCCTGCGCCTGGCTTCGCCCTTCCTCGCCGACGGGCGCCGTCGCAGCCCCATCCTCGGCGTTCACCGTCACCAGGAAGACGAGCTCGGTGCGCGTCCTCGCCTTGGCTGCTGTCGAGAACGCCCCGCCGAGGACGGGGAGGCTCGAAAGGCCGGGCACGCCGCGCTTGTCGTCGGCGAGCGTCTCCGTGATGAAGCCCCCGACCACCGCCGTCTCGTGATTCCTGAGCGTAACCGTGGTGCGTGCGCGCTTCGTGTCCGTGATGGGCGCGGTCTCCTGGCCGTCGGGCGAGGTCACCGTGCCCTTCAGCTCGGTCATCGCCGGAGAGAGCGAGAGCTTGGTCGTGAGGTCATCGGAGATCTGAACGGTGATCTCGAGCACGTTGCCGAAGGAGACCGTGCTCTCGGAGTAGTTGGTGCTGACGATGGGCTGGGTGCCCGCCGTGGTGACGCCACCGGCGTTGATGGTGGTGGTGCTCGTGCGGCTGAAGAAGGGCTGGTCCTCGCTCACCTGCACGAAGGCGGTCTGGTTGTTCAGGGCCGCCACCTCGGGCTTTGACTCCACACGCACCGTTCCCTGCTCGGAGAGGGCGCTGATGGCCGCCTGAACGCCCCCCGCGCTCAGGGTGCCCGTGAACGTGTCCGGATTGAGGGTGACCGAGCCGAGCTGCCCGATCTGCCCGGTGGCCGTCGATAACCCGGATACCGCGACGGAGGTGTGGGCCAGGCGTCCGAGCGAGGCGGCCGCCAGGTTCCAGTCGATGCCCGCCTTCGACTGGTTGTTGAGCTCCACCTCGACCACCCTGACGGAGATGCGCGCCTGGCGGCTGACCCGCTGGAGCACCCGCCTTAGGTAGGCGTCCACGGTCGCGTGGGTTCTAAGCGAACCCCGCAGCTGGACGAGGCCGGCAAAGCGGTTGACGACCAGGTGCTCGCCCTCCCCCACCATGCCCTTGAGGTCACCCTCCAGCCGCCCCCAGAAGTCCGCGTCGTTCTGGAGAGACACGCTGAGGGTCGAGGTTCCCCCGCTGGAGGCGGACAGGCCGGAGGCCTGCGCGGACTGGAGGGTCGTCTGGGTCAGGGTGGAAGGGCCGCCCGCTCCCGTCCCGAGAGCCGCCGTGGAGGCTCCCCCGGAGCTCTCGCTCAGGTTGACACTGGCCGAGCTCGACCCCGTCTGGGTC
>CAIXHE010000082.1 GCA_903919205.1 uncultured Opitutaceae bacterium | reverse complement strand
TCTCCTGCTCGGTCTTCATCGCGAGCTCGCCGACCGTGGTGATGTTGGCGTTGTTCAGGCAGTTGGCGGCGCGCACCGACAGCTCGATCTCGTTGACCGACATGTTGAGGAGCTTGCGGAGCTTGTTCTGCTCCTCGCTGACCTCGCTCTGCTGGCTCTCGAACTCGTAGGCCTCCTCGCTGACGCGGTCGAACACGTCCAAGTGGTGGTTCAGGATCGAGGCGGCCTGCTTGAGGGCGTCGTCCGGGGTGATGCGGCCGTCGGTCCAGATCTCGAGGATCAGCTTGTCGTAGTCCGTGATCTGGCCGACGCGCGTGGCCTCGACGGCGTACTTGACGAGCTTCACCGGGGAGAAGAGCGAGTCGATCGCGATGACGCCGATGGCCTGCTCCTCCTTCTTGTTCTGCTCGCCGGGGCAGTAGCCTCGGCCGGTCTTGATCTCGATCTCGGCCTCGAAGGCACGCTTGGTGTCGAGGGTGCAGATGACCTGGTCCGGGTTGATGACCTGGATGTTTGCGTCGACCTGGATGTCGCCCGCGGTCACGGCGCCGGCCTTGTTGACCTTGATGGCGAGCGTGATCGTGTCGCGCTTGTGGGAGACGATGAGCACCTTCTTCAGGTTCAGCACGATCTCCGTGACGTCCTCGACGACGCCGTCGATGCTCTGGAACTCGTGGCTCACGCCGTCGATCTTGATCGACGAGATGGCGGCTCCCTCGATGGAGCTCAAGAGGACGCGGCGAAGGGAGTTGCCAACCGTGTGGCCGTAGCCCGCTTCGAAGGGCTCGGCAATGAATTTGGCATAGGTCGGCGTGGCGCCGTCCTCAACCTTGGTGAGTTTGGAGGGGAGTTCGAATTTTCCGAGGCGTTTTGGCATGGCGTGAACTCTATGTTCTGAGTTGGGAGCGGGTTGTGAAAGAGGGCTTGGCTTAGAAGCGCGAGTAGAACTCGACGATGAGCTGCTCGTTGATGTTCTGGTCCATCTCGTCGCGCTTCGGCAGGCGCACGACGCCGGCCTTGAACTGCTCGGCGTTGAGCGAGAGCCAGCCCGGGACGGTGCGGATGCGGTTCTCCTCGAGGTTGCGGGTCGCCATCTGGCGGGAGGCCGGCGCGTTGCGCACGTCGATCTCGTCGCCGGGGCGAACGTTGTAGCTGGCGATGTCGACCTTGCGCCCGTTCACCCGGATGTGGCCGTGGTTCACGAACTGGCGGGCCGCGGCGCGGCTCTTGGCGAGGCCGAGGTGGTAGATCACGCTGTCCAGGCGGGTGTCGAGGAGCTGGAGGAAGCGCTCGCCGGTGACGCCGCGCTCGCGCTTGGCGATCTCGAACATGCGCCGGAACTGGCGCTCCAGGAGGCCGTAGGTGTAGCGAAGCTTCTGCTTCTCGTTGAGGCCGATCGAGTACTCCGAGGTCTTGCGGCGGGACTTGGGCCCGTGCTGGCCTGGGGGGTAGTTGCGGCGCTCAAGCGCCTTTCCGGAGCCGATCAGGAGCTGACCGAAGCGCCGGCTGATGCGGGTGGAGGGTCCGATGTAACGAGCCATTGTCTTAAGTGGAAGAGGGTTGAGCCGGGAGGGTGGTCTTAGACGCGGCGGCGCTTGCGCGGCCTGCATCCATTGTGCGGGATGGGGGTGACGTCGACGATCGAGGTGATCTCGAGGCCGATCGCCTGGAGGGCGCGGATGGCGCTGTCGCGGCCGAGTCCGGGTCCGGAGACGCGGATGACGACGTCCTTGAGGCCGTGCGACATGGCGTTGCGCGCGGCGTCCTGCGCCACGATCTGGGCGGCGTAGGCGGTCGACTTGCGCGAGCCGCGGAAGTTGCACTTGCCGGCGCTCGACCACGCGATCACCTGGCCCTTGGGGTCGGTGATGGAGACGATGGTGTTGTTGAAGGACGCGAGCACGTTGGCGAAGCCGGACGTGACGTTCTTCGAGCCCTTGGCCTTGCGGACCTTCACCGAGCCCAGCTCCTCCTTCAGGAGGTCCTCGGCGGTGGGCTGCTTGGCGACGCCGCCGATCATCTCGACCGGCTTGGCATCGGCGGCGGGGGCGGCCGCGGCCGCCGGGGCGGCAGGGGTGGCGGCAGCCTGGACGGCGCCCTCGGGCGCGTCGGTCGGCTTGCCGGACTTGGGGGCCTTCGGGGCCTTTTCCTTCTTGGGGGCGGACTTTTCTTCAGCCATGGCGTGTATGTGTTATTCTTTTGCGGCTTTGGTGACGCCGATGGTCTTGCGCGGGCCCTTGCGGGTTCGGGCGTTCGTGCTGGTGCGTTGACCGCGGACCGGGAGGCCGCGGCGGTGGCGGACGCCACGGTAGCAATTGATCGCCTGCAGGCGCTTGAGGTTGCCCGCGATGTCGCGGCGCAGGTCGCCCTCGACCACCCACTTGTGCTCGGTGATCACGTGGAGGATCTTGTTCAACTGCTCCTCCGTGAGGTCCTGGGCGCGCATGTCGGGCTTGAGGCCCGCCTCCTTGACGACCTGGTCGGCGCGCGCGGGGCCGACGCCGTAAATGTAACGGAGGGAGTAAGCGACTTTCTTCTTCGCTGGGATTTCTACACCGAGGAGACGAGGCATTGTATGTGGGTTATGAAGTTGTGGTTGAAAAGGTAGGCTGGGAAAGGGGGAGGGCTCAGGCGCTCTTGGCCTGGGCGAGGCCGGGGATCGTCAGGATCTCCGGGCCTTTGTCCGTCGTGAGCACGGTGTGTTCGAAGTGGGCCGAGGGCGAGTGGTCGGCCGTCACGACCGTCCATCCGTCCGAGAGGGTCCGGGTCGCGTAGGCTCCCATGTTCACCATGGGCTCGATCGCAAGGGTCATCCCGGGCCTGATCCTCTCGCCTGCGGAGCGCTTCCCGAAGTTCGGGATCTCCGGCGGCTCGTGCATCGAGGTTCCGACCCCGTGGCCCACCATGTCGCGCACGACGCTGAAGCCGTGGTCCTCGACGTAGGCCTGGATGGTGCTCGAGATGTCGCCGATGCGGCTGCCCACCCGGGCGGCCCGGACACCGGCGTTAAGCGCCTCGCGCGTCACGCGGAGCAGCTTGTCGACCTGCGGGAGCACCGGGGGCACCGGTACCGTGTAGGCGTTGTCGCCGATGTAGCCGTTGTACTCGAGTACGACGTCCAGGGAAACGATGTCACCCTCGCGCAGCACGCGCTTGTAGGAGGGGATTCCGTGCACGACCTCCTCGTTGACCGAGATGCAGGTGTGCGCCGGGTAGCGGCGCGAACCGTGCTGGTAGCCAAAACAGGCGCTTCGCGCCCCGATCCGCGCGATTTCCGCGCGGCTCGCTTCCTCCAAGTCCATTGTGGTAATTCCCGGCCTTACCAGGGGCTTGAGATACTCAAGCACGGTGGCGGCCATGGAGCACACCTCCCGCATGCGGAGGATGCCCTCCTTGTCCTTTATGGGGATCATCGGCGGGATACGGCCCCCTCGTCGAGGAGGCCGAGTGTGCGGTAGTGCTCGACGAGGGGCTCGGGCACGCCGGAACCGGCGTAGACCGCGTCGATTTCCTCGTCGCGGGCATCGAGCCATTCGTCGAACACTTTAGCTTGGAGCAGCGTAGCCGGGAAGTCCGTGAGGACGAATCCCGCATCAGGTTTGCGCGCGAAGAACCATCGGCGCATGAGCGCCAGGAGGTGGGCTTCGTC
>CAIXHE010000081.1 GCA_903919205.1 uncultured Opitutaceae bacterium | reverse complement strand
GATGATCGACTACATCAACACGAACCTCTGCCGGCACATCATCACATCGAGGACCCGATCGAGTTCGTGCACCCGGTCAAGAAGAGCGTGATCGTGCACCGGGAGGTGGGGGAGCACACCGAGAGCTTCGCCTCGGCGCTCAAGGGCGCGATGCGCCACGACCCCGACATCCTGCTGGTGGGCGAGATGCGCGAACTGGAGACGATCAAGCTCGCGCTCGGGTGCGCGTCCATGGGCATGCTGGTCTTCGGGACCCTGCACACGAACAACGCGCCGAAGACCGTGGACCGCATCATCAACGCCTTCCCCGCCGACGACCAGAACCAGGTGCGCGTGATGCTGGCCGGGTGCCTGGCCGGCATCGTGGCCCAGCTCCTGTGCAAGAAGATCCCCAAGGGGCGCTGCGCCGTCCACGAGATCCTGCTCCAGCACGAGGCGCTCGCCAACACGGTCCGCAGCGGCCAGATCGCCAACATCCGCCAGATCATCGAGAGCGGGGGAGCCGACGGGATGATCCTGATGGACACGAGCCTCATGAACCGGGTGAAGGACGGGACGATCGAGGCAAAGGAGGCCTACATGAAGGCGGCGAACAAGGCCGCCTTCGCCGGCCTCCTTAAGCCGGGGGAGCTCGAGGACAGCTCGCACTAGGGAGGCCCCGGGAAGGCGGCCCGTTGAAAACGGGACGCACCGGCTCGCAACCGTTTTCAGCTGAAATGCGTCAACACGCTTTCAACCATTCGCAACAATTGCGCATGGGCCAAACCACACGATCGCAGGGGATCAGCTTCACTCACGAGATGTGGACGCGCATCGAGGCGCGCTGCCGGGAGCTGAAGGTGGGCAGGAGTCAGTACTTCCAGATGCTCGCGGAGTGGGACCTGCACTTCATGCCGGACATCCACGCCCACAAGGGCGACGGCAAGTGGCACTTCTACCCCGAGCACGGGGCCGCCCCCGCCGCACGCGAGGAGCTGAGGGCCGCCGAGGATCCCGAGCCCGCCCCGGCCAGGGCGCGGCGCAGGCGCCGCTAGCCCCTGGCGGCGAAATCGGTTGCCCTCCCCCGGGGAATCGGACGCCATTGCCCGGTGGGCAATCCGCCAAATCCGGCGCTCGGGGAGCTCGCGTCGGTCATGGGTGACGACGCGACGCGGGAGATCGTGCGCCTCTTCCTCGACGACTTCCCGGTGTCCCTGGAGCGCCTGACCCTGGGCGGCCGCGAGGAGCAGCAGCGGATCGCCCACGGGATAAAGAGCAGCGCGCTCCACATGGGGGCCCTCGGCCTCTCGCAGAGGATGGCGCGGATCGAGGGGCTCCTGGGCTCGGGCGCGGGACCCCTCACGCCCGGCGAGATCGCCGCAATCCGCGCGGATTTCGAGGCGGTCGCCCCGGCGCTCAGGGGCTACGCTTCCCCGGCCTAGCTCTTCACGATCCCCGACTGGATGCACCAGCGGACAAGGCTCGCGACCTCCTTCACGCCGATCTTGTCCATGATGTTCGCGCGGTGCTTCTCTACGGTGCGCACGCTCAGGTCAAGGCGGTCGGCGATCTCCTTCGAGGAGTAGCCCTCGGCCACGAGCCGTGCGACCTCGAGCTCGCGGGCGGAGAGCGTCTCGATGGCGTTCACCGACGTGACAGCCGGCCCCGCCTTCACCTCGGGGGCTACCTTGGGCTGGTGGTCGCCGGAGGCCGAGCTCTTGGGGGGCACGTTCGCCGCGAAGAACATCCCGCCGGAGACGACCGACTCGATCGCCTGGATCACGTAGTTGATGGGGGCGCTCTTGTCCACGAACCCGTGGACCCCCTGCGAGATGAGGCGCGCCGGCAGGTCGCCGTCGGGATGGCCCGTGAGCACCAGGATGCGGGTCGCGGGAAGCTTGTGCCGCACCTCGCGGACCACCTCGAGGCCGTGCATGCCCGGAAGGTAGAGGTCCACGATCAGCAGGCCCGGCGGGTCCTTCAGGCAGTGCTCCACCGCCGTCTTCCCGTCCTTGAAGCTCCCGGCGACGACGAGTCCGCGGACCCGGCTCAGCGCGGACGTCAGCATCTGCCGGAACACAACCTCATCGTCCACGATTACGGTACGTATAGGCATGTTGCCCTATCGATAGCCGACTTACCAGCGGGGCGCAAGCGCAACTGGGTTGAAGAAGATTGTAGGAAAGGCGCCCAATATACATCATTTCCCCGTGAACGGAATCGCCCTCCTTGCGCCGCTCTTCCTGGCCTTCGAGCTCTGGCAGCTGGTCATGACCGAGCGCTACGTGGGCATCAAGCAGATCGCCCGCGGCGGCGACCCCAGGGAAATGGGCCCGAGCGAGCCGGTGGCGTTCCTGTGGATGGCGTGCATCGCACTCTACGCGCTTTGGGCCGTCACGCTCCTGGCCACCCCGCACGCCCGCGTCTTCGGCCTTGCCCTTGTGGCGGTCACCGCCGTCGGGTACTCGGTCCGGCGCAACTGCGGGCTGAAGTGGATCCTGGTCACCCTCACGCTCGAGGGCGCGGCCCGCGTTGCGATCCTCTCCCCCCTCACCGTCGTGTCATGGAGCCACCTCTAGCCGCGCGGACGGTCTTCCCCGAGATCGAGCGCCCCTCGCCGAACCGCGGGCCCGAGACCCACGAGCGCCTGGGGGTCCTCTTCCACCACAGCGAGATGGGTTTCGAGGAGACGATCGCAAGGATGCAGGACCCGGCGAGCCAGGTGAGCTACCACTGCCTCATCGCGCAGGACGGGACCCGGTGCACCCTGGTCCCCGACACCTTCGTCGCGTGGCACGCGGGCCCGTCGCGGTTCATGGGAAGGAGCCGCTGCAACGACTTTCTCCTGGGTCTCGCCCTCGCGGGGGACACCGACCTCGCCCCGATCACCGGAGCCCAGCTCGCCTCGGCCATCGAATGGCTCTCGGCCCGGTGGGCGCCGCTCGGCCTTGCGACGGACCGGCTCACCGACCACCGGCAGGTTTCCCCCGGCCGCAAGCGGGACCTGAACCCGGCCGAGTGGGAGCGCCTCAGCCGCGCGGTGGCGGCCCATTTCGGCGCCGCGGCCGCCCGAACCTCGTTTCCGAGTTGAAATTAACCCCCATGCGCAGCAGAGAATCCAAGCGCCGACCGACATGAACCTACCCAGCGACACCCCGCGCCTCCCGAAATGGATCTTCCTGGTCGGTGACGCGGCCCTCCTCGCCACGGCCTGGTTCATCTACGACTCCTCGTCCCACCCCCTCTCGGGCACCGCGCTCGTCGGCGTCGTGGCGACCGTCGCGGTGGCCTGTGTCCTCGGGGTCATCCCCTTCGTGACCGACTACGCGCGCAAGCAGGATGAGGCGCTCGACGACCGCCAGCGCGCGCTCCAGGCGCTTTCCGTGACGGTGGCCGCGGCGGCGGAGCAGGTCTCGATCGCCGCCACCGGCCTCAACGGGATCGCCGAGGCCGCGCAGGAAAACTACAGCAAGACCGAGCGCCTCGCCCACGGGATACAGGAGAAGATCGGGGAGCTCGACACCCGCCTTGCGGCCGCCGCAAAGAAGGAGGGCGAGGGCGCAGGCCGCCTGGAGGCCGTGGCGAAGACCCTCGCCGAGATGGACG
The DNA here is from genome assembly GCA_903919205.1 of uncultured Opitutaceae bacterium. GTDB lineage: Bacteria > Verrucomicrobiota > Verrucomicrobiia > Opitutales > Opitutaceae > Palsa-1447. The sequence goes on along the minus strand of CAIXHE010000081.1, from coordinate 377 downwards.
CCCGCCTGCAGGCGGCGAGGAAGGAAGACCTTGAGGGAGCGGCGCGCCTTGAGGCGGCCGCCAAGAAGCTCGGCAAGGCCGCAGCGGAGTTCGAGTCGGCGATCGAGAAGGCGGCGGCGGCAGCAGCGGCGGCCGTCCACGCCCCGGAGGTGGCGCCCGTGATCGCGAGCAAGATCGTGGAGATCAAGCCGGCGGTGGCCTCCTCGTTCCACCCCTTTGTGCCGCCCGCGGCCGAGGCACCGAAGATCCCCGAGCCCCCGGCCGAGGCACCGCCCGAGGCGGCGCCGGCCGCCGAGCCCGCACCGGCACCCGTGACCGAGCCGCCGGTCGCGCCGGCCGCGGCATCCGAGGCGCCCGCACCCGCCGCGCCGGCGGAG
>CAIXHE010000080.1 GCA_903919205.1 uncultured Opitutaceae bacterium | reverse complement strand
GCGGATGGTGCGGGCCTGGTCGGCAATGGAACGCGTGATGGCCTGCCGAATCCACCAGGTTGCGTAGGTGGAAAATTTGTAGCCGCGCCGGTATTCAAATTTTTCCACGGCTTTCATCAGTCCCATGTTGCCCTCCTGGATCAGGTCGAGGAACGAGAGGCCGCGGTTCGTGTACTTCTTGGCGATCGAGATCACCAGGCGCAGGTTCGCCTCGACCATCTCGGTCTTCGCCCGGTGCGCCTCGCGCACGTGGGTCATCGTCTGGTGGTAGACCTCGGCCAGCTGCGCCGGCGCGATGCGCTGCTCGAGCTCGAGGCTGCGCAGGCGGGCGTGGATCGCGCGCGTGTCGATCGCGGCGTCCTTCTTGGTCTTGGGGTGCTTGGCGCGCTCCAGCTGGACGTGGCAGGCCTCGATCTCCTCCAGGATGGGGCGCACCTTATCCAGGTACTCCTCGTAGACCTTCAGCTTGAAGAAGAATTTCGAGAAGTTCGCGCGCAGGGCCGTCTCGCGCCTGCGGAACTTCGCCAGGGCCTTCTTTCGCTCGGGCTCGGAGCGTGCCTTCGCGTGCTCCGCCCAGGCCTCGGCCGTGCCGGCCTCGTTCTTCTGGGTGGTCTCGACCAGCTTCGGCAGGGTCCTGAAGTACGCGTCGCGGCTCTCGATCTTCTTGTCGATCACGATCCGGTCGAAGCGCTCCTCGCGGTTGAGCAGCTTGGCCCCCAGGTCGGCGATGTAGGCGCCGACGGCGGACGCCTGGAAGAGGGCCTCCTGGGCCTTGAGCTCGGCGTTCTCGATCCGCTTGGAGATCTCGACCTCCTGCTCGCGGGTCAGCAGCGGGACCTGGCCCATCTGCTTCAGGTACATCCGTACCGGGTCGTCGAGGATGTCGTTCTGCGAGGTGCGGGACTCCTCCTCCTCAGCCTCCTCCTGGCGCTGTTTGTAGTCCTCGACCTGGTCGGGCTCGAGGATCTCGATCTCGAGGTTCTGCAGGATCGAGAGGACGTTGTCGATTTCCTCCTGGTTCTCGATCGACTCGGGCAGCGCCTCGTTGATGTCGTCGAACGTGAGGTATCCCTGTTCCTTGGAGAGACGGATCAGCTGGCGGATCTTCTCGTTGATGCCGCCGACCGGAGCGGACGCGTCGCCGCCTTCCGCGAGCACCTGCGGCGCCTGCGCGAGGGCGTTCTCAACGGCTTCGGAGTTCGGGGTGTCGGCTTGTTTGGCTTTGCGAGGCATGAAAAGAGGGAAAGTCGGGAGTAACGAATGGAACACCTCACCCGGCCTCGGTCAGAGTGACCGCCTGCCGGATCTGGCGTTGCAGGTCCGATAACTCCCGGAGGAGTGACGATGAGTCATCGTTAAAGTCCGATGGGCCCTTGGCTAATGCAAGTTCTATTTGGCGGATCCTGGGCTCGAGGCTGCGGTCCCTCAGCTTGCGGATGCCCTCGCGCGCCACCTTGAAGGGGTCGTCCAGCTGGGGCGCATCGAACAAAAGCGAGGCCACAAGTGCCTTTTCATCATCGGTTTCAACGAGGATGTCCAGGTGGTCCCGGCCAGGCCACGTCCCCCCCTCAAGCTCCCCCAGGAAGCGGTTGAGGAGCACCCCCTCGGTTTGGCGCTGGTCGATCCAATCGTGGGGGATGGCGCCGCTCATGGGGCGGCCGAGCGCCTCGAAGTGTAGGAGGAGGCGAAGCAGGTCGTGCTCGGGCGTGACGCTCCCCTGCCGCGCGGGCGGGGGAGCGGCGGGGGCCTGCGGCCGCGCGGGGGCGCGCTCGGCGCGCGAGGTCAGGCGCCGCAGGTCGCTCTGCAGGGCTGCCGCGGGAAGCTGCAGGTGGCCCGCGGCCTCGGAGATGAAGGCGGCCCGGGACACCTCGCTCTCGGCCGCCGCGATGATCGCGAGCACGGCCTGGGCGGCGCGGCTGCGCTGCTCGGAGGAGGCCGCGGAGGGGGAGGGGAGCGAGGCCCGGCACGCGAAGGCCATGGCGGAGAGGGCGCCCCTGCGCACCTCCTCGTAGGCGGCGATGCCCCGCTCCAGGAACAGCACGTCGGGATCCACCTTGGAGTCCCCCGAGAGCGTGAGGAAGCGAACCTCGATGCCCGCCTTCAGCGCCATCGGCAGGAGCCTGAGCGACGCCTTCTGGCCGGCGGAGTCGCTGTCGAAGAAGCACTCGACCTCGGGCCGGTACCGGCTGAGGAGCGCGAGCTGGCCGTCGGTGATGGACGTCCCCTGCGGCGCGATCGCGGTCTTCAGGCCCACCGACCAGCACCTGAGGGCGTCGAGCTGGCCCTCGACCATCACGAAGGGGCGGCCCTCGCCCACGGCCGTGCGCGCGCGGTCCAGGTTGAAGAGCAGGTGGCCCTTGGTGAAGATCGGCGTCTCGGGGGAGTTGACGTACTTGGCCTCCCGGGCCGGGTCGTCCTCGGGCGTGAGCGCGGTCTGCCGGGCCGTGAAGGCGACCACGCGGCCCTGATGGTCGCGGATCGGTATCATGAGCCTGCCCCGGAAGCGGGGCCTGAGGGCCGAGACGGTCATCATCGCGTCGTCGCGGATAAAGAAGAGCCCGCACTGGCGCAGGGCCTCCTCGGAGTACTTCCGCCTGAAGAGCGCGGCGCCGAGGCCGCCGCCGTCCGGCCCGGCCGCGCCGATCTTGAACTCCTCCGCGAGCTCGGGGCTGAACTTCCGGTCGTTCACCCAGTACGCCCGCATGAAGTCTCCGGCCGCGCCCTGCGCGCGGAAGGCCTGGTGGAGGTGCTCGGCCGCCTGCTCGTGGAGGTCGAAGAGCTCCTGGCGCAGCGAGCGCTCCTCGCGGGAGGGCCCGGAGCCCTCCTCGTACTCGATCGCGATGCCGTAGCGCTGGCCCAGGGCCTCCACGGCCTCGGTGAACGAGAGCTGCTCGGTCTCGCGCACGAAGCTGATGGCGTCGCCCGCCTTCCCGCAGCCGAAGCACTTGTAGTAGCCCTTGTCCGAGTCCACGTTGAACGAGGGCGTCTTCTCGTTGTGGAAGGGGCAGAGACCCTTCAGCCGGGAGCCGCCCGCCTTGCGAAGGGCGACCACGCGCGAGATCACGTCGGCAAGGTTGACCCGCAGCTTCAGGTCGCGGACACAGGTGGGTTTGATGACGGGCATGGACTGCACGCGGACGCTTCCGGCGTTGCCGCGGCGCGCGAGAAGAATCCACTTTCAACCGGGGCGCAGGGCTGTCAAGATCCCCCGTTCCGTTGTCGGATAAAGTCGGTCCCTCGAGGAAACTTTGTCCGCCGCGCGGCGACTAACCATCAACCACCCATGACCCGACTCCCGCTTGCCGCCGCCCTCGCCGCCGTCCTCGCAGCCTGCTGGGCGCCGGGCGTTCGGGCCGCCGCCCCCGACGCGCCGCGCGCCCTCGACGAGACGATCTGGCAGGCCCACCTGCCCTCGTTCGGTGACGCGGAGTACGCGGTCGAGGTGGAGCGGCTGGTCTCCGCCTACGAGAAGTCGATCGGCAAGCCGATCGTCCCCGGGGCCAAGAAGAAGGTGGGCCTGAAGATCTACTCGGACTCGGGCCCGGGCATGGCGACGCCGACCGCCCTCGTGAAGGCCGTGATCGGCTCCCTCGAGAGGCGCGGCTACAAGCACGACGCCATCTTCCTCGTGGGCCTGAACCAGCTCAGGCTGCGGATGACCGGCTTCCTGCCCTCGCTCGTCTCCGGCGACAGCCCGTTCCAGGGCAACCCCGTCTTCGTGCTCGAGTCCAACCGCTACTACGACCCGGTGTGGTTCTACGACAGCCCGCTGCCCCAGCGCTTCGACCCGATCTTCGCGGCCCACCAGACCGAGGGCGTCCCGAACACCTCGACCAAGGAGGAGGACCGCAAGAGCTTCCTCGCCACGCCGCTCTTCCTGGAGACCGACTTCTGGATCAACCTGCCGGTCTACACCGACCACCAGGTGCTCGGGGTCAACGGGGCCCTCGTCAACGCCACCCTCTGGAACGCCTCCAACACGGCCCGGTTCTTCCGCTCGCCGAACACGGCCCCGGCCGCGGTTGCGGAGATGAGCGCGATCCCCGAGCTGCGCGAGACGTGGAAATTCTCGATCGTGAGCCTCGAGCACTACCAGTTCATCGGCGGCCCGTTCTTCAACTCCCTCTACACGCGCTCGGAGCCCCTCCTCTGGCTCGGCTCCGACCCCGTGATGCTGGATTCGCTCATGCGCGCCCGCATCAACGCCGCCCGACGGAAGGAGGGCTTCGAGCCGATCTCCGAGGAGATCCGCACGCTCGAGTTCGCCGAGACCCTCGGCGTCGGCTCGACGGCGATCAAGAACGCGAGGATGGTCGACGTTGACTGAGCCGGCGGACACAAACGGCTTGTCTCGCGCTCGGGCGCCGAGCACGCTGCATCCCTAGCCATGAGCCCGGCCGCGTACCTCCCCTTCCTGATCCAGGCGTTCCTCGCCGCCGGAATCACCGCCGTCATCCTCCTCGTCAGCTCGCTCCTCGGGCAGAGGGCGCGGCACACCGCGATCAAGGACTCGGCCTACGAGTGCGGCGTCCCGAGCGAGGGCGTCATCCACACACGCTTCTCGGTCAAGTTCTACGTGACGGCCCTGCTCTTCATGCTGTTCGACCTGGAGATCGTGATCCTCGTGCCGTGGGTGTTCATCTACAGGGACTTCCTGCACCAGCACCTCTCGATCCTCGGCCCGATCCTCTTCTTCATGTTCGTGCTCGTTCTCGGCCTCTTCTACGAGATCAAGAAGGGCGCCCTGGAGTGGGAGCGCTAGTCGCCGGGGCGGCACATGCGGCTCGACAAGATCATCGCCCGCAGCCGGATCATCGACCTGCGAAGCCTCACGCTCGAGGCCGCGCTCGGCGAGCTGCTCGACGTGAGCCTTGCCCGGTTCCCCGACCTCAAGCGCGACTCGATCCTGAAGGGCCTGCTCGCCCGCGAGAGCACGATGACGACCTACCTCGGCCTCGGCGTCGCCCTGCCGCACGTTCGGATCAAGAACTCCAAGCGCTACATCCTCTCGATCGGCCGCAGCCGCGCCGGCATGCGCCACCACGGGGCGATGTCGGGGGAGCGGGTGCACCTGATCGTGATGCTGATCGCGGGCGAGTCCGCCCGCGACACCCTGCAGGTGCTCGCATCGATCGGGCGCCTGGTGCGCGAGCAGGAGCTGGTGGACAGCTTCGTGCAGGCGCCCGACATCGACACGCTCTACGAGCGCCTGGTGGGCGGCTTCGGCGGGATGCGCCCGATCCAGGCCCAGCAGAACCGCGTCAACCGGCTCATGTTCAGGCAGGCCGAGCAGGTGGCCAAGGGCGCCGGCTGCAGCGCCACCATGATCTTCGGGGACACCTTCATCGGGGGCATCGAGCCGGGCATGCTCAAGCCCAAGAACAAGACGATCCTGGTGACGCGCAACCCGATCGAGCCCGGGGAGGACGAAAACAAGTTCACGGACACGATCCAGGTGCGGTCCTTCTCGAGCCAGCGCATGGCCCAGCTGCGGAGCGCGATCCTGGTCGCCCTCACCCGCGGCCTGGTCTCCTTCAACGACAGGATCTGCTGCGTGGGCGGCATCACCGGCAGCAACCAGTTTGACACGATCGTGGTGGCCGAGATCGAGCGCGAGTTCCAGACCCTGCTCTCCGGGCCGCCGACCGACCTTCTCCCGGAGGACGTGAAGCCCGAGGTGCTGGAGCGCGTGCTCGCCGTGGCGACGGAGCTCGCGGTGGAGGGCCGCGAGGGGCGCCCCGTCGGCTGCCTCTTCGTGGTCGGGGACACGGCCAAGGTGCAGGAGTTCACCAAGCCCCTCGTGCTCAACCCCTTCTATGGCTACAAGGAGGAGGATCGCAACATCCTCAACCCCTTCATGGACGAGACGGTGAAGGAGTTCTCATCAATCGATGGGGCCTTCGTGATCCGGGGCGACGGGGTCGTCGAGGCGGCGGGCGCCCTGGTCCAGGCGAACGGCAACGGCCTCACGCTGCCGAGCGGGCTCGGCAGCCGGCACGCGGCCGCGGCCGCCATCAGCGTGGCCGCCAACTGCATCTCGATCGCGGTGTCCTCGAGCACCGGGCAGGTCACCCTGTTCCGCCGGGGCGTGCTCCTGCCCCTGACGGAGAAGCGGCGCTAGCCCGCCGCCCCCCCGGGGGGCCTTTCGGTCCGGAGGGCCACTTTGGGGTTGCGCGCGGGGGGCGGGCGGTGTCTCCTGAACCCTCAACCGCTTTAACACCATGCAAGAAGTCGTCACACTCGAATGCACAGAGGCCCGCAAAGAGGGCAAGCCCGTCTCCCGCTACCTCACGAGGCGCAACAAGAAGACGGTGACCTAGCGCATCGAGAAGAAGAAGTACAATCCCCACCTGAAGCGCCACACGCTTCACAAGGAGATTAAGTACCGCGAGTTGCGAAGGCAGCCTCAGGGCTGCTTTGCACTTGGGGGGAAGGGGGAGCCCGAGGCGCCCGACCCCAGCTGGGACAGGTTCTGGCGGCGCGCCGCCCGCCAGCCCTCGCGGTGCTTGCGGATCCAGTCCAGGAGCGCGCGCTCGAAGCCGATGTCGTAGCCGAGGCGCTCCGACTCCAGCCACTTGTGCTTCAGGATCTCCTCGCGCTCCGCGAGGAACTCCTGGTACAGGCTCGACTGCTTCACGAACTCTCGCGAGGAGGCAGGGGCTGGCTCTTTAGCGGAGGAAGTCATTCAGACGGGTCGGGAGATAGGATCTGAGCAACGCCGCGGATGGTGTCAATGCCGGCAGTGTAGCCCAATTGTTACATCGGCCTTGACTCGGATTTTGTAAGGCCCTGCAGCAGCGTCTGCGCAATACTACGGAACACGCCCGCGGGCAAACCCTCCGGCTCGCCGACGACGATCGGCCTCCCGCGGTCGCCGCCCTCGCGGATTCCCGGGATGAGCGGGACCTGGCCGAGGAGCACGGTGCCGAGGCGCTCGGCGGTGGCGACGCCGCCGCCGAAGCCGAAGATCTGGTGCTTCTGGCCCGCCGGGTCCACGAAGTAGCTCATGTTCTCGGCGACCCCGAGGATGGGCACGTTCACCTTCTGGAACATGAGGCCTCCCTTGAGCGCGACCTGGGTGGCGGCCGCCTGCGGCGTCGTGACGATCACGGCGCCGTCGAGCGGAAGCGTCTGGACGAGCGAGAGCTGCGCGTCGCCGGTGCCCGGCGGGAGGTCCACGAGCAGCACGTCGAGCTCGCCCCAGAGCACGTTCTGCACGAACTGCTGGACGGTCTTCATGACCATGGGGCCGCGCCACACGACCGGGGTGTTGTCGTCGACCAGGAAACCCATGCTCATCACCTTGACGCCGTGGCGCTCCATCGGCACGAGGCATGCATCCGGCCCGTCGCCCTCGACCTCGGGCCGGCCCTTGAGCCCCATCATGAGCGGCACGCTCGGCCCGTAGATGTCGATGTCCATCAGCCCCACGCGCCCGGGCCTGCCCGCGGCCGTGAGGACCTGGGCCAGCGCGCAGGCGAGGTTCACGGCGAAGGTGCTCTTGCCGACGCCGCCCTTGCCCGAGGCGATGGCGACCGAGTGGCGGATCGCCTTGGCGGCCCCCGGCTTGGCTCCGGGTGCGCCGGCCGGTGGCGCCACGCGTGCGGCCGTGACCGCCAGCTCGACCGAGGCGCTTGCGACGCCCGGCGTCGCCAGGAGCGCGCGCTCGACCTCGTCCTTGAGCTGCTTCGGGACCTTGGGGTCGCCGGTCGAGATCGCGAGGGAGACGCGCGCCACGCCTGCCTCCAGCTCCGCGGACTTCACCAGGCCGAAGGAAACAATGTCCCTGCTGAAGCCGGGATACCGGACCTTCCTGAGCGCCTGCAGTATGTCTTCGTTGGGCACGCTTCAAATAAGAGTTGTTATGCGGCGCCCGCGCGCAAATAGAAATGGAGCTCAAGCGATCCAATCATGTCCCGACTCACCCTTTCCCTGCTCCTTGCCCTCTCATTCGTGTGCCCGGTCCTCGCCCAGCGCGACATCGGCGAGGTCGACGTGGCCGCCGACAGCCGCACGCTCCCGGTGCGCGTGTCCGGGACCACGGCGGAGCTGGACGGCCTGGCGCGGCTGGCGTTCGGCTCGCACGGGCGCTACCACCTGGTGGCGAGCGGCTACGTCTACGACATCCGCTTCTCGCCGGCGGGCGGCGCGCAGGTGCGCGTCGACGTGACGCGCGGGATCGGAAGCGGCTCGGTCGCCAGCGAGGTCGCCACCGGCTCCACGCTTCGCCAGGCCCTCCTCGCCGCGGCGGACATCGCGGTCGCGCGCACCAACGGCCAGGGGCTGCGGGGATACTTCTCGTCGCGCCTGGTCTTCATCGGGGGGCGCACCGGCCACTCCGAGATCTACACCTCCGACCTGTTCTTCGGCGACGTGCGCCAGATCACGCATGACCGGGCGATCGCCATGAACCCCCGCTGGGCGCCGGACGGCGAGCGCATCCTCTACACGAGCTTCTACAAGTCGGGCTTCCCCGACATCTTCCAGATCGACCTCGGGGGCTATCAGCGCACGACCTTCGTGAGCTTCAAGGGCACGAACAGCGGCGCGCGGTTCAGCCCCGACGGTCGCAGGGTCGCGATGGTGCTCTCGGGCGAGGGTGAGCCCGAGATCTACACGAGCGACGCCAACGGCCGCCAGGTCTCGCGCAGGACCCGCTCGGACCTGGTGAAGGCCTCGCCCTGCTGGTCGCCCGACGGCTCGCGGCTCATCTTCGCCATGGAGCCCGGCCCTCAGCTTTATGTGATGCCGGCCTCGGGGGGCCCGGCCCAGCGGGTGTCCTTCGACACGAGCAGCTACTGCGCGGAGCCTGACTGGAGCCGCACGGACCCGGACAAGGTGGCCTTCACGATGCGGGTCGGGCGCAGCTACCAGGTGGGCGTCCTGCAGCTCTCGACCCACCAGGGCCACCAGGTCTCCAAGGCCCCGTTCGACGGGATCGAGCCCTCGTGGCTGCCGGACGGCCGGCACCTCGTCTACACGGCGCGCACGCCCTCGACGAGCCGCCTCAGCCTCCTGGACACCGAGACGGGCAAGAGCACGCCGCTAAGCCCGTCGAGCTTCGGACCCACCCTCCAGGCGAGCGTCTGGTCGCGCTAGGCGCTCGCCGCGGCGAAGTTCGCCTCGGCGGCGTCCCAGTCGGCGACGTGCCACCAGGCCCCGACGTAGTCGGGCCTGCGGTTCTGGTAGTTGAGGTAGTAGGCGTGCTCCCAGACGTCGAGCCCGAGGACCGGCTTGCCCTCGATTCCCGCGACGGCCTTGCCCATCAGCGGGCTGTCCTGGTTCGCGGTGGAGCCGATCGCCAGCTTCTTGTCGGGGGTCACGTACAGCCAGGCCCAGCCGGAGCCGAAGCGGGTCGCGGCGGCCTTGGCGAACTCCTCCTTGAACTTGTCGAACGACGTGAACGTGGCGGCGATCGCGTCGGCGAGCTTGCCCTTGGGGGCGCCGCCCTTGCCGGGTCCGATCACGGTCCAGAAGAAGGAATGGTTGCTGTGGCCGCCGGCGTTGTTGCGCAGGCCGGTGCGGATCGCCTCGGGGACCTTCGAGAGGTCGGCGATCAGCGCGTTCACGTCCAGGGCCGCGAGGTCCGGATGGTCCTTGAGCAGGTTGTTCGCGTTCGTGATGTAGGCCTGGTGATGCTTCGTGTAATGGATCTCCATGGTCTTGGCATCGATGTGCGGAACCAGGGCGTCGTAGGAATAGGCGAGTTTCGGGAGTTCGTAGGCCATGATGGTGGGAAGGTTGCATCTCGCCGGGGGTGCGTCAACTGCGTTGGGCCGTTATGACATCCGGCGGAGGTGGGGCATTAACCTGTCGACTTGCAGGCCCGTCCGGACATGATGGGCGCAGGTCGGATCCAGGCCCGCAGGGCACCCCAATCGATCCATGAACCCCAGCCCGCATGCAGAGGAGGAGCCTCGAGCGCTGCGGATCCTTCGCGCCCTGGCGCTTGCCCTCCTCTGCCTCGGGGTCGCCCTCCTGGCCGCCCTGGCGGTCGCTGCGTACTCCCCCGGGGTCCATGCGGCGCTCGCCGCCGTGTGCCAGCGCGGTCCCGGGGAGCTGCCGAAAGGAACGGTCGCCTACCTCGCGGCCTTTGGGATCGTCCAGCTCCTGGTCGCCGCCGTCCTCTTCTGGTCGGGCGTGCGGCTGGGCTGGGATTCATGGTTGCGCCTTGCGGCAGGGGCCTGCCTCGTCCTCGCGGCGTTCGCCTACCTCGCCCACGACGACCCGGTGGTGCGCCGGCCCCCTTCGCTCGAGCGGGTGGGACCCTCGTTCCCGGGGGCCGACGCGAGCTTCGAGGTGCTGATGCGCTACTCGAACAACACCCGGCTCGGCTCCAGCTTCAGGGCCCCCGACTACCCGGGCGGCTACCCGAAGCTGGACGGCCACGATCCCAGGGAAAGGTGGGAGACGCTCCTGTCTCATCGGGCCGCGATCGAGGCGAACTGGAAGGCGCTGGCGCCCGAGCGAGCCTGGTGGCACGAGCTCAACGCCTATGACCGGATCGGCGACCTGACCCGGGCGAGCCGCGACTCCCCGCTCGTGTCCTTCCAGGTCCTGCGCACCATGACGCAGCACGCGGACGCGGTCGCCGGGATCGAGGCCGTGGAAGGCAGGGGCGACCAGGCCGTGGAGACCCTGCTGCCCATCCTGCAGGTGTCCATGAAGCTCCAGCCCTACTCCCGGACCCTGGTACGCTCGATGATGGCCGTCGTTATGGAGCGGCTTTCGATCGAGACGGCGGCCTTCGTCCTCGACACGGCGAAGGTCTCGCCGGGCTCCCGCGCCCGGCTCGAGGAAGTCCTGAGGGAAGGCTACCCGGGGGTCGATATCCGCCACCTCTACGACTGCAGCTATTCCTTCCAGATGGGCCTTGAGCCGCCGGTGACGGCCGGGACCTTCGTGGCGGAGGGGTCGGCCGCCGCGGCGCACCCGGCCGTCGCCCGGGCCCTCAATCGCATCGGGCCGATCGTCTATCATCCGCGCGCGACCGCCAACCTGTATGGGGTTTTTTGCGAGGACATTTCGGCATTAGCGGAGCACCGCGACCTCGCCGGGCTGCGGGCGCGCACCGAGCGCTTCCTCTCGGTCGACACGCGGCCGCGGATGGCGAACCTGGTCGGCCTCGAGATGCTGAAGGACATGGCGCCGGCGTTCACCAAGGTCACCGAGAACTTCTGGCGGACGGAGGACTCGAGGGCCGCGTTCCTGGCGAGGCTCGAGGCGGGCAGGTAGCTCCGGCCCGACCGTCAGGCCTCGGGGTCCGCGCGCCTGATCCTAAAGAAGGCCTGGATCAGCTCCCGGCACTCGGGCTCGAGCACGCCGCCGGCCGTCACCTCGAAGTGGTGGTTCGAGCGCGGCAGCTCGTTCAGGTTGGCGGCGCCGCCGAGGCAGCCCATCTTGGGGTCGGCGACCGCAAAGCAGACCCGCTTCACGCGCGACATCACGAGGGCGCCCGAGCACATCGGGCACGGCTCCTTGGTCACGTAGACGGTGGCGCCCTCGAGCCTCCAGTCGCCCAGCCGGGAGGCGGCCTGGGTGATCGCGAGGACCTCGGCGTGGGCGGTCGGGTCGCCGGTGCCCTCGACCCGGTTGTGGGAGGCCCCGATCACCTCGCCCCCGGCCACGATCACCGCGCCGACCGGCACCTCATCCTCGCGCCACGCGTCGATCGCCTGGTTGTAGGCGAGGCTCATGTAGAAGGCGTCGTCGCGCAGCAGCTGCGAGGGGAAGCGCTTCTCGAAAGGGCAGGGGGTCTTCTCGGTGTCGGGCACGCGCCGCCAGCAGAGCCTAGTTCGGGCCCCGGGGCAAACCCCTTGCGGGCGGGCCCCCTCCGCGCGCCGCTTTTCCGCTCGTCACGGCGGCGCCAACTTGCAGCGTGGAGGTCCCGCGGCGGCCCGTACCCTGGAACCTTCCCGGCCACCCGCGATCTGAGACCCATGACCCTCCGCCCCTCGCTCCGCCGCCTGCTCGCTGCCGCCCTCTGCGCGGCCGTCCTCCCCCTTGCCGGATGCCTCATGAGGCCCGACTTCTCCGTCAAGGTGACGACGGGCGAGGGCATCGAGATGGAGGTGCCGCTCGGGCAGCTTCCCTCGGCCGTCGGTGACGACCTGATCCAGGTGGGGCGCTTCCGGTTCGCGCCGTGGAAGATGCCCGACGGGGTCCTGGGCATCGCCTACGACGTCGACCTGGTCTTCAAGAAGGGCGCCGTCCCGACCTCGGTCGCCCTGGACGACGTCTCGGATGTGCCGATCCTGACGATCTTCAAGGAGCCGGCGCCCAAGCTCGGCGCCAGCAATCACTGGTTCCTGATCTCCCCGGCCTACAACCCCCACGACGAGCATGCCAACTGGGTCCTGACCCTCGACAACGGCGTGCGCGTGTACCGGGTCACCGTGACGCTCAGGGACGGCTCAGTGCACGTGCTGCGCATCCCGATCTTCGTGGCCGCCGGGACCAAGGCGGTCATGCGGACCCAGCTCGGCATCAACTGAGGCCCGGGGGGTGGTGACGGTTGGGTTGCACCGCAGGTAAATCCTTGACTCCTAGGGGGGGATCACGCCTTTACACGGTGGATTGAGATCTCCCGAACCCACGATGACCCACCCGCTCCCGGCCGCAGGCTGCGCCCACCATGCCTGACAACGACGCGATAGAAGTGGAGGGCAAGGTCGTCGCGGTGCTCCCGGGGACGATGTTCAAGGTGGAGCTCCTGAAGAGCCCGGGACACGTGGTCCTCGCCCATATCTCGGGCAAGCTCCGCAAGAACTTCATCAAGATCGCCGCCGGCGACACGGTGAAGATGGAGATGAGCCCCTACGACCTCGAGAAGGCCCGGATCACGTTCCGGATGAAGGAGCAGGGCGGCTCGCCCGCCCCGCCGCCGCGCCGCCGCTACTGAGGCGGCCCCGGCCGGCCCCATGACGGCAAGCGCGTTCGCGACGGACCTGGACGCCTACCTGGCGTTCCTCGAGCTCGAGCGGGGGCTCTCCCGCAACACCCGCGAGAACTACCGACGCGACCTGGAGCAGTGCGCGGCGTTTGTCTCGCGCCTGGGCGCCAGGGACTGGAGGCGGCTGAAGGCCGCCCAGGCGGGGGAATGGGTGCGCTCGCTCAGCGCGAGCGCCGCGTCCAGCCAGGCCCGCAAGCTGACCGCGCTCCGGATGTTCGCGCGGTTCCTCGTGCGCGAGCGCCTGCGCAGCGACGACTTCACGGCGCTCCTGTCGGGCCCGCGCCTGGCGCGCCGCCTGCCCGAGACCCTCAGCACGGAGGAGGTGGGGCGCCTGATCGCCTCGGCCGGCGGGGGCGATCCCGCCTCGCTTCGGGACCGGGCGGCCCTCGAGCTCTTCTACTCGAGCGGCCTTCGCGTGTCCGAGCTCGGGGCCCTCACCCTGCAGCAGGTCGACCTGGAGAACGGCTACGTGCGCGTGTTCGGGAAGGGCTCGAAGGAGCGCGTCGTGCCGATCGGATCGCGGGCCCGCGACGCCCTGGCGGCGTGGGTCGCCTCGGGCCGCCCACACTTCGTCAAGGCGCGCACCCGCAGCCAGCTCTTCCTGAACAGCCGGGGAACCGGGATCTCCCGGGTGTCGCTCTGGTCGATCGTGAAGAAGCACGCCGCCCGCGCGGGCATCGCGAAGGGGGTCAAGCCCCACCTGCTTCGGCATTCCTTCGCCACGCACCTGCTATCGGGGGGCGCGGACCTGCGGGCGATCCAGGAGATGCTGGGCCACTCCAGCATCTCCACGACCCAGATCTACACCGCGGTCGAGGGCCGCAGGCTGCTCGAGCAGCACGCCCGATTCCACCCGCGCAACCGGGAGAAATGACACGCCCGGGGGCCCAAAAACCTTGACCGTTTGGGGATTCAGGGCGTCATGTTTTTCCTTTAACGGTCCGTGAAGATCAAAGTATTCGTAACCCCGAAGAGGAACGTCCTGGACCCCCAGGGAGTGGCCGTGGGCCACGCGCTGGAGAGCCTGGGGCTGAAGGGACTTAGGGGCACCCGGGTGGGCAAGGTCGTGGAGCTCGAGATCGAGGGCGAGGACACGCCGGCGCTGCGTGCGCAGCTCGACAAGCTCTGCGGCGACCTGCTCTCCAACCCCGTGATCGAGGACTACCGCTACGAGGTCGCATCGGGCTGAGCGCGGCGCCATGAACATCGCGGTGCTGCAATTTCCCGGATCGAACTGCGATCAGGACGCCTTCCACCTGTTCGCCAGCGGCCTGGGGCTGCCCACGCGCTACGTCTGGCACAAGGAGCGCGGCCTCGGGGGCGCCGACCTGGTCGTCGTGCCCGGGGGCTTCTCGTACGGGGACTACCTGAGGTGCGGCGCGATCGCGCGCTTCTCGCCGGTGATGGGCGCCGTGCGCGAGCACGCGCGGGCCGGGGGGCTTGTCCTCGGCATCTGCAACGGCTTCCAGATCCTGTGCGAGGCGGGGCTGCTGCCGGGCGCCCTGATCCGCAACACCTCGCTCGAGTACCGCTGCCTCACCTGCGACCTGGACGTCGAGGACGCCGGGCCCTCGTTCAGCAGGGACGCCCTGGGCGTCCGCCTGCGCCTCCCTATCGGCCACGGCGAGGGCAACTATAGGATCGACCCCGAGGGCCTCGCGCGCCTGCAGGAGAACCGGCAGGTCCTCCTGCGCTACGCCGACAACCCCAACGGCTCGCTCGGCTCCATCGCCGGCATCCGCAGCCCCGAGGGCAACGTGTTCGGCATGATGCCCCATCCGGACCGGGCCTTCGAGAGGTTCCACCCGAGCCGCGACGGCCTCGCGGTGGCCCGCGCGGTGCTCGCGGTCCGCTTCCCCGAGTTCCTGCTCAAAAGCGCATGAAGCGAGCGGCCCTCCCGCCCAACCCCGACCCGGTCCTCAACCAGCCGATCACCCCCGAGCTGGTGAAGAAGCACGGGCTGCTGCCCGAGGAATACGAGCAGGTGCGCGGGCACCTGGGAGGTGAGACCACGCTCACCGAGCTCGGCATCTTCTCGGTCATGTGGTCCGAGCACTGCTCCTACAAGAACACGCGCCCGCTCCTGAAGGGCTTCCCGACCGAGAAGAAGGGGGCGACCGCGGCCTTCGGCCGGGTGCTGGTGAAGGCGGGCGAGGAGAACGCGGGCATCATCGACGTGGGCGACGGCTGGGCCATCGCGTTCAAGATCGAGTCCCACAACCACCCGAGCGCGATCGAGCCCTTCGAGGGTGCGGCGACCGGGGTGGGCGGGATCATCCGCGACATCTTCACGATGGGCGCCCGCCCGGTGCTCCTCACCAATTCCCTGCGCTTCGGCGAGCTCGACTCCCCGGTCACCCGCAGGCTGCTGCGCGGGGTGGTGGCGGGCATTGCCCACTACGGCAACTGCGTCGGCGTGCCGACCGTCGGGGGCGACGTCTACTTTGACCGGTCGTACGAGGGCAACCCGCTCGTGAACGCGCTCTGCCTGGGCACCCTGCGCCACGACCAGATCCGGCGCGGCAAGGCGACCGGCATCGGCAACCCCGTCTACTACGTGGGTGCGGCCACGGGGCGCGACGGCCTGGGCGGCGCGGCCTTCGCCTCCAAGGAGCTGAGCGCGGAGAGCTCGTCGGACAGGCCCGCCGTCCAGAAGGGCGACCCCTTCATGGAGAAGCTCCTGATCGAGGCCTGCCTGGAGATGATGGCGATCCCGGGCCTCGTGGTGGGCATCCAGGACATGGGGGCGGCCGGCCTCACGTGCTCGACCTGCGAGACCGCGAGCCGCGGGGGTGCCGGCATCGAGATCGAGCTCGACCGCGTGCCCCAGCGCGAGCCGGGCATGAACTCCTACGAGATCATGCTCTCCGAGTCGCAGGAGCGCATGCTGGTCATCGTGCAGAAGGGCCGGGAGCGCGAGATCGAGCAGGTCTTCGAGAAGTGGGACCTGCACGCGGCCCACGTGGGCTCGGTGACCGACACCGGCCGCATGGTGGTGAGGCAGCACGGGGTCGTCGTGGCCGACATCCCGGCCGGCGCCCTCACCGACAACGCCCCCGTCTACCAGCGCGAGGCCCGCAGGCCCGCCTACATGGACGCCACCTCGTCGTGGACGCCGGAGCGCTCCGGCCTCGCGGACCTGCTGGCGGCGGG
>CAIXHE010000079.1 GCA_903919205.1 uncultured Opitutaceae bacterium | reverse complement strand
TCCTTGAGGTCGATAAGGCGGCTGAGGATAACGTCCTCGAAGACGGGCTTTCCGAAGGGAGCCAGGCCCATCAGCTTGTACTCGCCGCTGTTCACCCGGAAGCCGCAGAAGTAGGTGAACGCCGAGTAGAGCAGGCCGAGCGAGTGGGGGAAGCGCATCTCGTGGCTGAGCGAAAGGGTGTGGCCGCGGCCGTGCCCGAGGGTCGACGTAGCCCATTCCCCGACGCCGTCGAGCGTCAGTATGGCGGCCTCCTCGAAGGGTGACGGGTAGAACGCGCTCGCTGCGTGCGACTCGTGGTGCTCGGTGAAGACATACCGCCCCTTGTAGGCGCCCCCGAGGCCCCGGCCCATCTCGCCGGTAAGTCTCAGCTTCTCGTGGACCCAGAGCGGCATCGCCATCAGGAAGGACCGGAAGCCGACAGGGGCTACCCCGAGGTACGTCTCGAGCAGCCGCTCGAACTTCAGAAAGGGCTTCTCGTAGAAAACCACGTGGTCGATATCGGAGGCGGTGATCCCCGCTTGCCGCAGACAGAAGTCCACGGCGAGGGTAGGGAATCGGGCGTCATGCTTCACCCGTGTAAAGCGCTCCTCCTGTGCGGCCGCGACCAAGCGACCGTCGACCACCAGCGCGGCGGCTGAGTCGTGGTAGTAGGCGGAGATGCCGAGGATCGCCGTCATCGCCTGCGCGTTGCGGTGGGTGGGCGGGCTGCGGTTGGAAGGGGCGATCCGGGCATCCCGGGACCATGACAGCTTGCGTGCGCGCGATCCATCCTGTTCCGCGCGGGCAAAAAAAAGGGCCCGGATGCCGAGGCATCCGGGCCCTTCGGTAAGACAGGCTCTGATGGATCAGAAGTTCCAGTGCAGCGCGGCAGAGTACTGCCGGCCGAACTTGTACTCGTCCGCCAGCACCGACCCCGCACCGCTGTTCTTGAAGTACTGGCGGTAGGTCTCGTCGAGGAGGTTCGTGGCCCTCAGGACGATCGAGATGTTCTTCGTGATCGTGATGGAGGCGTTGGCGTCCAGCTCGGCGTAGGGCGAGGTCCAGACCGCGCTCGTGCCGTTGAAGGAGCTCGACACGTAGTCGTCGCGCCAGGAGTAGGTCAGGCGGATCAGGCCGTACTTATTCTCGTAGAACGGGCTGATGTTCAGCGAGTTCTTCGAGGAGTAGGGCAGGGGGCCGTTCGCGCTCGTGGTGTGCAGCGCCGTGTAGTTGGCCAGGATGCCGAAGCCGTCGGCGAACGTCTGCTGGTAGGAGACCGTGGCACCCTCCGAGGTCGCCGCGCCGCCGTTGGACGGGCGCGAGATCTCGTAGGTTTCCGTGGGATGTCCGGCGAGCGAGTAGTCCGTCCACTGCTCGGGGTTCGTGGCGTTCACGATGTAGTTGGAGATGTTCTTGTAGAACAGGTCCACGGCGAAGTAGGAGTTCTTCGCGAAGTAGTACTCGTAGTCCCAGTCGATGTTGGTCGACTCATAGGGCTTCAGGTTCGCATTGCCGCCCACGCCGCCGAGGGTCGAGTCATACAGCTCCACGTAGTTGGCTTCCGCTGCCGTGTTAGGGCGGGCGATCACCTCTGCGATGGCGAAGCGGCTCAGCATGTCCGAGCCCAGATCATACGCCAGGTTCACGGCGGGCAGGAAGTTATTGTAAGTGCTTTGGGTCGTCTGGAGCACCGGAGGGGTGGTGCTCAGATTGTAGCTGGCGCTCGTCGTCGTGGTCTCGACGAAGCGGCTTCCGAGGTTGCCCGACAGCGGGCCGTCGGCGAAGTTCGCCTCGAAGTAGGCCGCGGTGATGCGCTCGTCGATCGTGAACGAGGGCGTCGCCGTGAACACGGCTCCGTCCTGCGGCGGCTTCGAATCGAAGTACTGCAGGAGGGTCTGTCCGTTGCCCTCGGGCAGGTTGCCGACGAAATTCGCGACGCTGCCGTACGAGTTCGTGAGAACGTGCTGCGACATTGACGAGGTGATGTCGGGAAGGCCCGAGAGGTAGTTCGAGGGGGCGGCCGACACGCCGATTGCCGAGAGGGGGGTCGTGACCTCGTCTGCGCCGGGGACGCTCACAACGTTTCCGTTCTCACCGGCCTTGTGGTCGCTGATGCGAAGGCCGGCCTGGAGGTTCTTGAGGGCGCCCTTCAGGGGAACCGTCAGGTCCATCTGTATCCACTTCTCGTCGTCCACCTCGGGGTTGCTGGCGATGTTGCCGTAGTCGAAGCTCGGCTCACCCGGGGCGCTGAAGTCCGCTCCGCTGTTCAGGTTCGTGGCGTTCGCGTCGGGGCCGGGGACTCCGGTCACGGCGAAGGACGACGAGCTCTTGCCCTCGGTCACGTTCGCGTTGGCGAACACGAAGTACTCGGCGAAGAACTGGTGCTGGGTGCCGCCGGTCGCGCGGGTCATGCCGGCGTTGGTCGTCAGGTCGAAGTTGTCGCCCTTGTAGATGGCCTTCACCTGGTAGTCCTGGGTGATGATCTGGGCTGCGCGGTTGAATGCGTCGATGACCAGGGGGGCGGAGTTCACCGTGTAGCTGCTCAGCACGCCGTTCGTGACCGTGGCGTTGGTGAGGTTCGGAAGTCCGGACCAGTTGTCGCCCGGGTAGATGTAGTACGAGAAGTTCACGTTGTTCATTGTCTGCTTCACGTAGAGGCCGGTCGCCTCGATCGTCAGCCGGTCCGTCGGCTTGAAGTCGATCTGGAAGTTCCCGCCGTCGTGCTTGCGCAGCTGGAGGAACTCGGCGGAGTTGACGACCTCGGCGGTGACCCAGGGACCCGCGGGCGAGCCCGGCAGGGGGCCGGCGACGCCGAAGCTGGAGTTGGTCGGCTCGGCAAGGGACTCGACACCGTCACGGCGCAGATAGTCGCGGTTGTCCTCGCCACCGATCAGGATGCCGAACGTCTTCTTCTCGTTGTGCCAGCTGATCATGGCGGACTCGCTGCCCTCGCTCTTCTTGGAGCGGTCATTGTAGTCATCCGTGATGGTTCCCGTGAAAACGAGCGGCTGGAGCTCGAGGGGGTTGCGGGTGGTGACGTTCACCGTGGCGCCGATGCTGCCCTCAAGCAGGCGGGGCTCCCAGGTCTTGAAGACCTCGGCCTGGCCGATGACGTCGGGGCTCAGGAGCAGGTAGTTGAACTGCCGGCTCTGGTTGTCCAGCACGTACCAATCGGCAGACGAGACGGGCTCGCCGTTCAAGAGGACGCGGTTCAGGTTCGGGTCGGTACCCTCGATGCTTACGCGCTCGCCCTCGCCGAAGAGGCGGTCGACGGACACGCCGGGCAGGTGGGAGAGTGACTCAGCGAGGTTCGTGTCCGGGAACTTGCCAACGTCTTCGGCCGTGATGACCTCCACGTTGTCAGGGGACTCGCGCTTGACCTCGAGCGACTGCGCCAAGCTGTGCGCGTACTCGTTTACGACGTAGGCGCCGAGAGTGACAGTGTCGTCGGGGGCTCCGGTCGCGGTGGTCGCGGCCGTCGTGGTTGTGGTGGCTGCTGGGGTGGTCGCCGGCGCGGTCTGCGCGAAGGCGGTGCCCGTTAGTCCGAGGGCGAGGATCGATCGCGCCGAGCATTTGCGGAGCGTCGTGAAGAGACCGCAGTGGCCGTTGTCGGTCACAGGGTCGCGGTGGTGGATGTTACTCATGGTGGTTGGGTTCTCTGGCACTTTACTGGTTAGGCAAAACAGTAGTTGGACAGGCGCCCTAAGGGGTCGCCTGGAAAAATGATCGGGTCTCTAACAAACTGCGTCCGGCGTGTCCGCTCGGGAACGCTGGGGCCGCAGGCTGGTCACGGTTGATTTTGGTTCAGTCGGCTGATCCGCAGTCGCTGCGGCTGGTTCCCCTGACAACGCCGCAGTCCTGACGGGCCCTTACCAGGGCCGTGTCCGGAGCATACGCGCGCTCTGAAAAAAGCATGTTCAACATAGGGAGGCCGGTCATCGTCAGGGGGAACGAGTGGGGCGGTTTGTTTTTGACCCGCCCATCATAACGCTCGCGTCGCCGTTAAAAAATGGCATAAATGACGATGTTTTTAACAAAAATGTCAGAACAACGAAACGCGCGCATACTTTCGCTCGAGAAATTGGCAAATCTCCTGCCTTCGCCTCTGCGTCCGCTGCACGGGAAGCGCGCGGCCCCTCTCGCGCTGCCCGACAACATCATCTGCTTTTGCAGACGCTCGGCCACCGACCTCAACCGCCCGCAGCGCGGGAGGGCCCTGCACCACCGCTTCGTGCTGATCCTTTCGCTGGAGACCGCGGTCACGGTCGCGGTCGACGACCGCGCGATCCGTCTGAATCCAAACGAGGGGCTCTTCGTGCTTCCGTTCCAGTTCCACGACTACATCCAGCCGGAGAGGGAGGAACTCCTGTGGCTGTTCGTCACGTTCGACATGATCGAGAGTGCGTCGCTTCAGGCGCTTCGGTTCCGCCCGTTCGTGGTCACCCAGGAGGTGCGCCAGACTGCGGCCGAGCTGGTTGAGGCATACCTGACGAGGGGTGAGGGTGACCTCACAAGCCTGCTCCTGGCCGTTCTCCTCCAACGCATTCGCCAGGCCGAGCCCATCCTGCGCCGCCACCGGAAGCCAGCGGTGGCGCCCGGACTCATCATGCAGGTTAACCAGATTGCTCAGAGCAACGAGGAGCCGCTCAGTGTGAAGGAGATCGCTCGCTCGCTAGGCATCAGCCCGAGTCACCTGAGGGCGCGCTTCCGCGCTTCCTGTGGCGTGAGCCTCGGGCGCCACTTGCGCCGCCTGCGTCTAGAGAAGGCGTGCGGGCTCCTGCGCCTGAGCCAGAGAAGGGTGACCGAGATTGCCGAGCTCTGCAGTTTCACTTCGATCTACAGCTTCAGCCGCGCGTTCCATACGGCCTACGGGGTATCGCCCATGGCGTACCGGCACGGCGGGCGCACCCGCAAGTCCGCCGCCGCCTAGGCTCCGGCTCCCCTAGGACCAGGACGCGATCCGGCGGGCGACGTCGTCCGCGAGGCCGGCCACGAGCGAGGCCGTGTACTCTGCGAGCGAGGGGCCCCCGTCGCGGGTCACCGGGGTAAGGTCTACAGACCACGTGATCCCTGCCAGCTTGTCCGTGGCGTGCGAGGTGTGGAAGGTCGCGTTCGCCAGGCGCCGGCCGACCGTCGCCAGGTCGTAGCGTTTCCCGCCGGTAACCTGGGAGTCGAAGACCTTGAGCAGTTCGACGGCGAGCTCCGGGTCGCGCCCTGCGTCGAGTGCCACCTTGTCCTTGTCGGGAAGCCAGTCGAGGTCGCGCCAGACCTCGCATCCGAGCACACGGGCCGGGCGCCGGTCGGCGGGAAGGCTGCGGATCGCCGCCATGCACCTCAGTAAAACGGCGATGTGCGTATCGTGCTTGTCGGCCGGATTGTGGAGGTAGACGACCTCAGGCGTGCAGCCCTTGAAGATGGCCTCGAGATCTGCGGCGACCCCCGGGTGGCCCGGGCGCTTCACGTCAGCGCTCGGGTGCGCGAGCTGGAGCTGGATCGAGTAGCGGCCCATCACGGCGGCCTTGCGCTGCTCCTCTCGCCGCACGTCGAGCATCTGCTCGTCCGTATACGAGGCGTAGGCCCCTGTCCGCGGCGAGCCCGCCCCGTTGGTGACGACGACCCCTCCGAAGGCCTTTCCCGGCGCGGCCAGGCAGTCGCTGATGCCCGCATGCGCCATGATCTCGATGTCGTCCTGGTGCGCGCCGATGCACAGGTGGGTGACCCGGCGCAGGGCCTCCTCGGGTGCCAGGCCGGCTACCGGCACGAAGACGTCAGCCTTGGGGTTTGAGAATCTCATGGGACCTATGTGGAAGGCGATGGCACCGCGGGCGAGCCCGCAGTTCTCCTAATGGAGGGAAGGCTCGCCGCGGCGATGGCCTGCCCGTGCCTCTTGTCCTTCTCGTCCGGCATACGCACACGCGCGCGCGAGGCCACCTCGGGAAACTCCGCCGCGAGCACCTCGCGGGCCCTGAGGAGGATCCGCTCGCCACCGGCCCCGGAGGTGACGCGTCCCATCACCAGCACGTGGCGCAGGTGGTAGAAGTCGGCATAGTGCCCGATCGCGTAGCCAAGGTAGGAGCCGACGGAGTCGTAGACTTTCTCTGCGCGCGGGTCGCCCTCCTCCATGGCCTGCTGCACCGCGACCAGCCGCTCGGGGGCCGGTGTCTCGGACGCGAAGCCGAAGCCCGCCTGGTCGGCCAGGCGGGAGACCGCCTGCTGCGAGAAGTACTGCACGCCGCACCCGATGTCCCCCGACCACTCATCGGCGGGGGCGTCGGGGCGGTAGTCGACGGGGGCGAAGGCGAGCTCGTTGAGCCACGGCGTGATGTCCCCGCCCGGGCGCACGTAGCCGGCCGCCTGGCTGGTGCCCATGGAGATCCCAAGCACCGCGTTGTCGCCAAGCGACATGGAACCGGCAAGCGCCGCGACCTCTCCGTCGTTGGCGACCTCGAAGGGCACGCCGCCCCAGCGCGACTGGAGCGTGAAAAAGAGCCGGCGGATGTCCCGCTCGAACACGTCGGGGGGAATGCCCCTGAAGAGCGATGCCACGCGAACCTCGTTGTTCACGTAGACGCCGGCCGCACTGCCGCCGATCGCGTCGACGCGGGGAAGGTGGGCGGCCGCCTTGAGCAGCGACTGGTGGATGCCCTCGATGTGGTAGGAGGGGTCCTTCTGGAAGTAGGGGTCCCATCGGGTCTCCTCGGAGAAGACGACCTTGCCGTCGATGACCGCGGCGGCCTTGCGGTCGCTGCCTCCGATGTCGAATCCGATGCGGCACCCGTCAAGGTGCCGGCCCACGGGAAGTCCGATCACGCGCTCATCGGGCAGGTCATTGACGTCCGAGCTCACGAGCTGGAAAGGGCGACCGTAGACGCGCTCGCCCATGAACGCGTAGTCGAAAGCGCGCGCCCCGGCGGGGCTGTAGATCTCGGATAGCTGCGCGGCGATCTCGGGCGCGCCCGCGATCCGCACGGTGCAGCCGCCCTTCTGCCAGAGGAGGAACTTGAGCAGGCGCTCGGCGTACTGGAGGCTGAGCGCAGCGGACGGGTGCGACGCGCCGAGGACCCGGCTCTGATGCCGGGAGGTGCCCCCGTCCGGGCGCTCGAGAACAATGACGAGGGGTCTGGAGGCGGGGTCCGCGGCCGCGAGTGCCCGATAGGCTCTGTTCCAGAGGGCGGCGGGCAGGAATTCGTTGTCGAGCGGCGGTCGGATGAAAGGTGTGATCTTTAACATGAGCGATCGGGGCTTGGTCGCGAAAGGGGCAGGGACCCTTTCACGTCCGGGGGAAGCTCACCGGGCACCAATGTACAGGCTCAAACAGGGATAAAAAATGGCACAATCGACGATGTTTTTAACGAAAATGACAGTCCAGCGCGCCCTTCTCCCCGAGCGACGTACGAGCAGGCGCCCACGCAAGTGCGATCGACCGCGAACTCCGACGCGTCCCGGTGGCCCTCGAGAGCCACTCCGGACTGCGCCTCAGTCCCTCTCCTCGACGGTCACGCCGGTCTCGAGGGTCTGGCCTCCGCCTCCGCTGAAGAGGCCCTTGACCGGGCTCACGTCGAAGAAGTCCCGCCCGCGCGCCACCACGATGTGGCCCGAGCCCACGAAGCACCGATTGGTGGGGTCGTAGTCGACCCAGCCGGTCCCGGGCACGAAGGCCGACACCCAGGCGTGCGACGCGTCGGCGCCCAACATCCTCTCCTTGCCGGCGGGAGCCTGGGTCAGGATGTATCCGCTCACATAGGCGGCTGGGATCCTTCGCTGCCTCAGGCAGCTGATCAGCAGGTGCGCGAAGTCCTGGCACACGCCCCTGCGCCGGGCAATGACCTCGCCCAGCGGCGTCGAGATCTGCGTGGCCTCGGGGTCGAACGTGAAGGAACGGTTGAAGCGCTCCCCCGTGGTCGCCAGCCAGTCCATGACGGACGTTCCGGGCGGGAGGTCGCCGGAGAGCTCGCCGAGCAGCGCGACGGCCTCGGGAATCAGCGGCACGAGGGGGGAGGCGTGGAGGTATTGCTCGAGCGAGAAGTCGTCCTCGACGGCGGCCCGCTCGACGAGGGCGGGAACGTCTTCCATCGCGGGCGTGAGCCCAGCCATCGGCAGGGAGGGCTCGTCCCGGCGCACGATGCTCCGGCTCGTGATGACGAGCTCCTTGTGGGGCTCGCGCAGCGTGAACAGGTGCTGCTTGTTCCCGAAGTAATCGAAGCGCGAGGCGAGGTCGGGCGGATGGGGCGCCACCTGGAGCTCGAACGACTCGCAGTGCTGCACCGCCTCGTTGCGCGGCTGCAGGTGCAGCGACTGCCAGGACGCGCTCGCGAACGCCAGGTGGGCGTAGCGGGTGGTGTGCGTGACGCTGTAGCGGGCCATGGCGCGGGGTTCCTAGGCCCCCCGGGCGGCCTCGGGCCGGTCGGAGTGGCTGAAGTAGATCTGGGTGAGCTTGTCGTTGATCTCGGTGAGGATCGCCTCGGTGCTCGAGAAGAAGTCCTGAAGCATCCGCGGGTTCGCGGCCAGCGCGGCCGGGTCCACAAGCTTGGAGTTGCTGACCAGTCGGAACGCCGCCGCCCGCAGGGCGGGCACCGCCCGGGGGGCCACCTCCTCGGGCAGGGCCGCGACGTGCTCGGCGATGCGCTCCGCCTGGAAGCGCAGTCCGCGCGGGTTCTCGGCCGCGGCTGTCAGCCACGCCAGGATCGAGGCCGCCTGGTACTGCCCGTGGTAGACCGTCTTGTAGGTGAAGAGGCTGTCCGTGAAGTGGAGCAGGGTCTGCAGCCGGAACTCGCTCGGCTGGGCGGGCTCGTCGCCGTCGGGGGATTCCGGCAGCAGCAGCTCGTCCGCGAGGAAGATGATCTGGCGCGTGCGCTCGATGCGCCGGCCGAGCTTCAGGAAATGCCAGCCCGTGTCTCGCGGCAGCACCTCGTTGCCCAGGGCGTCGATTGTCGCCAGCTGCTGGCCGAGGTCCGACTCGAGGTGGGGGTGCTCCTGGGCCGCGATCGCTCGCAGGCGCCGCAGCACCCTCCAGAACTCCGGGGGCAGGTTGACCTTCACCTGGTCGAGCACGCGGATCAGCTGGGCGAGGTTCGCGGCGAGGCTGCCCGGGTGCTCGGCATCGTCGGCCTCCACGCGGATCTGCGTCGCCATCTCGGCCAGGGAGGCGTCCGCCTCGGACCAGCTCTGCTGGGATGCGAGCAGGATGCGGAGCGAGTCCCTCGCGACCGCCGGCTCCAGGGCCGCGATCTCGTGCCGCAGCAGGGGGTCGATGAGGTCAAGCAGCCGGGCCATCTGGGCGGTGCGCTCGAGGTACCTGCCGAGCCAGTATAGGTTGTCCGCGAGCCGGCTCGGCGTGCTCTCGGCGCGCGCGTACCCGGAGCCCGCGTCCGCGGGCGCCGCCTGGGCCGGCTCATCCGCGGCCCCTCTGGAGAGCACCCAGACGTCCTTCGTCGCGCTTCCCTTCTGCAGGGAGACGATCGCATCCGCCCCCGTCGGGTCGAAGCGCGTCAGGCCGCCGGGCATGACGCGGTAGTCGCCGTCGTGCCACGCGACGAAGAGGCGCATGACGAAGGGCACCGGCCGCAGGGCTCCGTCGGACCACGCGGGCGTGGTCCCCAGCATCAGGCGCTCCTGGCCGCAGTAGGCCCCTGGTCGGGCCCGGATGTTGGCCGCAAGGGCGTCGCGCTCCCTGTCCGAGAGCAGGGCTCCGTAGCGGGTCGAGACGGCGCCGCGCTCGCGAAAGGAGGGCTTGATGACGAGGGACGACAGGTTGTCGAGGACGTAGTCGCGCGCCGCGCGCTGGCCGCACCACCAGGTGGCGACGCTGGGAAGCCGCAGGTCCTCCCCCAGCACCGAGCGGCAGAGGGGCTTCAGGAAGGCGAGCATGCAGGAGCTCTCCAGCGCCGCCCCGCCCAGCTGGTTCGCGAGGACGACCCGCCCGCCGTGCGCCGCGTGCACGAGCCCGGGCACTCCGAGGACCGAGTGCGAGTTGAGCTCGAGAGGATCGCAGAAGCCCGAGTCGACGCGCCGCACGATCCCCGCCACGCGCTTCAGGCCGCCCACGGTCCTCAGGAACACCTGCCGGTCCCGGGTCGTCAGGTCGGCGCCCTCGACCAGCGGGTAGCCGAGGTAGCGCGCAAGGTAGGCGTGCTCGAAGTAGGTCTCGTTGGCGGGCCCCGGCGTCAGGAAGACGATCCGGGGTTCCTCGCCGTAGTTGGTCGGCGGCGACAGATCCGAGAGCGAGGCCCGGTAGTCGCGAAAGAAGCGGTCGAGGCGCTCCACCTGGGTCGCCCGGAACTCGCGCGACAGGGTCGAGCGCACGATCAGGCGGTTCTGCAGCGAGTAGCCCAGGCCCGAGGGCGCGTCGAGGCGGTCCTGGAGCACCCACCAGTGCCCGTCGGGCGAGCGGCCGATGTCGACGGCATAGTGGTGCAGGAAGACGCCCCGGTGGATCCCGAGGCCGGAGCAGGGCCGCAGGAAGTGGGGGTTTGCCATCGCCAGCTGCGCGGGCAGCACCCGGCTGCGCAGGAATTTCTGAGGACCGTAGAGATCCGAGAGGAGCGTGTTGTAGAGATGGGCGCGCTGGCGCAGGCCGTCGCTCAAGACCTGCCAGTCAGACTCGCTCACGAGCTGGGGCACGACGTCGAGCGGCCAGGGCTTCGACTCCGAGCGCGCCCCTGCATAGACGTTCATGCTGACGTCCTGCTCGATGACGGCCCGAGCGCAGGTGTCGGCCGCGGCCCTGAGGGTTGCCGAGGGGTCCGCGCCGAGCGTCCCCAGGAAGGCCGCCCAGTGGGGCCTGAGGGTCCCGTCCGGGGCCCGGCACTCGTCGTAGCGGCCCGCGAGCCCGACATAGCCGGGCAGGGGGTCGTCTTGGGCGAGCAAGGGGGTGGCCATGGGGGTACGGCGGGCAGGGCGCTGGAGCGCCCTATGCCTGCCCGGCCTTGGGCTTCGGCGCAAGCCGCAGGTCCAGGGTGTAGCGGAATTCCGGAGAGTTGGTGGCGACGGGCAGCGGCTTCATCTGGCCGGGCGTGTGTCCCATCGCGAAGAAGCGCGCCAGCCGGCGGCTCTCGGCCTCGTAGGAGTTGACGGGCACCTTCGCGTAGTTGCGGCCGCCCGGGTGGGCCACGTGGTACGTGCAGCCGCCGATCGAGCGGCCGTTCCAGGTGTCGACCAGGTCAAACACCAGCGGGGTGTCGACGCCGATCGTCGGGTGGAGCGCCGACGGCGGCTGCCAGGCGCGGTAGCGCACCCCTGCGATGTACTCGCCCGCGGCCCCGGTTGCAAACAGCGGCACGAGGACGCCGTTGCAGGCGACCTGGTAGCGCTCCGGGTCCACCCCGGAGAGCTTCACCTGGAGGCGCTCGACCGAGGAGTCCACGAAGCGCACCGTGCCCCCGATGTTCTCCTCGCCCATGACGTGCCAGGGCTCGAGGGCCTGGCGAAGCTCGATCTCGATCTCGCGGCAGCGGGCCCGCCCAAAGACGGGGAAGCGGACCTCGAGGTGGGGCGCGAACCAGGCCTCCTCAAACGGCAGGTCCCAGCCCCTCAGGTCCGCGACCACGTCGGCGATGTCCGCCTTCAGGAAGTGCGGCAGCATGAAGCGGTCGTGGAGCTCCGTGCCCCATCGCGTGAGCTTCCGGGGCGAGTACGGGTGCTCCCAGAAGCGCGCCACCAGCGCGCGCAGCAGAAGCTGCTGCACGAGGCTCATGCGGGGGTGGGGCGGC
Source organism: uncultured Opitutaceae bacterium (assembly GCA_903919205.1). GTDB lineage: Bacteria > Verrucomicrobiota > Verrucomicrobiia > Opitutales > Opitutaceae > Palsa-1447. Next base: position 2,234 of record CAIXHE010000079.1, on the reverse strand, counting down.
ATCTCGAACGCCCGGAACTCGAGCAGGCCCAGGCGGCCGGTCGAGCTGTCGGGCGAGTAGAGCTTGTCGATGCAGAACTCGGCGCGGTGGGTGTTGCCCGTCACGTCGATCAGGAGGTTGCGGAAGATCCGGTCGACGAGCCACGGGGGGCAGTCGCCCGGCCCGTCGCCCGAAAGGGCGAGCCTGCGGTCGAGCTCGGCGAACGCGATCTCGAGCTCGTAGAGGCTGTCGTTGCGCGCCTCGTCGATGCGCGGGCTTTGGCTCGTCGGCCCGATGAAGAGGCCGCTGAAGATGTAGCTAAGCGACGGGTGCTGGTGCCAGTAGGCGAGCAGGCTCTTCAGCAGGTGGGGCCTGCGCAGCAGTGGGCTGTCCTCGGGACGGGGGCCGCCGAGCACCACGTGGTTGCCGCCGCCGGTGCCCGCATGCCGGCCGTCGATCAGGAACTTCTCAGCGCCGAGGCCGCACTCGCGCGCCGCCTGATAGAGCCACTCGGTCTTCTGGGTAAGCTCCCCCCAGTTGGACGACGGGTTGATGTTCACCTCGATGACGCCGGGGTCCGGAGTGATCTTGATATTGTCGATCTGCGGGTCGTGGGGCGGGCTGTAGCCCTCGATGACGACCGGCATCGCGAGCTCCGCGGCCGTTGCCTCGATGGCTGCGAGGAGCTCCAGGTAGTCTTCCGCGCGGTCGGCCGGCGGCATGAAGACGGTCGTGCGGCCACCGCGCGCCTCGACGCAGAGGGCGATCCGCACCTCCGTGTCCGGGTTGGGGCCGATGGCCCCCGGCACGCGCCAGGGCTGGAGCGAGAGCGGAAGGCGCAGTCCCATCGGGGAGTCGCCGGGGATCAGAAACATGCCGCCCGCGACGAAGTGCCACTGCGAGGAGCGCCACTGGCCTAGAGGATCTCTGAGGAGGGGCAGGGCGAAGCCGACCGGCCGGTCGAGACCCGTCTCAAGTAGGCTGCCGAGGCGCTCACGCTCGGCCTTGTCGGCCTGGCTAATCTCCTTGGGATCGTAACCGGCGGGCAGGCGCCGCTCACGCCACACGTAGTAGAGAGAGTCCTCGAATCCGGGCACGATCATCGAGGGCGACACCTTGACGCGCTCGGCGAGCGCCACCGTGAAGCGGCGGATGTCCTCGGTCGAGTGCACGCCCTCCACGAGCGGGTCGGCGAGCAGCTTCGGGTCCCGCCAGATCGGCCTGCCGTCCTTCCTCCAGTAGCAGGCGAGCACCCAGCGCGGGAGCGGCTCGCCCGGGTACCACTTGCCCTGCCCGTGGTGCACGAAGCCGCCCTTGGCGTACTCGGCAAACACCTTGCGGAAGAGTCGCCCGGCGAGCTCTCGCTTGCGCGGCCCGAGGGCGAGCGTGTTCCACTCGGGGCCGTCCATGTCGTCGGAGGCGATGAAGGTCGGCTCGCCGCCCACGGTCAGCCGCACGTCGCCCGCGTCAAGGAGGCCGTCGACGGTCTTTGCGACGGCATTCACCGAGGCCCAGGTCTCGTCGCTGTAGGGCAGGGTGACGCGCGGCGTTTCGAGGATCCGGCGGACGTTCATCGCGAACGAGAACGTGGTCTGGCACTTCTCGACCGCCCCGCTGATCGGGGCGGCGCTGGAGGGCTCGGGCGAGCAGGCGAGCGGGATGTGACCCTCGCCGGCCAGGAGGCCCGAGGTGGGGTCGAGGCCGATCCACCCGGCTCCGGGCAGGTACACCTCGCACCAGGCGTGGAGGTCCGTGAAGTCCTGCGACGCGCCCGCGGGGCCCTCGGTGGGCTTCACGTCGGGGCGCAGCTGCACCAGGTAGCCCGACACGAAGCGCGCGGCGAGGCCGATGTGGCGGAGCGCCTGCACGAGCAGCCACGCCGAGTCGCGGCAGGAGCCGCTGCCGAGCTTGAGGGTTTCCTCGGCCGACTGGACGCCGTGCTCCAGGCGGATGATGTAGCGCACCGCGCGGTTCACGCGCAGGTTGAGCGCGACCAGGAAGTCAATCGAGGGCCGCGGCGTGAGGTCGATCGCCCGGACGAACTCCTCGAACGCCGGCGTGAGCGGGTCCTTCCGCAGGAAGGGGGTGAGTTCGACGCCGAGCTTGGGCTCGTAGGCAAACGGGACCTTCTCGGCCGTGGGATCGAGGAAGAAGTCGAACGGGTTGAACACCGTCATCTCGGCCACGAGGTCCACCTCCACCGAGAAGGTGCGCGTCGGCTTCGGGAATACGAGCCGCGCGCTGTAGTTGCCCTG
>CAIXHE010000078.1 GCA_903919205.1 uncultured Opitutaceae bacterium | reverse complement strand
GGGGGTGATCGAGAGCATGAGCTTCTCGGTGTCGATCGGCTGGAGGACGGGCCCGTCGATCGGGGTCATGCTGCCGCTCAGACGAAGCGTCGGTGGCTGTCCCACCTGGAGGTGCAGGTCGGAGGCGTTTTGCTCGAAGACCAGTTCGAGCAGTTCGTTCATCTCGTAGCTCATGGTGTGCCTTGGGACGGAGCCCTACTGGCGGCTCAGGCTCAGGAGGAATTCAGCGTTGGTTTTGGTCTTCTTCAAGCGCTGAATTAGCATTTCCATGGACTCGATCGGCCCGAGGCCCTGCATCGCGCGCCGGAGGCCGAAGATGCGCTGGAGCTCCTCGGGGTGGTAGATCAGCTCCTCCTTGCGGGTGCCCGAGCGGTCGATGTTGATGGCCGGGAAGATCCGGCGCTCGACCAAGCCCCGGTCCAGGTGAAGCTCCATGTTGCCCGTGCCCTTGAACTCCTCGAAGATCACCTCGTCGGCACGGCTGCCGGTGTCGACGAGCGCCGTGCCGATGATCGTCAGGCTGCCGGCGCCCTCGATGTTGCGCGCGGCGCCGAAGAAGCGCTTGGGCTTCTGGAGCGCGGTGGCCTCGAGGCCGCCGGACATGATCTTGCCCTGGTTGGACGCGAGGGCGTTGTACGCGCGGGCGAGGCGCGTGATCGAGTCGAGCAGGATGACCACGTGCTCGCCCTGCTCCACCAGGCGGCGGGCCTTCTCGCCCACCATCTCGGCGCAGTGCACGTGGCTCTCGGGCGACTCGTCGAAGGTGGAGCTCACCACCTCGCCCTTCGTGTGGCGGCGGAAGTCCGTCACCTCCTCGGGCCGCTCGTCGACCAGCAGCAGGATCAGCTTCGCGAAGGGGCTGTTCTCGGATATCGAGTTGGCGATGTTCTGGAGCAGGATCGTCTTGCCGGTGCGCGGCGGGGCGACGATCAGGCCGCGCTGGCCGAAGCCGATCGGCGTCAGGATGTCGACCGCGCGCATCGAGACATCCTTCTGGATGTCCACGTCCTCGAGCAGGATCCGCTTCAGGGGGTAGTAGGGGATCAGCTCCTCGAACGGCGTCACGTTCGCGATCAGGTTAGGGTCCTTGCCCATCACGGAGTCGATGCGCACGACGGCCGGGCAGCGGTCGCCGTCCTTCGGGGCCTGGATGCGGACCTCGACCTGGTGGCCCCGCTTGAGGCCGTAGCGCCGGATCAGGCTCTCGGGCAGGTAGGCGTCCTCCGGGTAGAGCCGGTAGTTCACCTTCTCGTGCACGATGAAAGCCCCGCGGTCGGTCATGTCTACGTAGCCGCGGTCGGCCAGCGGGCGCTTCTCCTCGGCGGCCTTGTCGAAGATCTTGGAGAGGAGCTGCAGGCGGTTGGGCGCGCCCTCGAAGGGCACCCCGAGCGTGCGCGCGGTCGCGGTCAGCTCGAAGAGGCTGAGCCCGTAGAGGTGGTCGAGGTAGAGCGTCTCACCTTTGCCCGAGGAGATCTCGGCAGCCAGCGCGTCGAGTGCGGCCAGGTCCGCGAAGCGCGCCGGGTCCGGCAGGTCGCCGTAGACCGGAGGGGGCGGGGGCGGAGGGGGCTGCTGCGGGAACCGAGGGGCTACGCCCCCGCCGCCGCCACCGGGATTGGGCTGCCAGGGCCCGCCGTGGCGGCCCCGCTTGCGCTTGTTGCGCTTCCAGGCGTTGCGGTCCTGCCAGTCTCCCTGGCCTCCGCCCCCACCGCCACCCCCGCCGTAGTTCGGTCGGCCGTCCCCCTGCCTGGGCTCGTTGGGTCGCCCGTCGCCGCGGCCGCCCCCGGAGGGCTCGCCGTCGCCGACGCTGCGGTCGCCCTCCGCGGACGCCCCTCGGCTGTCCGGCTCGCTCCGGGACGGGGGGGCGGATTCGGCCGGGGCCGGTGCGGGAGCCTGGGGCTCGCTGCGGGGCTCCGGACGGGGCTCGGGCCTAGGCTCGGGGACAAAGATGGCGGCGGGCGCCGCGGCGCGCACCGGCTCGGACGCGGGCTCCGCGGCCGCCTCGGAGGCGGGCTTGCGGGTGCGTGGGCGGCCGCGCTTGGCGGCCTTGGGGGCGGCGGAGGAACTCTCGTCGTCGTTTTTGGGCGGAAGGGACATCAGGAGGTTTTGTGGGGGGCACCTGCCACGGCTTGCGTGAGGAGATCCGCGATGCGAACGACCTGCGCCTTGAGAAAGCCGGTTGAACCGTCGTTCCAGAGGACAAAGTCGGAGAGCTCGATCTTACGAGCCAGCGGCAGTTGCTTCGATATGCGCTGGCCGGCGAGCGTGCGATTGAGTCCGCGCTGCTCCAGGCGAGCCAGTTCTGAGGAGGGATCACATCCCACGCAGACGATGAAATCAAACCAATTTTGGAGCGACTTCTCGAAGAGGAGGGGCACCTCCATCACCCAGCGGGCCGAGGGCTCGGCCCGGAGCATCGAGCGGGCGATCTCAAAGAACGGAGGATGAGTAAGATCCTCCAGCCAAATGCGTTCCGTATCATTAGCGAACACGATGCTGGCGAGCGCCGGGCGCGCCACGGAACCGTCCGGCGCGAAGACCGACTCCCCGAAATGTTGGCGCAGCGCGGCCTTGACGGCCTCGTCCGTCAGCACGCGCTCGCGAACGATCGCATCCGAGTCGATCAGCTTGAAGCCGCGCTCGGCAAAGAACTTGGCCGCCGTCGATTTGCCGCACCCTAGGCCCCCTGTTAGACCGATGATCATCGCGTTGTCCGGCGATCAGAGGGGCAAAGTCCCGCCACTTCAACAGCGTCCTTTAGGGGATGGGTTGCCACCGTCATGCAGGGGGAAGCCCCCCGGGGCCCCACTTCCAGACGAGGCCCGGCAGGCGCTGCACTCCCCGCAGCTTGGCCGCGAACGACCGGGGGGCGGCGAGGAAGCGCAGGAGCCAGCCAAGGGCGAGACGGTCGGCCCAGACCGGGATCGCGTTCTGGCGACCGGTAAGGAAGGCGATCGCCCCTCCAATGCAGAGGACGGTCGGTCGCTCCGAAAGCGAGCGCGACAGGAACCAGCCGAGGCGCTCCTGGACGCCGCCTGCGAGCGCCACAACGACCAGCTTCGGCCGCCGAGCGACCACTCGGCGCACGAGCTCGGGGTCGTCGAGCGGACCCTGCCGGGCATACAGCGGCGCCACGTAGGCGTCGTCGGGGCCCACCGCGTAGCCCTGGGCCCGTAGCCAGGGAAGGGTCGCCCGCCAGTCCTCCCGGGAGGGCATGATCCAGAAGGTCTCGCCGGGACCGTCGAACAGGCGCCGGGCGAGGATCCCGCGCAGGAGCCGCAGGCCCGAGATGCGTCGCACCCGCTCGCCGGTGCGCACGAGCCAGAGGCCGACCATGAAGGCGCTGTCCGTGATCGCGAGGTCGGCCCCCTCCATCGCGTCGCGGTGGGCCGGATCCTCCGCCATGCGCACGAGGACGGGCGCGGACGGCGCCACTACGAGGCCGGAGCCGGGAAGGCGTTGGAGAAGGCCCTCGAGGTCCGAGACATAGAAGCGAACGCCGAGAATCTTCCGGAAGGGGTCTCCCACGCCCCCATACCACAGACTTCGATCCGGGGTGAAAGCGCAAAATGCCTTCACTCACGGCTTGACGCGCGGTCTCAAATTTGAAGGTTTCTACCTTCCGCTGAACGCCCTCATCGTCTAGCGGCTAGGACAGCGGGTTCTCAACTCGTTAACCGGGGTTCGATTCCCCGTGAGGGCACCAGCAGCCACGGGAAGGCGGCAAATTTTAGGTCCCATGGATGACCCCAGCCCCTTTCGGCTGGCCATCGGCTTTACCCGCGCACAGAGCAGACGCATGGTTCCGCATCCCCCGCTAACCCGGCATTACAGCAGCACCGAGGGGAAGCCCGCGTTCGTCAACGGCCTCTTTGACGCCGCGGCGACCCACTATGACGCGGTCGTCGATTGGGGATTCCTGCGAAGCGGCTCGCCGTACCGGCGCTGGACCCTGCGCCAGAACGGCCTCAAGCCCGGCGACCGCCTCCTCGACGTGGCCTGCGGCACCGGCCTGGTGGCCGCCGAGGCCGCCAAGATCCTGGGCGGGGCGAAGACGATCACCTGCCTCGACCCGAGCGAGGGGATGCTCTCGGTCGCCCGCACCAAGCTCGATGCGACGTTCGTTGTCGGGCGCGCCGAGAAGATGCCGTTCGCCGACCACGCGTTTGACTTCCTGACGATGGGCTACGCGCTCCGCCACGTGACGAGCCTGGAGGAGACGTTCCGCGAATACAGGCGGGTGCTGAGGCCAGGGGGCAAGCTGCTCATCCTGGAGGTGACGAAGCCCTCGGGCCCGGTGGGCGGCTTCCTCTTCAAACTCTACTTCAGGCGCATATACCCGTTCCTGACGCAGCTCTTCACCCGCAGCCGCGCGGCACGGGACATGATGGAGTACTACTGGGAGACCATGGACGCGTGCGTGCCTCCGGAGTCGGTCCTGGCGGCGCTGCGGGCCGCAGGGCTCGCCCAGGTAGGCCGCGCGAAGCTTCTAGGGCTGTTCAGCGAGTACGTGGCGACGAACCCCGGGGACTAGGCTTCCAAGAATCGGCTCGCGCCACGCCTCCCATCTGAAACCCTGACCCAAAGACCCTGCATGCCAGACCCGCTCATCGCCAGGCTCAAGATCCTCATCGTGGATACTCTCAGGCTAGAAGACGTCCGGCCGGAGGACATTCCGGACGACGAGCCGCTCTTCGAGTCCACCCGCTTCGGGCTGGATTCCGTGGATGCCCTTGAACTGGTCGTTCGCCTCGAGCGGGAGTTCGGCATCAGGATCAGCAGCAGCGAGAAGTCACGGGCGGCGCTCTCCAGCGTGTCCGGGCTCGCGGCCTTCATCCGCGCCCACGAATCCGGCCAACCCGCCTGACGGGGCAGAATGAGCCCCATCGAGGACCCTCCTCCCACGGGAATCGAGGCCCTCGGCTGCCTGACCCCGTTCGGGGACGCCGAAGCCACGCTCCACGCCCTCCTCGCCGGCCGCCGGGCGCTCGAACGGCTCCCCGTCCTCGGCGCGGACGGGGGCGAGCGCGTGCCCCTCGCCCTGGCCGGTTCGCCCGAGATGACGGAGAGCCTGCCGCCGCGCTGGATGGGACCGCTGCGCTCCCTCGCGGCGGGCATTCCCCAGGGACCCTGGGGGTCCCCCCGCAGCCCCGTCGTCGTCACGAGCAGCAACTTTGGGGTGGGCAGCCTCTATGCCTACATGGGCGGAAGGGATCCCGGCCACCTCGCCCACGGGGCGCCCTTTGCCTGCGTGGATCACCTTCAGCGCGAGTTCGGCTGGGGCGGACAGGTGCACATCCTCTCGCACGCCTGCGTGTCCGCGCATGTCGGTCTTCTGCATGCCTCCCGCCTCCTCCACGCGGGACTGGCCGACCGGGTGCTGGCCTTCAGCTTTGACTTCGTGAGCCCGTTCGTCGCGGGGGGCTTCCACAGCCTGAAGATCCTCAATGCGGACATGCCCGCACCCTACCAGGCGCGGGAATCCGGCTCGATCGGGCTCGGCGACGGCGCGGCCTTCGCCGTGCTGACCCGCGCGCCCTGCGACTTCGTGATCCGGGCCCAGGCCCTCCACAACGAGATGCGCTCCTTCACCGGGAACCAGGCCGACGGCTCGGGGTTCGCGGCCTGCGCAGAGGGGGTGGCTGCGGCGGCGTCGGGCCGGCGCCTGTGGGTCAAGGGCCACGGGACGGGCACCCTCGAGGCCGGCCGCCTGGAGGCCGAGGCGTTCGCAAGGGCTTTTCCGGGCGCCCCGCTCGTGTCCTGGAAGGGGAGCCTCGGGCACACGCTCGGCAGCTGCGGCCTGGTGGAGCTCGCCCTCGCGGTCGCGGCCGTGCGGAGCGGGCGGGCGCCGGGGACAATCGGCAGCGCCCCGCCGTGCTTCGCGGACGCGGTGGCGCTCGAGCCGTTCTCGACCGCCGGCTTCGATGGGGCCGTCATCGCCAGCAACGCCTTCGGCGGGGCCCACGCCGCACTCCTGCTCACCCATGCCTGAGCGCTCGATCCAGTTCATGCGCCTCGAGCGCCCCCACCCTGGGGAGCAGGCGGCCGCGGCCAGGGTCCGCCTTGCGGACAAGTTCCCGCGAACCGCCCTGCGCCGCATGACCCACCTGGGGCTGCTGACCGGCGCCGCGCTCGACGGGGTCCCGGTCGGCGAAGACGATGCCGTCGTCTACGCGAGCACCTACGCGGAAACGCGGGCGCTCGAGGACTTCCTCGGGACCTTCCCGGCGGCGAGCCCGCTCCTCTTCCAGACGTCGATCCACCCGAGCGCCGTCCAGCAGGTGCTGATCGGACGCCAGCAGAGCGTGGGCCGGTACTGGCCGATCACCGGGCGCCGGCGGCTCGTCGAGTCGGCGCTGCTGGTGGCCCTGCTGGAGACGGCGCCGCGGGTGGTGCTCGCCTGCGGGGAGGAACGCGGCAGCTGGCTCCTCGAGAAGGGGATGGCCAGCGACCGGGCGTTTGCGCTCGCGCTGGTGCTGACCCAGGACCCTTCGGGCGCCCTGGGCCGCGTGAGGTTCACGGCCGGGGGCGCGCCCGACGAGACCTGCCCCAGCCTGCCGGATTTTGCGGACGCCGTCGGGGAGCGCCGGGGCCTCTCGTGGAGCGGAGCCGGGGGCGAATGGAGCCTCGACTGGTCATGAACGCGCAGGGCCAGCGGATGCGCAACCCGGGGCCCAGCTGGGGCTTCGCGGTCCTCCAGGGGACCGACCGCCTGCTGCCGTGGCCCGTGTACCGGGTACTGGTCGGGATCGGCGCGGCGGCCGCGGCGGCCTGCATGCCGGTGCAGCGGCGGCACTCGCGCGACTACCTTGCGGCGGCCCTCGGCCGTAGGCCGACAGCCCTGGAGATCTGGCGGCACTTCTACACGTACGCGGTGTTCCTCGTCGCCAAGCTTCGCGCGGCCGGCGGCGTCCCCCAGAGGGGCCGCCTCGCGGCCGGCCACGCGGGGGACTTCGAAGCCCTAGTGGGCTCCGGAAAGCCCGCGTTTTTCGGGACGTTCCACTTCGGCCAGTCCGACCTCATCGGGTACCTGCTCGGCCAGCACTTCAACCGCAAGGTGTTCATGGTCCGGCTGCAGATGGGCAACGCCGCCGACACGGCCAAGATGGAGCGCATGTTCGGGCAATGGATCACGGTCATCTGGGTGGACAGGCCCGAGAACATGCTGTTCGCGCTCAAGGAGGCGGTCGCCTCGGGCGGCTCGCTGGCCATGCAGTGCGACCGCATCGAGTTCACCTCAAAGACCGACTACTTTGACTTCCTCGGCGCCCGCAGGAAGTTCCCCTCCTCCATCTACCACCTGGCGCTGCTCTTCGACCGGCCCGTCATCTTCTGCGTCGGCGTTCCGGGAGAGGAGCGGGACGAGACCGTGATCCACGCGTCGCCGGCCTTCACGGCCGACCCTGCGCTCGGGCGCGCTGCGAACCTCCTGCGGGCTCACGAGCACTTCCAGGCCGTGCTCGCGCACCTTGAAAACTTGATTCGACAACACCCCGAGCTTTGGTTGAATTTTCTACCGTTAAACCCGGTTGCTCCCCGGGACGGTGAACGCTAGGCCACCCACCTCATGCGCCTTACACTCAGGGCCTACCAGATAGCCGCGTACTACGCGTCATTCGCCGTCTTCGCCCTGATGGCGCTTGCGCTCAACTGTCTGTGCATGCTCTTCGGCTCATTCGTGAAGCCGGCCGTGCGGGAACCGCTGACGCAGCGCCTGGTCCACCGCGCCTTCATGATCTTCGTACGCTGGTTGTCCCTCGCGGGCATCGTGCCGGTGCGCTACGAGGGGTTCGAGCGCTGGCCCAAGTCCCGGGGGCTGGTCGTCGCCGCCAACCATCCGGGCCTGGTGGATGTCGGATGGCTGCTGGCGCGCCTGCCCGAGGCCGTGTGCGTCACGAAGCCCGACGTCCGCCAGAATCCCCTTTACGGCGCCACGGCGCGCTGCGCCGGCTACCTCTACAGCGACCGGGGCCTGCAGCTGCTGCGCAGCGCCGCCGAGAAGATCGCGCGGGGCCAGACCCTGCTCGTCTTCCCCGAGGGGACGCGTTCTCGGGAAGGCACCCTCAATCCCCTCAAGCCGGGATTCGTGGCCGTTGCCCGGATCGCCCGGGCCCCGATCCAGCTCGTGCGCATCACGTGCGACTCCGCGCTCCTCACCAAGGAGCGCCCGTGGTGGGTGGTGCCACACCTCCCGGCGACCGTGACCGTGGCGCTCGGGCCGTGCCTCGAGCCGCCGGGCAGGGACACGGATGGCGTGGTGGACAGGATCGAGGCCTGGTTTGAACAGGGAGAGACCCCCGTGGCGGCGCGCCCGCCGCGCACGGGTTCGGTACAACTCCCGGTCCACACCTGACCCATGGCGCCCTCGCCGAGCCACGTCGTCATCCTGCCGAGCTATAACACGGGTCGCCGCCTGGCCGGTGTGGTCGCCGATGTGCTGGCCCGCTGGCGGCCCGTGTTGCTGGTGATCGACGGAAGCACCGACGGCAGCGAGCGCTCGCTCGTCGAGCTATCGGCCCGCGAGCCGGGCTTCCAAGTCCTCATGCTGCCCCACAACGGTGGCAAGGGCGCCGCGGTCCTCGCCGGGCTGCGCGCGGCCCGCCAGCAGGGCTACAGCCATGCGCTCGTCATGGACGCCGACGGGCAGCACCCGGCCGATGGAATCGCCGCGTTCATGGAATGCTCCCAGAGGCGCCCGGCGGCGATGATCCTCGGCCGGCCCGTGTTTGGTCCCGAGGTCCCGCTTGAGCGCCTCTACGGCCGCAAGCTGAGCGTGGCCGTTGCCTGGGTGGAGACGCTGGGACGGGCCATCGACGATCCTCTCTACGGCTTCCGCGTATACCCGGTGGGGCCTCTCCTCGACGTCCTCGGCCCGCTGCGGGGGGGCCGCCGCTACGACTTCGACACGGTGGCCGCGGTACGGCTCTTCTGGGCGGGCGTTGAGCCGATCAACCTGGCCTCGGCCGTCAGGTACTTCACGACCGCCGACGGGGGCGTATCCCACTTCCGCTACCTGCGCGACAACATCACCCTGGTCCTCATGCACGCGAGGCTCCTGCTCGAGCTCGCGGTGCTGAGGTGGCCGGCCGTGCTCAGGCACCGGCGTGCCTGGGCCTCGGCGGCCCGGGCGGCCGCAGCAGCCGGATGAGGCCGAGCCGATGATCCGTCCCGTCCTCATGGTCCTGTTGATTGCGGGGGTGCCTGCGGGCCTCGCAGCAGCCGTGGCGGTGCCCCCCGTTCCCGAGAATCGGCTTGCGCCCGACGACCCCGCGTGGACGCGGCTCGCGGGCCAGCTGGCGGGCGAGCGCGCGATCACCGCCGATTTCACGGAGGAGCGCCACTTTTCCTTCAGGAAGGAGCCCGCCGTCCTGCGCGGGGAGGTCCGCCTTTCCTCGGAGCGCGGGCTGAGCCTGCACTACCTCGGGCCGGAGGAGCAAACCGTCATCATCGACCGGAAGGGCTCGCTCGTGCGCACCGCGGCGGGCGACCGAGCGGTGCCTGAGGACCCGAGGGCCTCCGCCGCCAACTTCGCGCTGATCCACCTCCTTAGGCTCGACCTCGCCCCGCTCGCCCAGGCCTTCGAGCTCTACGGCAGGCGGGTCGACGGGGACTGGGCGATCGTGCTCGTCCCCCGGGAGGACTCGCTGCGCCGCACGCTGGGCGAGATCACGGTCGAGGGCAGCGGCCCCGCGGTGAGCCGCATTGAGCTCAGGCGCTCGGCCACGCAGCGCGTCGAGATCCGTGTGGCAACCCCGCGCACCGGCGCCTTCTCCGCCGAGGAACTGCGGCAGTACTTTCGCTAGGCGACGATGAGCATTCTGAGCCGCCGCCGAGTCCTGGGTGCACTGGTCCTGGGGACGGCCGTGCTGATCGGCGGCGTGTGGCTTGCCCGGATCGACTACGCGGCGAAGGTCTCGACCGACGTGATCGACCTGCTCCCGTCTGGCGAGCGCTCGCCCGAGATTGCGCTCGTGAGGGAGCTGGCGAGCGATTCCGAGGCGCGCGTGATGCTCTTCGTCCTGACGGGCCCGGACGCAGCGCCCGCGCCCCAGGCCGCCTGCACGCGCTTTGCCGGCGAATTGGCCAGGCATCGCGCGTTCGAGCAGGCGATCGCGCTCGGCGAGGGCGCGCCCCTGGAGAGCCTTGGCCGGGAAGTGTTCCAGCGGCGCTTCACCCTCCTCCTGCCGCAGTGGCTGCGCGAGCGGGCGCAAGCCTACCGCGCCACGGGCGGCAGCCCCGACGCCTTCGCCTCCTGGCTCGCCGCCGACTCGGCGGATCACCTGGTCAGGTTTCTGTCCCGGCCCGAGGGGCTCGCGCTCCAGGACGTGCTGCCGGCGGATCCCCTGCTGCTGGTGCCCGGCGCCCTGGAGCGGATGGAATCCGGGCTGCCGCTTGCCGGAGAGCCCGCGGCCTCGGCCATCGGCGCCCCGGCGCGCGTCTGGGGAAAGATCGCCGCGTCGCCGCTCGAGCCCGCCGGACAGGAGCCCGTGTTCGAGGCGATCGAGGGCGCCCTCGCCGCAACCCGCACCGAATTCCCCGGGACCACGGTCGCCTACACCGGCGTCAACCGGTTTGCCTCGGCCAGCAGGACCCGGATCGAGCGCGAGCTCGGATGGCTGAACGCGCTCTCCGCCGCGGCGGTGCTCGCGGTGGTGCTGGTCCTCATCCGCGGCGCCCACCGCGCCCTGCATCTGGCGCCCCCGGTGCTGCTGGCGGTGCTCGGCGCGTGGGTCTTCACCACCCTCGCCTTTGACCGCATCCACGTCCTCGTGTTCGTCGTCGGCTCGCTGCTCACCGGGGTGGCGATCGACTACGGCTTCTACCTGTTCATGCAGGCGCCGGCTGCACCGGGCGAGGACTACTGGGCGAAGGTCCACCGGCTCAGGAAACCGCTCCTCTCCAGTTGCCTGACCACGGTCGCGGGCTTTGCGCTGTTGCTCTTTTCCGAGCTGCCGCTCGTCCGCCAGCTCGGACTCTTCGTCGGCTCCGGGCTGCTGTGCGCCCTGGGGAGCGCCGTCCTCTATTTCTCGATGGTGCGTGACCCGTACCTGCCCGCGCGGCCGTTGCCCGCAGGGCTGACCCCGCCTGCGGCAGCCCGGAGCCTCGTGCGCCGCGCGCTTGTCGCCCTCTGGCTGGCCGCGCTGCCAGGCCTTTTCCTTGTCCGCTGGCGGGACGACATCCGCGAGCTGCAGATACCGACGCCCGAATTGCAGCTGGAGGACGCGCGAATCCGGACCCTCTTCACGGGTGCATCCGAGCCCACGGTCTACCTCACCCAGGGCCCCACCCTCTCCGAGGCGCGCGATTCGCTCGACCACCTGGACGCCTGGCTGCGCATGCAGGGCCCGCGCACCCGGTTCTCCAACCTCGGCGCGGTCATACCGACCGGCCCCGAGCACGCGGAGTCGCTGGCCTTCGTCCGAGCGCACCCGGAGTTTCCCGACCTCCTGCGCGGGGCCCTGGTTCGCGCGGGCTTTGACACCGAGGCCTTCGCGCCCTTCTTCGAGGCTTACGGGGCCTACGCCAGCCGCGCGTCGGACAGCGAGCTCGCAGCGAGCGTGCACGCCCTCGGAGCCTCCATGGTCGGCCCGCTTTCGCTCCTGCTGCACGACGGCCGGCCGCTCGCCTGGTTCGTCACCCTCGCAAGCCCGGCACCCGGGAAGGTGCCCCCGAAGGCCGCGAATTCCGTGAGCGTGGACCAGCTGGAGTCGCTCAACGCGATCTTCGCTCGGTACCGAAAGTCGGCGATGTGGCTGAGCATCATCGGGCTGACAATGATCGGGCTCGGGGTGCTCCTCGCCTACGGCGCCCGGGACGGCGCGCGCGTGTTCTCCATCCCCTGCGGCGTGGCCCTCGGGCTCTTTGGACTGTGCGGCTGGCTCGGGCTACCGCTCAACCTCTTCCACCTGCTCGGGGCCTTCCTCGGCGTCTGCCTCACGCACAACTACTCGATTTTCACGGTGACCTCCGCCTACCTCAGGAGCCCGCCGCCGATCTCGGTTCGCCTCTCCGCGCTGTGCACCGCGGCGTCGTTCGGGGTCCTCGCGCTGAGCGCCATCCCCGTGGTCCACGCGCTCGGCGTGACCGTGGCCGCGATGGTGCTCGTGGCCCTGCTCACGATCGAATTCGAGCACTTCGCACCGATTTCTCGAAAGGCATGAGCAACGCCCTCGCATCGGCATGGGAGAGGACGCTTCGGCGCAGGGGCGCCGATACGGCCGTCGTCCACGCCTGGGACGGAGCGTCCTTCACATTCGACGAGCTCGACCGGCGGGCTCGGTCGTGGCTCGCGTCGCACGCGACGCAGGCCCTACCGCTCGCTGGGCGGGCCGTCGTCTTTTCCACCCCCAACGGGATCGGCTGGTTCGAGGTGTTCCTGGGGCTTCTTCGCGCAGGCGCCGTGATGGTGCCACTGGACCCCGGGGAGCCCCCGGCGGCCCAGGAGCGGATCGCCGCCTCCGTAAGGGCCGCCTTCCGCTGGGACGGCTCGCACCTGCTTCCCCTCGACGGCTCGCGGCGCCTCCGAGGGCGGGCCTGCCTGGTCAAGTTGACCTCGGGCTCGACCGGGGAACCACGGCCCCTTGTGTTCACCGCGGAGCAGCTGATCGCCGACGGCCGCCAGGTGACGGCGACCATGGGGATCGGCGTTAACGACCTAAACCACGCACTGATCCCGCTGGGTCACTCGTACGGCCTCGGCAACCTTACCCTCCCGCTCATCACCCGGGGAATCCCGCTTGTGTGCGGGTCATCTCCCCTCCCAAGCGCCGTCGCGGAGGAGATCCATCGCTGGCGCCCCACCGTGTTCCCCAGCGTGCCCGCCGTCTGGCGCGCCCTTGCTGCCGCCGGGGTTGAGCCGGCCCTCCTCAAGAGCCTGCGACTGGCGGTCTCCGCGGGCGCGCCGCTGCCGCCCGAGGTCGCCAGGGACTTCCTTGCGCGCTTCGGCCTGCCCCTCTGCAATTTCTACGGATCCAGCGAGACAGGCGGCATCGCATTCGACCGCGGCGGCGGGGCGACGCTCGTGGGGGGCGTGGGCAGGCCGCTGCGCTCGGTCCAGGTGACGGCCCTCCGAGGACGCCGGATCCGCGTGTGCAGCCCGGCCGTGTTCACGGCCGGCAACCGGCGCCGCACGGGCGGCCAGGGTTGCTGGAGCCCCGGTGACCTCGCCACGCTCGATGCAAGGGGAGGCCTACGGCTGGCCGGTCGCCGCGGCGCCATCGTCAAGGTGGCCGGTCGCCGCGTGAGCGTGGCGGAGGTCGAGCTCAGCCTGCGCAGGCTGGCGGGCGTGCGCGAGGCCTGCGTGCAGGTGAGCCCCGGCCCCGAGGCGATCCTGGGGGCGGCGGTGGCCACGGAGCGGCCGGTCGCGGAGCTTCGCGCCGAACTCGCCCTGAACACGGCGCCCTGGAAGATCCCCAAGAAATGGGCCGTGGTGCCCGGGTTGCCCCTGAACGCAAGGGGCAAGGTGGACGCACGCAGCGTGGCCGCCCGCCTCTTCGGCTAGGCCCCCGAGACGAGGGTTTCCTCGATCTCCACCAGCAGGTTCGAGCGGCAGATGTCGGCGTTCAGGTAGCTCACCGTATCCCCGTCCCGCAGAAGGTCCCGCTCGAGGCGAACGCGCGCAGGCCGCAGATCCTCGGGCCGGCGAAGGAATACCTTCAGGGCGCGCCGCCACGACGAGGAGCCCCCGGTGAGCTCCCCCGCCCCCGCCGTGTCGCGGATCAGGGCCAGGTTCTCGAGCGTATAGCCCAGCTGTCCGTCGAAACTCCCGACGGCCAAGGACGCGTGGCCGCGGATGGCGGAAGTCCCTGATATGAAGACGTGCCGTTCGGGCCCCAGCGTCACGGCGGTGGCGCGTGAGAAGCTCGGCGGGCGCGGCCCGTATTGAACCGGGTATTTGAACGCGGGGGTCTGTGCGGGATTCTCGAAATGCTGCGGAGGAGCGCTCCCGGCGAGGAAGGCCACCGACAACGGCCCCCCGTGGCTGCCCACGGCCGAGGCCGCGGGAAGCACGCGCTGAAACTCGGACCCAAACTCCCTCTCAAAGGCCCGCGAGCGCCCGCTGCAGAAGCCATGGTAGGCCTCGACGCCGCGGGTGAGCGCATTGATGTGGGGCACGTAGTTCCAGACCCGGTAGAGGTGGAGGCCCGCCGTCAGGGCGAACAGCCTTTGGTAGAGCTCGTCGGTCGCGCGCTCGAGGTCGGCACCGGCCGCGGCCGTGGCGAAGCCGGCCAGGCACGCCCCGGCTCGGTAGAGCGTCCAGCCGTCGGCCAACATCGGCCCCGAGGCATCTTCCAGCAGGCAGGCCTCCGCGGCTCCCGCCAGGACCGGCAGCGCCACGCGCAGGCCGTCCGAAGCCTGCTCCGTGCCGATCTTGGCAGCGGCAAACCTGACAGTGCAGTCGGCGTGGGCCCGCACGGCGGGTGTGTTGGCGTTCATAGGGTCTTAGCGCGGGCTCCAGATAGCACGGCATCGCTTGGTGCAGTCAATGAGCGAAAAAGCCACGGCGGAACGCTCTATCGCAACTGCTCCGGACGGGGCACTACGCAGGCCATTTTCCTCTCGGCGAGCCCGTCGAGCACCCGGCCGAGAGCCTTGACCCGGACGCCGCTGTCGAGCGATCGGCCCTCGTGCATGAGCACGATCGAGCCCGGGCGCACCGAGCGCATCACCCGCGACGCGACGCGGTCTGGATCGCGCGACACGGTGTCGAGGCTCCGGACGCTCCAGCCCACGCAAGCCAGGCCGCGCGCCCGCAGGGCGGAGCGCAGGAACAAGCTCTTGATCCCGACCGGCGCGCGAAACCAGCGCGGACTTGCGCCGCCGCGCTCGAACACCCGCAATGCGTCGTCGAGTTCCCTGCCGACCCGCGACGGCGAGGCGCACCAGAACGAAGCGACCGGGTGGGTCTGCGTGTGGTGGCCCACCTCGTGGTTCCTGCGCAGGATCTCCGACACGAGCCCCGGGTGGCGCTCCGCGCGCTCCCCGATCAGGAAGAAGGTCGCGCGGGCGCCGTGCCGGTCGAGCAGCTCCAGAATCTGAGGGGTGTCCTCCTCATGCGGTCCATCGTCGATCGTGAGCCACACCTCCTGGCGGGGTGTGTCGAATCGGGTGAACACGCGGCACAGGATCTGCGAGGACGGCACGAAGACCTGGTAGAGGATCGGTAGGTCCGGCAGGAAGAAGCACGCGGCCGCGCCCCAGTGAAACGATGAAAACGACCACAGCACGACGGCAACGGCCTTGCCCGCCAACGAGAACACGAGGAGGGCGCGCCACATGCCCTCATGAATCTCCAACGGGCCGACGCCCGCAATCCCTAAGCGCCCTGGGGCGCCGCCGTGGCGCTCCCCACCGGGACGCGCGCGCTCCACGCCGGTTGAGGTGCGAAGCGGGGGCCGCGGGCCTCGCTCGCGAAAGGCCCCTCAGGGGTAGGGCTCGAGCGCCAGGTCGCGCAGGCTGTAGAACCTCACCCGCGGCGTGCCCCAAGAGGCCCTTGCGGACCCCGGGCACTCGAACTGGATGCTGGAGGCCACGGTATTGGCTCCCCCGAGCATGAGCCGGGCGAAATCGCCGTGGTTGCTGATCCAGGGCTGCAGAAAGAAGCCGGAGCGAGCGGCCGCTGGCACCAGCCGGTACTGGAGCGCCTCACCCCGGGTCCCCCGGACGTTCATGCGCACCCCGGGCGCCTGGTAGAGGAGCGCACGCACCCTGCCGACCCACGTCGGTTCAATGTCCACCTCGATCCACACGGGATGACCCGCGCCTACCGGCGCGGAGATCCAGTCGCCATAGGCCGGCGACGCCGAGCCGATCAGCTGCCGATCCGCCGCGGCGCCGGGCCGCCGGTGCACGAGCGTGTAGTCGGGCGTGAATCGGACAAACTCATATCCGCGCACGATGGCGAGCAGGGAGGGGCCGTCGTCCTGAGCGGGAGGATGCCCGTCGATGACACTGAAGGTCACGGTGGCGTACGCTGGGGCCCCTTCTCCGGAGAAGAACGCAGCGTTGGCGGCGGCGAGGGACGGCGTGTAGGCGCTGTAGCTCTGGCAGACCGGTCGCGGATGGTAGCGGAGCCCGTTCAGGACGACGCGGCTGTTGTCGATCGTGAGGGCGTCCACCCGGCCCTCGCCCACGTCCCGGCGCAGCAGCGGATCGTCCGCGCCGCGCTCGTGTTCATGCAGCTCGTCCGAGTACCGGCGGAGTACGCCGCCCGGGCGCAGGATCTCGCGCGGGCGCTCGCGCAGCCTTTCCCATGCGACGGCCGGCCCCATCCACAGGTAACCTTGGCCGCGGAGGCCGAGGGACGCCGCCGATAAGACGAGCACCGCCGCCGCGGTCGCCTGGACGCCTCGATCGTCCCGGTGGAGCCCGATCAGGGCGACGGCAACGGCGGCCGAGTAGAAGAACAGGCTGAGGGAATGCAGGTCCGCTCGCGTGAACGCCTCCTTCCACGCAAGGAACCATCCCGCCCCGAGGATGCACAGAACGGCCCCCCGCCCACCCGCGGTCGCTCGCCGGGCGGCCAGGGCGACCGTGACCGCGGCGATCGCGAGCACGCACAGGGCCGCGGCGAGGGAGGCCGCGCCGGGCTCGAGGCCCATCGCGGCACTGTAGCCCCGGCTGATCTCGAAGCTAGCCCGAAGGTAGGCCGGCAGGTTGCCCGGGCGCTGGCCCCCGAGGAGCCAGAGGGTGAGGAACGAGCCCGCATATCCCGCGACCAGAGCCAGCGCCGCCCTCCAGCGCCTGCCGAGGGCCGCGGATGCGGAGGCCACGCCCACGCAGGCGACCGAGAGGATCAGGAAGGTGAACTTCTGCTGCGAGAAGAAGGCGAGCCAGGCGAGGCCGTAGAGGCGCCTCCCGCGCCCGCTGTGCTCTGGAACCAGCCAGAGGAGGGAGATGAGGACAATCTGGACGAGGACGCCCGTCTCGTAGAGGCCCGCGAGGATCAGCACGAGCGCCAGGAACGCCGCCCGCCTCCAGCCGGCCATGGCCGAGCTCAGCATCACCCAGGAGACGCTGAAGCCGAGAAGCCCAAGGAATTCCCAGGCCATTTTGTCGCCGAGCGACCCGGGGAGCGCAAAGTGCGAGGCTAGGTAGCCCCACGGCCCGTACGTGAACTGGACCTCGGTCCCGAACAGGCGGCCCTGCAGGTGCGCGTCCACCAGGGCGCATTCCCACGAGGAATCGAGGCCCATCGTGGGCGCGATCGGCCACTCGATCGAGGCGAGCCAGAGGACGAGGATTGCGCCGACCCAGGCGAGCGCTCGGGAAATTCGAGAGAGGGGGATTCGCACGAAGGACTCGGGATTCACACCCCCAATGACCCTCGGGGGCGCCCCGACGCCTATCGGACCCCGCGGGGTTCGCGACACCAAATTCCAAGGCGGGGGCTTCGTCGGGGCCGTCGTTGCGCTTTTGGGGTGGCAAATGCCGGGGCGGATGCCATCCCATGGAGCCCCTGTCCCGTCGGACAGCCCCGCCCGATGCCCAGGTCACCCCTCCTTGACGCCCTGCCCCCGCTCCCTTCCAGCGATGACTGGGCCCGGGTGCGCGCTCAGCTGTCGCGCGGGGGTCCCAAGGCCGTCGTCCTCGACGACGACCCGACCGGGACCCAGACCATGCACGGGATCGACGTGCTGGCCGATTGGTCGGTCGAGGCACTTGGGGCAGCGCTGCGCGACCCGAGGCCCTGCTTCTACGTGCTCACCAATTCCCGCAGCCTGCCCACGGCCGAGGCGGCCGCGCTCAGCCGCGAGATCGCAGGCAACCTAGCGCAGGCGGCCTCGCGCACCGGGGTGGACGTGGAGCTTATCAGCCGCAGCGACTCCACGCTGCGGGGGCACTTCGCGGCGGAGCTCGCGGCGCTGGAGGCGGGCCTCGGGCGCACACCCGACGCGCGGATCGTGGTGCCGGCGTTCTTCGAGGGCGGGCGCCTGACCCTGGACGATGTCCATTATGTCGCCGACGGGGACACGCTCGTGCCGGCGGCCGATACCGAGTTCGCGCGCGACGCCACCTTCGGCTACCGCCACTCGAACCTGCGGGAGTGGATCGAGGAGAAGACCGAGGGCCGGGTGCGTGCCGCCGACGTGGCCTCGGTTAGCTTGGCGACGCTGCGCGAGCCGTGCGGAGCCGACCGCGTGCGCGAGCAGCTGCTCGGCCTTCCCTCAGGCGCCTACGTGATCGTGAACGCGGCCGCCTACGGCGACCTCGAGGTCTTCGTGCACGGCCTGCTCCAGGCGGAGGCCGCGGGCCGGCGCTACCTCTTCCACACGGCAGCGAGCTTCGTGCGCGTGCGCTCGGGCCTCGACCCGATCCCCGTGCTCGGCGCTACCGAACTCTGCGACGAGGGCTCGAACGGGGGGCTACTCGTCGTCGGCTCCTACACCCAGAAGACGACACTCCAGCTCACCTCCGTACTCGGCCTTCCCAACGTGATCGAGATCGAGCTCGACGTGGGGCAGCTGGCGGAGCCCGCCTCCCGCGACGCGGAGGTGGCGAGGGTCGCCGACTCGGCCCTGACCGTGATGAGGACCGGGCGCCACGCGGTGGTCTTCACAAGCCGCGAGCGGCAGAGCCGGCTCGGGTCCGCCGGCGACCTGCGGGCAGGGCGTATCGTCTCGGACGCGCTCGTTGCCGTCGTCCGGGCCATCCCCCTCAGGCCCCGTTTCCTGATCGCCAAGGGCGGAATCACCTCGAGTGACCTAGCGATCCACGGCCTGGGGATGCGCCGGGCTCTCGTCGTCGGCCAGGCGGCGGCCGGCGTGCCCGTCTGGGAGATGGGGCCCGAGACCCGTTTCCCCGGGCTGCGCTACATCGTCTGGCCCGGCAACGTCGGCGGCCCCGACGCCCTCAGGGACCTGCTCGAGCTCATGTGACGGCGGGAGGCCGCTCCTCGAGGAACTGGCGCACGATCGAGGGGAAGTCCGGGTCCTGGGCGAAGCCGAGGGCGAGCGCGCGGCCGACGTCGAAGCGCGACGGCCAGCTAGCCACGATGCGCTTCACTGCGGGGATCTCGGCGAAGTCGATCCTTGAGGCCGCCTCGCGCCCGGCGACCTCCGCCAGGGCGTCGATCATGCCGCCCACCGTGACCGTGATCCCGGGCAGGTTCAGGATGCGGCTGGCGCCGAGCGCCTCCGGCGGCAGGAGCGCGGCGCGCACCAGGTTCGCCACGACCGTGCGCGGCGACGAGAGCCAGAGCTCCAGGTCGCGGCCGACCGGGCAGACGGCCCTCTGGCCGTTCACGGGCTCCCGGATGATCCCGCTCACGAACGAGGAGGCCGCGGCGTTCGGGGCGCCCGGACGGACGCACACGGTGGGCAGGCGCAGCACTCGCCCGTCGACGAAGCCTTTGCGGCTGTAGTCGCAGACGAGCAGCTCCCCGACCGCCTTCTGGGTTCCGTAGGAGGACTGGGGATGCACGGCGGTCGCGTCGGTGATCACCGCCGGGAGGGGCGGCCCGAAGACCGCGAGCGAGCTGCTGAAGAGGAACCGGGGCCGGCGGCCGGCGCCGCGGGCGGCCTCGAGCAGCGTGCGCGTGGCGTCCAGGTTCACCCGCATGCCCACGTCAAACTCCGCCTCGGCCTGGCCGCTGACGACGGCCGCAAGGTGGAAGATCGCGTCCGCGCCCTCGGCGAGCGAGGCGGCGACGCTCGGGCTGGTGAGGTCTGCCGCGAGGGCCTCCACGCGGGCATCGCCCTCGAAACCCCGGGTGGCCGAAAGGTCAGCCACCACCAGGCGCTCGACGCCCGCC